>NZ_JAQREL010000010.1:0-159333 GCF_028599255.1 Pseudoalteromonas sp. Angola-7
TTCAACTAGCGCATCAGCAGGGGCTTCATCAGGTATATCACTTGCTTCATCAATTAAGCTGTCTATGTCGTCTAAATCAAAGTCATCGTTTTCTTCAACTAGCGCATCAGCAGGGGCTTCATCAGGTATATCACTTGCTTCATCAATTAAGCTGTCTATGTCGTCTAAATCAAAGTCATCGTTTTCTTCAACTAGCGCATCAGCAGGGGCTTCATCAGGTGTATCACTTGCTTCATCAATTAAGCTGTCTATGTCGTCTAAATCAAAATCTTCGTCTTTTGGTGATTCTGTATCAGCTTGTTGATCTAATAATTCATCAATATCAAAGTCATCGTCTTCTTCTTGGGCAAGCTCTTCGCTTAAGGCAGCCAACTCATCATTGCTTTCTAAGCTGTTATCCGCGGTAGGCTTTTCAACCTCAGGCAAATCGATTTCTGGCAGGCTATCGTCCTCGTCAAATAAATCGTCTAGGTCGTCACTGCTTAAAATATCGTCAGAATCTTTTGTATCATCTAAATCAAGGTCAATTTCATCATCTTTTTTGTCATTTACAGGTTCATCAAAGCCCTGCTGCATGAAAATGTCTAACTCGTCCCCTTCGCTGCCTTCGTCATCAAAAACAATGTCATCACTTAATAGGCTTTCTAATTCGTCTTGGTCAAGCAAGTTTTCTGAATCAGTAAACTCGTCGTCTAGCGCATCATCAAGAGAGTCATCAAATGCAATATCATCTTCAGGCAACATGTCGTTGCTATGATTGTCATCTAATTGAATATCTAAATCATCAAGGGGATCAGGAATAATTGGATCGTCTAACGTATCATTACTTTGCGGCTCACCTTCGGTAAAGCTTGGGGTTTGCGGCAGAAAATCGTCGTCTTCTTGCGCTGCTTCATCTTTATTGGCGCGCTTTCGTAAAAACATCACCACAGCAAAAATAATTAATAATGCAGGAATGGTCATTAATAAAATAAGCACAAGCGGGTTAGACATTAAAGCGCCTAGGTCAAAAGGCTCTTCTTTTGGTACTTCTTGCACTTTTTGCTGAGCTATTATTTCGTTTTGTTTTTCTATTAGCTCTTTTAGCTGTTTTTGAATTTCGCTGTCTTGGCCTAGTTGCTCTTTTACATTAGCGAGCTCTTTAGAGATACCCGACAATTGTTTTTTAAGGTTATTATTTTCAGCTAATATTTCTTCTACATTATTAACCGAGCTTTTAAATTGCTGCTGCAGCTCTACAAGTTTATTACCTTGCTCTGTTTTTATTTCATTTAATTCTTTTTGGATTTCTTTTTTAGCGTCGTCAACATCGGCTTTACGAGCTTGTGTTACTTTGGTTTGCGCGGCGTTAATTTCACTTGTAGTTAGTGTGCCATTTTTCTTTTTTTCCCACAGCGCGTCATCTTGCTCTGAGCGTTGTTTAGCAAGTTGTGGGTCTACGCGTCTAATTTCCGCTAAGGTGGGTATTTTTAAATAGGCACCACTTTGCATGTGGTTTAGGTTTTGTTCTAAAAAAGAATTAGGGTTTTTGTTATACAAGGCTTGCATAACTTGGTAGATACTAACTGAGTTATCTGGGCGTACTTTGGCAGCAATACGCCATAGCGTATCGGTTGGTTTTATAGGCCCTATTGATCGCCCTTGCGCACCATAGTCAGCGCCTTTTGGCCCCTTTAATTGGGTGCTGTCTTGAGAGTAAATTGGAGTTACTACCAATGCAGACGCTAATATAATAAGTGAAGCTAAACCGCGCATGCTGATCCTTTAATGTGTAAATGTTAAATGCTTTGCTATTTATTTAGCTGCTCAACATTAATTATTCTTGCCGTAACCAGCCAAATAGCTGATCTACATTTGTTATTACAATCTATTTTTATTGCAAGCTCTATTCCAGTTACAAACTATAAACCAGTTGCGGCCTAATATCCATTGCAACGCTTTGAAAATAAATACCTTAAAACTTTATTCTTAATACTATTTTATCGTGATAGATCAAGGCGTTTAGTTTAGTAGCAATACCAAGCGGCAATAATTTGGCTCCCTAAAATACAAAAGCGGCAAACTATAAAAGTTTGCCGCTTAATTTATACACAATATTGGCTGCTATTTATAAGTAGTTAGCGATTAACTCTTCTGCTATTTGTACGCTATTAGTGGCAGCCCCTTTACGGGTGTTATCACTGACAACCCACATATTTAAACCATGAGGGTGCGAAATATCGGCGCGCAAGCGGCCAACGTAAACCGTATCATTACCACTGGCATCTGACACCGCTGTTGGGTAATCGCCCTCATCTTCAATAAGCTCAACCCCTGGGGCATCATTTAAAAGCTGCTTAACGTGTTCAAAGTCATACGGCATGCGTGTTTCAATGTTGATTGACTCTGAGTGGCCAAAAAATACAGGTACACGCACACAGGTTGGGTTAACAGCAATAGTGGTATCGCCCAAAATTTTATGCGTTTCGTTTACCATTTTCATTTCTTCGCGTGTGTAGCCGTTATCTTCAAAAGTATCTATTTGAGGGATAACGTTAAATGCAATTTGCTTAGGAAAGATTTCGTTTTCCATTGGGCGAGCATTCATTAAATTAGCTGTTTGCTTTGCCAGTTCATCTACTGCTTCTTTACCTGCACCAGATACAGCTTGGTATGTAGATACATTAATACGGTCAATACCATAAGCATCGTAAATTGGTTTAAGGGCTAGCATCATTTGAATAGTAGAACAGTTAGGGTTTGCAATAATATTGCGGTTTCTAAAGTCTTCAAGGCTTGCTGCATTCACTTCTGGTACCACTAGCGGTACTTCAAAATCGTTTCTAAAATGTGAGGTGTTATCAATTACAACACAGCCAGCATCAGCTGCAATTGGCGCGTATTTTTCTGACACACTGCCACCAGCTGAAAACAAGCCTATGTGTGCTTGGCTAAAGTCAAAGCCCTCTACATCTTGCACTTCAATGGTTTCACCACGAAACTTTATGTCTTCACCTGCGCTGCGGCTACTGGCTAGTAAAAAAAGTTGATCTACCGGAAATTTACGCTCTTCCAAGGTTTCAATAATTTGACGACCGACTAAGCCTGTAGCGCCAAGTACAGCAACGTTATATTTTTGCGACATATTTTTTCCTCTTTAAGCAGTGTTAAAACAACACTGCTAGTTAAATTAGTTTGCGGTGTTAAAGCCAAGCTGAGCGAATGCATCTATATGCTGCGTACCACCTTGCACCGTTAAAGTGCTAAACTCACGCCTTACTGGGTAGTTTTTACGTAAACTATCAAACCCGTCTTTTGCTAAGTTGCGCAGCAAAATGCCATCATCGCGGCGTACGTCGTAAATCAAATGCACTAAACGCGCAATATCAGCCTCAGTAAAGCTACTCTCTAAACTTAGGCTTGTAACGGCAGGTTCTGGTAAAAAATCAGAAAGCGACTTTTCTGCGGTTACACCTTTTAATTTACACAGTGCTTGATATAGCATTTGTGTACCGCGGGCTTTTCCTTCAAGAGTATGCCCAGCAATGTGCACGCTGGCATAGCGCACATGATCAAGCAATGGAATTAAAATGTTAGGTTCGTTTTCCCAAACATCAAGAACCAAATCTAAGTCTGCCCCTTGCTCCATAACCGATAACAAAGCGTGGTTATCAATCACTTCTCCACGGCTCGCATTTATAACTGCTAACCCAGGCTTTAACGCGTTAAGACGTTTTTCATCAATTAGATGATGCGTTTTGTGCTCACCTGCTTTAATCAGCGGCACATGAAAAGTAACCGCATCTACGCGCTCAAGTAGTTCGTCAAGCTCAACATGCTCGGCTAATAAGCCCTGCTCATGTTTAATTGGGTCACATAATAAAACATCAACATTAAGCGCTTTTAGTTTTTGTGCTAAACAGCTGCCAATATTACCCACCCCAACAATACCTATTGTTTGACCACTTAGAGGGACTGCGTTTTCTTGGCTTAATGCAAACAAGCTACTTATTACATACTCAGCCACCGCCACTGCATTGCAACCTGGGGCACTACTAAAGGCAACGCCTTTCTTATTAAGTAACTGTGTATCTATATGATCAACACCAATAGTGGCGGTACCTACAAAGCTTAATTTATTAGCATGAGCAAGCAGGTCACTGTTTACTTTAGTAACCGAGCGCGTAAGTAATACATCAACATCAATTAACGCATCGGGTGCTAAGTTTCGACCATCAAAGCGCGTTACCTCACCAAAGTCTGCAAAATACTGCTCAACTAAAGGCATGTTTTGATCGGCAAGAATCTTCATTGGGGAGTCCGTATGGCAAAATGAGGCGCTATTGTAACGAACAACCGAGCCATTACACAAACTAAAAAGCCGAGCAATGCTCGGCTTTTAATCACTATAAAGAGAAAACGAATTAACCTTTATATTTGCTCATAACTAATGTGGCGTTTGTACCACCAAAGCCAAAGCTATTAGACATAACCGTATTAAGCTGCGCATCACGGCGCTCAGTTACAATGTTAAGGCCTTGTGCCTGCTCATCTAGCTCTTCTACGTTAATAGATGGCGCTACAAAGTCGTTTTCCATCATTAAAATTGAGAAAATAGCTTCGTGAACACCCGCAGCACCCAGTGCGTGACCCGTTAATGATTTAGTCGCACTAATAAGCGGCGAGTTACCACCAAACACTTCTTGAATAGCACCTAGCTCTTTAACATCGCCCACTGGCGTAGATGTACCGTGCGTGTTTAAATAATCAATTGGTGCATCAACGCCTTGCATTGCTTGGCGCATACAGCGTACTGCGCCTTCACCTGAAGGTGCTACCATGTCGTAGCCATCAGATGTAGCGCCATAGCCTACAATTTCTGCGTAAATATGTGCGCCACGAGCAAGTGCATGCTCAAGCTCTTCTACTACAACAATACCGCCGCCAGCAGAAATAACAAAGCCATCGCGGTTTGCATCGTACGTACGTGATGCTTTTTCTGGCGTTTCGTTGTATTTGGTAGACAATGCGCCCATTGCGTCAAATTCCATTGCAAGGGTCCAGTGTAGCTCTTCACCACCACCGGCAAAAATAACATCTTGCTTGCCTAATTGAATTTGCTCAACCGCGTGACCAATACAATGTGCAGATGTTGCACACGCAGAGCTTATAGAATAGTTAACACCTTTAATTTTAAATGGCGTTGCTAAACAGGCCGATGTGGTGCTCGCCATTGTACGCGGTACCATATATGGGCCTACACGTTTTACGCCTTTTTCGCGCAAAATGTCGGCTGCTTCTACTTGCCACTTTGAAGAGCCACCACCAGAGCCAACTAATAAACCCGTGCGCTCATTAGATACTTGCTCATCAGATAAGCCAGCATCTTCAATTGCTTGCTTCATAGAAATATAAGAGTAAGCAGCAGCATCACCCATAAAGCGCATTGCTTTACGGTCAACGTGTTCTTTAACATCAATATCAATTTTGCCTGATACATTACTGCGTAAGTTGTAATCGGCAAATTCTTGGTTAAAAGCAATACCGCTTTTGCCCGCTTTTAGTGACTCTAATACTTCTTGTTTGTTATTACCGATGCTTGATACAACACCGATACCCGTAATTACGGCTCTTCTCATGGGTAATTCCCTTAGCTTGATACTAAATTACTGTGTATTTTACGCTGTTTTTAGGTGTTAAGTGGTCAGCTTTCTAGCGTACACCTGTACTCTGAATTTAATAGCTTATAAATAACGCCAGACTATTTCAAAGAAAACCCGTAAAATAATTAAAAAATACTGTCTAAAAATTTAATAAGTCATGATAAAAAACGCCCAAATACACTTTAATGAAGTAGGCACACCGGTAGCCGATAACTTTGACGATGTTTATTTTTCTAATGACGACGGCCTTGCTGAATCGCATTACGTATTTTATCAACAAAACAATATACAGGCGCGGTTACAAAATCATGACCAAGCGCATTTTGTTATTGCCGAAACCGGTTTTGGTACTGGCTTAAACTTTTTAAATGCATGGCAACAATTTAATGACCACCTTGCCAATCAACAAGTTCAAAATCAAGTAGACAAACGGGTTAAGCGGTTGCATTTTATTTCGTTTGAAAAATACCCGCTTAATGCTGATGATCTAAAAAAAGCACTGCAAGCGTGGCCAACATTACACAAACTTAGTGATGAATTAATAACGCACTACCCTATAAATTTAGGCGGCTGTCATCGTATAGAATTTAATAGCGGCCAGGTTACTCTTGATTTGTATTTTGGCGATGTACTTGATTCAATAAATGCAATGAGCTACCCGCAATCAGGGGTGGTCGATGCGTGGTTTTTAGATGGCTTTGCACCGAGTAAAAACCCCGACATGTGGCAACAAAGTGTGTTTAACGCCATGGTTGATATATCGCGCAAGCAGGCAACACTAGCCACGTTTACCGCGGCAGGCTTTGTACGCCGAGGCTTAATAGCCGCAGGCTTTAATATGCAAAAAGCAAAAGGTTTTGGCCGAAAACGCGAAATGCTGATAGGTCAAGTAGCAGATGCAAATAGTGCGCACTCATCGCCCCCGTACTTTGAACACCCCCCTGCCAAGCTAGAACATGTTGCTGTAATAGGAGGCGGAATTGCAAGTAGCTGTATTTTGCACAGTTTGGCTAAGCGGGGCATTAAAAGCACCCTATTTTGCCAAGATGAAAAACCAGCTATGGGCGCTTCACATAATGTACAAGGCGCGGTTTACCCGCACTTACAAGCTAAAAACTCACCTCACAGTGAATTATTTGCGCATAGTTTTTTATACGCTAAACGCAGCTACCAGCAACTACTTAAAAACGGCTTTAATTTTGATCATAGTTGGTGCGGTGTGTTGCAACATGCGGTAAAAAAACCACTTGCCGATAAACACCAAAACTTAGAACAAAAACAGCTATGGCCTCAAGCCTTAATGCGCAATGTAACTGTAGAGCAAGGAGATAAACTCGCAGGCGTAACAACCGGCTACCCCGGCGTTTATTTTGAGCAAGGCGGCTGGGTAAACCCACCCCAGCTAGTTGAGGCAATGCTAAAAGCGGCCAATAGCCTTAACTCCATTAATAGCTATTTTAATTGCCATATTAAGCAGCTTAACAAAACACCCGACGGCTGGTATTTAGCCGCTAATAACATTCAGTACGGCCCATTTAGTGATGTAATAATATGTGCAGGTGAGCATAGCGATGCGTTTGAACAAACAAACGCATTACCTATTGTAGGAGTGCGCGGCCAAGTATCGCATATACAAGCGAGTGAACACTCTAAAAAGCTTAAAACCGTGTTGTGCCATAAAGGTTATTTTACCCCTGCCTATTTAGGCAAGCACTGTATGGGCGCAACATTTGAAAAAAACACAAAAAGTCGCGCCGTTACAGAAAAAGACAACCAGCTAAACCATGAGCAACTACTTAGCTTTTACCAGCAAAGCGACTTTGCCACCACATTAGGTGACATTACCAGTGCTAAAGCAGCTGTGCGCTGCACATTTATAGATCACTTACCAATGGCAGGACAATGGTGTGAGCAAAGCGATTATATTAACGCCTTTGCTAATTTACGCTTAGGTAAACGCTATCAATACTCGCCTTTGCAAAAGCCACATCAAGGCTTACATATTTTTACCGGATTTGGCGCGCGCGCATTATGCAGTGCACCGCTGTTAAGCGAGCACTTTATTAGTACATTAAATAATGAGCCACGCCCACTAAGCGAGCGTGTAAGCCAAGCTATTCACCCAGCGCGTTTTATAGTTCGTGATTTAATACGAAATAAAATTTAAATGACATCATTCTTTTTTTGCGTAAAATAATATCTATAAAAGGAGTTTATATACCCATGCGCACCCTATGTACGAATGCGAATAGGTATAAATAAAAGGAAAACAATGAAAGCTTTAACCTGTGCTGCAGCATTACTCGCTGCAATATCGTTCAACACATTTAGCCAAAACGTAACCGAAATTCCCTTACCTGAAGAATTCATAACCACTATGGATGTAACTGACGAATACCCCAAAGTACGCACTGGGTATTTGGCTGCCTCTATCAATGATATTGCTAAATTTTATCAACATGCACTAGGGGATCCCATTAATAGTAAAGGCGATAATACCTATCGTACCCTTTACTATAACTACCAAGAACATGCTGTTCGCATTAGTTTGTATCATCATAATTATGTCACCGAAGTCAGCATAATGATCGAATAAACACGGCAAAAAGCAGCTAATTTTCATACTCAGTTCAGACTCATTTTTTATCTGCTTTTAAATGACCAATTTATTGATAAAAACACTGTTTTACCCTTTAAAAAAGAATGCCTACCCCAAGGTCTATTTGTACCAAACACCTTTACACTAAATTGAGAAGGAATTAATTATGAGTAAGACCCTAATTATTGGCGCTAGCGGGCAAATAGGTAAAATGGCAACCGAGCTGCTTTTAAAAAACGAGCAAAATGTATCCGCATTAGTGCGCGATAAAAGTAAGCTAAGTGATTTAGATAGCCCGTTTTTAACTATTGTAGAGCAAGACCTCGAAGGCGACTTTTCTACTGCGTTAAAAGATTGCGACCAAGTAATATTTGCTGCGGGTTCTGGCGGAAGTACAGGCACAGATAAAACCGTGCTAATCGATTTATGGGCAGCCACCAAAGCAGCAACGTATGCTAAAGAGCATGGCGTTAAGCATTTTATTATGATCAGCTCTATTGGCGCTGACGATCCAGACTCGATTGAAAGCGACTTAAAGCCTTACTTAGTTGCCAAACATATGGCTGATGAGCACCTTATAAACAGTGGCTTAAACTACACCATAGTGCGCCCTGGCACTTTAACCAATGAAAGCGCCTCAATGAAAGTAACCACCGAGCGCCCAAGCGATCGCTCTAAAGCTAAAATTAGTCGCGAAAACGTTGCCAATGCCCTATTACATATTGCTACTAACGCATTTAATGGCAACCGCGTTTTTGAGTTGTTTGATGGTGATACGCCTATCAAAGCAGCTGTAAAATAAAGCACCCTTGTTGCCCTTTGTAACCCCCCTAGCAAAGGGCAATGTATTTAAATGCTACAGAGCACGCTAACCGTTTCTCTCACCATATTAATTAATGTAAACAACTCACAAAAATTGCTTTATAAAAGCCCATATACCGCGTACCCAATAAAACAACATAAAAACAAGCACTTCCATCAAAGCTACCACAAAACAATGCGTTAAAAATTTAATAGAACAAATTTTATTCAGGCTTTTTTACTAGTTTAATGAGGCCAAATACTAGAAACCCCTTATTTTATCTGGTAAATTAACAGCGTGTTAAAACAATAATAAAAATTCCTCAATGGAAGTTGCACGAATAAGGACATAGCGTGAGCGCCTCATTTAAAATTATTTTTAATGGTCAGTTACACCAAAATGCTGACATTAGTACCGTACAAGAGCAACTTTGTCTGTTTTTAAAAATTCCCCATAATGTCGCTGTAAAATTATTTGATGGCCGAGCCTACGCACTCGTCAAAGACCTATCGAGTATTGATGCAGTTAAAACAGAATCTAAACTAAAAAGTTTTGGTTTAATAACCAAAGTAGAGCCACATGCAAGTGTAAGGGCACCTCAAAGCGCCACGGGTACTAAATTGGTTGTTTCACCTAGCGAGCCTGCGGTTAAAAACATAGATCGTAAATTAACCAGCATAAAAAAGTCCGGCATAAATAGCCCTGCCGCCTTGCCCAAATTAGCACTGCAAAGCGCATTATTTTTTTGTTATAGCTTATTATTCATCTGCCTTATTTGCTCAGCAGTAATAAGCTTTAACACATTTAAAATGAGTATGATAGACAGCTCAATAGCTTCGCCCTCTACAACATTAAATTACGTTAATTATAAGCAGTACTTAGCAAATCAAAAAAAGTACCCAGAACTCACCTTGCCTAACACCCACAGCACAGATGAGCTTGACCAAAGGGCGCAGCAAAAAATTGATAGCTATTTTGCTCGCTTTTCAGCGCACATAAACAGTT
The DNA here is from genome assembly GCF_028599255.1 of Pseudoalteromonas sp. Angola-7. NCBI lineage: Bacteria > Pseudomonadati > Pseudomonadota > Gammaproteobacteria > Alteromonadales > Pseudoalteromonadaceae > Pseudoalteromonas > Pseudoalteromonas sp. Angola-7. The sequence goes on from NZ_JAQREL010000010.1 coordinate 10,049, forward strand.
ACGCAAAGATTCTAAAGCAACCAAACATAAACAGCATGGGCGCAGAAAAGTTAAAGCAGCACTTACAAGAAATAGACGCGCTAGGCACGGAACATGTATTTTGGGAGCAATTAATTAATCTTGCTAAATCGCTCAATAATGACGCCCATGTAATGAGCAAGCTTGCTAATGATAACCCAGATAAAATTCAGTGGATCAACGCCGTTGATTGGATAAGCCAAAGCTATATTAGGCAGCAACAAAATAAGCCTAACGCTTTGCCGGCCTCGCCTGCAAACACACAACTCGCCAAGTCACCAATTTTAGATTTAACGCTATTAATAAGTTTAATGTCGTTTTTAACACTCATTATTATCAGCATTAAAATGAAAATAAGAACGATAAAAATGAAGCTAACCACGATAAGCGCCGCTTAGATTAAACCCATAAAAAAACCGCCAACTTGATTGCTCAAATTGGCGGTTTTTTTATGGTTTTAAGTAACGAACTTAAATACCTGTATTGGTGGAGCTGGGGGAGTCTTGGTAGACAATGCAATCCATTGATTTAGTTATAAATACCAAATCAAAAACGGGGTTGATGGTACTAACTGTGGTACTAAAAACAAGTGTCATATTCGAACCCCTACGTTAAATTCGTTTAATAAAACTTTTATAACTTTTTGTCCTACATTTCTTCCCACAGACTATCAGCATCTACATTTGGGTCTTTTTTCAGCTCTACTTTTTTAGTTTCTTCTGGCCATTCTATATTACTATCTCTTATTAAACCTTCCAGTGTAGTGTATGCAATAACTTTACCTTCATATTCAGTAAGCCATTTATTGCCATCCCACTCTATAAAATCGAATGTCCCAGCCCCTTCACCATATTTTACAGCTACAAAGTGAAGACCTACCTCTGATGGTTCATCAGTAAACCAATTGATGTTTTTCATAAATACTCTCTATCTAAAACTTTTCTCTAAATACTTCGGCTCTTTCAGCTAGGTATTCTAAATATAAAGGTTTAACCTTATATGTTTCATGTGCATTCTCTAAAATTGAAATTAAAAAATAACAGTTTTTTTGAACCGAGCCTTGGCAATAAATTAAAGCTGTATTACTGGTTTTGCTAAACGATACTTTTTTTAAATGCCAACCTTTTGATGTTGAGTCTTTTAAATGTATATGGGCAAGGCCAGATTCCTTTACAGAAAAAGGAAAATCATATGGCACATCTCTACCAAAGTGCGCAGGCCTACCCTTTCCACTTTTATACAATTTAAATTCATCAACAATTTTTTTTAATAACGGTTGTGAAGAACTGGCCTTTACTTCTTCACTAACAAAAACACGTACATCCATATACTTTACTCCACCTCAAAAATTTTAACCGTTGCTTTTCTATTTTGGCTAGTATTTATTTCATCCTCAATTCTTGAGGCTACTTTATTTAATTCATAATCACTAAGTTGTGTTTTTTGATTACTATTAACAACTAACTTCTCCTTCTTAACCAAAGTGGTTTTATTAACATTCATAATGTCACTCCTTTATCATTAAGTTTACTTCTCAAATATTGTAATCGTACCCTAGAATCACTTTCTACTATTTAATCCGCTCAACATATCAAATATCACTCGTGCAAATTGCTGGTTTCTTGTGGGATCTGATAGTAGCTGCATCATTTGTTCTTGGTGTGCGTCACTGCTTCCTAAAATGGCGTCATCCATCGCTTGAGGGAAATCACCTAACATAGCTTGCTCTGGGCTGTTGTTTGCAATCTGGCTCATTACAGAGGCGTTTTCAGTTAGTTTATCGCGTACTGTAAAAGCATAATTAAGCATGTCTTTATTAGTTAGGTTATCAGTAATAAAAACCTCATTAAGCTTGTCAATTATTTGTGATAAAAACGCTTCTTTTTTATCCTTCGCTTTAGCACTACCCACATCATTACTTGGCTCTAGCTTATAATCAGGCGCATCTTCTTTTAGCTGTATATCTTGTTGGCGTATTTTTGATAAACGGTAATGGCTCATTACCACGTTATCTAAATCAAGCTCATCTTCAGTCACTACTTTTTCACGTAACAGTGGGCGTAAGTGGCGAGCGAATAAGCTTAGCTTTTCCAGCTCTTTGTCATCGTACTCCATCAGCTGCGACATAAACTCATAAAAGCGGGTAAAGCTGCCTAAATCCTTTTTAAATATCTCTAGGCGGTCTTTTTCTTGTTTGCACTCTTTAAAGCTTGTTTCTGCATTGGCTATTAATACTGCGTCTTCAGTCTTTTTAGTGCGTTCAAACATTTCTTTCGCTTTTATATACGCCTCAATTGCCGATGCGTAACGCTTTTGCCAACGCTCTTTAGCGGGGTGAATAATATTACTGATCGCCGCGTTTGACTTGTTTTTGGTAAAGAAAGCCGCACAAAACTGCTCAACCTCAGACCACAAAAATATACCGCTAGCACGCAGCTTTTCAAACAAATCAAAAACAATCTGAGGGTCAGTAACATCAGCAAGCTCTGCGGTTTGATAGTAAGGCTGAAATGCTCCTAGTATGTCTTCAGGGGCATTAAAAAAGTCCAATACAAACGTGCCTGTTTCAGCTTTACTTGGGTAAGTACGGTTTAGTCGCGACAGCGTTTGTACACACTCAACGCCGCCTAGCTTTTTATCTACGTACATAGCGCATAGTTTTGGTTGGTCGAACCCTGTTTGAAACTTATTAGCCACCAGCATTACTTGGTAATCGTCACTATCAAAGGCTTTTCGCATATCGCGGCCTTTAAGTTCAGGGTTCATGCTTTTTTCGGTAAACTTTTTATCTAAAAATGTAGCGCTATCAGTATCGCTTTTAGTAAATTCAACTTCGCCTGAAAATGCCACCATAGCGCGTATTGTCGAATAACCTGTTTTTTGCTCAGCTAGGGCTTCAGCTACATACTTATCAAATGCTAGCTTATAACGTACAGCCTCTTTACGTGAGCCAGTTACTACCATTGCTTTAGCTTGTCCGCCTAATAAACCCATTACGTTATCTTTAAAGTGTTCAATAATCACTTTAACTTTTTGCGATATATTATGGTCGTGTAAACGCACCCATTGGTTAAGTTTTACCGCTGCTTTTTTACTATCAACCTCTTTATCTGCCGCTTCTATTTTTTGAGCAAGTTGGTACATCACCTTATAGTTAGTGTAATTTTTAAGTACATCTAATATAAAGCCTTCCTCTATTGCTTGGCGCATTGAATATATGTGATACGCCACTGGCTTATTCTGTTTTGATGGCGGTAGTTCTGGGTCAGGTAACCGACCAAATAGCTCTATTGTTTTTGCTTTAGGTGTGGCAGTAAATGCATAGTAGTTAAGGTTTGCACTACCACGGCGGGCTGCAACGGTTGCATCGAGTATATCCTCTGACGATAACTCAATGTCGTCATCAGTCTCTTCAGTCATTAGCACTTCTTTTAACTGTCGAGCAGTAGAGCCGCTTTGTGATGAATGAGCTTCATCGGCAATAACCGCATAGCTGCGCTCTTTTAAGCTAGTACTGTTCTCTATAGCACGTAACACAAACGGAAAGGTTTGAATGGTTACAATAATAATAGGCTGAGCGTTTTCAAGTGCGCTGGCGAGCTTTTCTGATTTAGAACCGTCACCTTCTTTATTATTAATACGCCCTACTACACCGTCTGCATGCTCAAACTGATAAATAGTATCTTGCAGCTGATCATCAAGTACCGTTCGGTCTGTTACAACAATCACTGAATGAAATTGTTTATTACCTTGCTCGTCATACAGAGTAGAAAGCTGGTGGGCTGTCCAAGCAATAGAGTTTGACTTACCTGAGCCCGCACTGTGTTGCACTAAATACTTATTACCTGTGCCCTCTTCAATTGCTGCATCAATCAGCTTACTTACTACATCCCATTGGTGATAACGCGGGAAAATAAGCGTTTCTTTTTTGTATTTACGCCCTTCCCAATCTTCCTTGTCTTCTATTTGAAGGTGTACAAAGCTACCTAAAATGTTAAGCAGGTTTTTAGGCACTAATACTTCATTCCACAGGTAATCGGTTGCATAACGGCTAGTGTCTTCAGGTACATCATTGCCTGCACCACCTTCACTTGTACCTTTGTTAAAGGGTAAAAAGAAGGTGTCGTCACCAGCGAGCTTAGTGGTCATATACACTTCGTACTGGCTTACAGCAAAATGCACTAATGCGCCACGCTTAAAAGTAAGTAACGGCTCTGTCTTTTTAGTCGCAGGGTCTTTAGGTAGGCGGGTTTGTTTATACTGCTTAATCGCGTTTTCAACCGCTTGCTTAAATTCTGATTTAAGCTCAAGGGTTGATACAGGTAAGCCGTTTACAAACAACACTAAATCTATACGCCAGCTTTTGGCTTTGCTACCTGTTGCAGCTAAGTGCTCTGCATTAGCATACGGGCTATATACTAACTCTTGTACTATACGGCAGGTGTTTTGCTCGTAACGCGCTAAGGTTTCGGGGTTTAGATTATGCTCTGGTTTAAATTGGCATAGCTCAAAACGCGCATTACGAATTTTTAAACCATGGCGTAATACACCTAATACACCATACGTGCGTGAGGCTTTATCTGTGGCGTTTATATCGGCTTTTTTAAGTTGTGCCACCAGCGCTTCTAAAAAGTGGCGTTCAGGGTCATTGGGGAACACCTTACACAGCTTTTGCCACTCTTTAGGTTGGGTGTTTTTGACAAAGGTCAGCGAATCTTGTTCATACAAAGCGGTTTCACAGTTATAGCCAGCGCCTGTGCCTTCAACCCAGCCATTAGCTACCATCTGACTAATTATGTCGTCTTGAAAAATTCGTTCTTGAGTTAAATCGTTCATGATTTTATTCTTATTTTGTTATTTAGCATTATCTAATTGTTCGAGCTTGGGTAGCTGCTGTGACTGCTTCTTTTTCTCATATTTTTTAGCCAACTTGTCATACACATGGTTGAGTTCGTTGTAGCGAGCATTTCGATCATAAAGTTCTAAAACAAACTGGAAAACTTGAAAAGCGTACAATAAATCGAGTTCAGCAACATTTGAACCGTGCGTCCCTTCGTTACCAATCAGCCTCAATGCATCAAGGTATTTAGCCTCTTCAGGATGAGTTTTCTCTAAATTTTTTATCATACGTCCGAGGTTATTATTATTCTCCTCAACTTGCATATCCTTGCAAAAGTTTTCAATTGCGCGTCTTAATTTAGATGCGGACGATGGAGGATCAAAATGAAAGTGTTTAAATGCGTCTAATAGCTCTTCAGCTATATGTGAGGGAACATTTTTTGATATCGGGAATATAAAAATAGATGGAGAAAAGTTCTCAATTTTAATTTTTTTAGCCTTTGATGATGACTGACTCATACCTGTTTGATGCTCCAATAACATTCCTGAAGCACTTATACTCTGTTGACAGTTCGCACATTCAAAAAAGCTGTTAAATATAAAAGTATTACCATTCGTAGGCTCTACCGCCTCAGCATGAGCACTTGCAAAGGTAAGAAGTAATGGAATGAAAAACCCCTCACTTTTATTACTTACTTCACGACTTTTATCAATTAGTATCTGTTTTCTTTCTTTTTCAAATCGGTATTTTCGACTGGTAATAAGTAAACTATCTTTATTTACAGGACGTGTTTGTACACTGTCCTTGTCCAATTTCAGTGCATATTTATTACAATAAGGGCAAGGAAGCTCAGGGTAGCTGTTTAAGTCAACAAAGCCTGAAATCCTTTTCCATAATTCTATATCCATTACTTTCTATCCCTTTGTTATTTTTACTTTATGTGCAAAATTTATTTAAGTTACTTCTCAGGTTTACCCTGCAGCTGCTTTAGTGCATTGGCTAAGTCTAAATCAACCTTTGATGGCTGGGCATCAATTACTCTGCGGTACTTATCGTATTCTTGTTTTGCTTTTTCAGTGGCTTGTGCCTGTGAAATGTTGCCAGCATGGTTAAGCACTTCATAATCACTTAGGCGCAAAAAATCATCAAGCTTGCTTGCCCAGTCTGCCATTTTCATTAACTTGCCATTGCGCGCCTGTAGCTCTGCAAATTCTAAGTAGGAATTAACCAATCTATTTAAAGTATCGAGTTCTTTCTCGTCTAAATAGTTTTTGCCTGTAACCACCTCTTTGCGGGTTGGCTCTGCACCTGCAAAGCTAGTTAAGCCTAAATGAGGTTTGTCGGCATCAATACGTTTAAAGACTAATTCTGCCGCTGTATTACCATGTGCAGCCCAATGCATTTTGTTTTGAACTTTAGCAAAAAAATCAACACTGGTTTGTGCTTTGCCGTCGTAATCAATGCTGGTGGCGTATATATCGCACACCTTGCGCCAGAAAATTTTCTCTGATGAACGTATGTCGCGTATGCGGTTTAACAGCTCATCAAAGTACTGCATGTTATCAGGGTTTTTAAGGCGCTCGTCATCCATTACAAAACCTTTGGTTAGGTACTCTTGTAATGTTCTTGTTGCCCACTGGCGAAATTTAGTGCCTTGTTTAGAGCGCACGCGGTAACCCACCGCTAATATAGCTTCTAAATTATAATGCGCTACATCACGAGCAACTTCTCGTGTGCCCTCTTTTCGAACTATTCGGAAATTCCTAATGGTTGCATTTTGTTCAAGTTCGCCCTCACTATAAATGTTACTTAAGTGTTCATTTATAGTGGGTACACTCTTTTGATACAGCTCAGCTATTAGGTTTTGAGTTAACCACAGTGTTTCAGTTTCAAAGCGACATTCAACCTTGGTTTGCCCTTCGTCTGTTTTAAATAAAATAAACTGCCCAAGGGGTGGTGTAACACTCTTAGTCATTAGGTTGCTCCAAGTTCCGCACGTCGATTTTGCCTGTCACTGCGGCAGAAATTAAGGCTGTTCGACGCTCTGAAAGTAGTTTAATTCCCACTAAAGCTTTATCTTCTAACGTCTGAAAAGTGCTCTGTTGTTTATTTATGAAGCTTATAATAGCTTGCTGTTCTTGCTTAGGTGGGACGGGGAAAAGACCATTTGCTAAGTATTCATATTCAATACTCTCTACCGTTGCACCATCTTTAGACCAATCAAGTAATAATGAGTCAACGCTACCAAGAATAAACCCTGCGGCATACTGAACATCAATTCTGTCATTAAATTTAAGAGCTTTCATATCTTGGTTCATTGTTACTGGCACTGTATTTATCGCAATCGGTATTGTCCTTTGTAGTATTCCAGAACGGACAACCATTAATAATGCCCCCTCATCAACAATGTTGGTAGATGACTCTTTTATGGCTCTTTCAGTAACGTTATCTTGGGTCTTATCAATCCAAAAAGACTTCATGTCTTTCGGCGATACCCAAGGCACTGTGCCATTAGTCCAATAACTTAAGTTATCTTTGGTAGGTGTTCCGCCTCCACTGAAAGTACATAAATACTTTAAAGGAACTATCTGCCAATGCTCTGGCACTGCGCCTAACCATTCGACTCCAGAATCTTTCATCGGGACTTGTGCATTGAGTCCTTTAGTCACTGCATGGCTAATCAGCGCTTGGCGCTTTTCTTTTAACAGCTCAATCAGCTTTTCTTGCTTGGCGATTAAGGTGTCGATCTTGGCGGTCTCAAAATCGAGGAAATTGGCAATTTTTTGTTGTTCTTCCAATGAGCAAATGCGTAAAGCTATATCATTCATAGCAGATTGATTAAGCTTATCTCTGGTACTACCTGTAATGTATAGATGATAATCTACACAATTAAGGGCATATGTTAGGAACTTAGCGTTAACTTTACTCCCTTCTGGACGTAACACGTGAACGTGATTATTCGGCCAAACTTTACCTTGAACAAAAAAAGCTACGTTCTTAGTCGTATCGAAGAAAGGAGCGCCATCTTCCCCGAGTAATACTAAGTCTTCGTCAAAAATATACTCGTTTATATGGTCAACTACACTGTTCGCTCCCCAATATGGGACAGAGCCTTGCATCTCACCTCTCTCAGTTCCATTTAAAGGGATACGTCTACCATCCAAACAGTATGATACATACCTAACCTTACTAGTACCCCAGTGAGATGGAATATATCCAAGCTCGAAGTTATTCGAGAGTTTATATTCTGGATATGCCTTATAACGACCTGTCATTATGAATGCACCTCTTGAAGTAGCTGCATAATCTCAGCCGATACCGCATCCAAGTCCGCATCAATTTCTTCTAATGCTCTTGGTGGTTCATACACGTAGAAATGGCGGTTAAATGGGATTTCGTAACCCACAACACCGAGCTCGCCATCTTTATCATCGCGCTTAGTGTCGTTTATCCATGCATCACTTACGTGCGGTGATACTTCGCGGTTAAAATAGTTTTCAACCATTTCCTGAGTGCTAATACTTGGCTGAGCTGAGCCATCTAAATAGGCCTCTTTAAACGGAACGTTTTCGTTATCACGCAGGTCGCCATCTTGCTTATAAGTAACAACTTTACCTTGCCACTTTGTCACATTACCTTGATATTCAAATGCGCCATATATTGGGTCTGCTGAATCTTTATAGATTTTATCAACCACGCATTCTGCATCTGGGTTTTTAAAGGTAATGGCATCGAGCAGCTGTTTTTTCTCTTTGCTGTCGAGCTTAATATCTAACGCTTTAAGGGCTTGTGTATAGGTTATATCAAACTGGTTAAAGTCGTCTGATTGCAAGTGCTTGCCACCAACATCTCCACCTAATTGTGTTTGTAGTTGCTGCGCTTTTTCCATAAGGGCCTTTTGGAATAACCAAAGCTTAGGCTCTAATACATCTTTAATTTGTTTTTCTTTCAGCTCGGGGAAGTCAGCTTTAATAATAGCTCTGGCTTCAATCTCAATAGCACTTAAATCGCCATATTGCTCGTCAGTAGTCCACTGCGCGCCAAACTTTTCATACAGCGCCATCATGGCTGCATTGTATGGCTTAGGTGCAAAACGAAGTGATGCAATAGCTTCATCAGTTACTTGCGCTGACAACCTAAGTGGGCGTTCGATGGTGATACGGCGATAACCAAACTCATAGGTGTTAAATATTTTACTGGCAAAGGTTTTTGCTACATCGGCTTTTGGATTAGCAGCTTGGCGACCACGGCTACTTTTAGCCTCTGTAGGTTTAATTAAGCCTAGCTCTTCAAGTGTTGTTGTTTCTACTTGTTCAAAGTTACCAAAGCTACGAGTGATAACTTTAATATCGTCTTCGCTCATGATATTACGTTTAGAACCAAGAGATTTACGCATTTTACCGCATAGGTTAGCGCCATTTATTAGCTGAACCTTGTTTTTACGCTCAGCGCTTGGCTGCTGTGCTTTTTTGTTCGACAAAACCCACACATAGGTAGCAATGCCTGTGTTGTAAAACATATCAGTCGGTAAGGCTATAATTGCCTCAAGTAAATCAGACTCTAAAATATAACGACGAATTTCGCTTTCACCACTGCCTGCCCCGCCCGTAAATAAAGGTGAACCATTTAGAATAATACCAATACGCCCGCCGCTGTTAGTAACATCTGCAGAGGCATCGCGCATTTTACTAATAAGGTGCATTAAAAATAATAGCGAACCGTCAGACACCCTTGGTAAGCCTGCACCAAAGCGACCATCAAAGCCCTTAATGGTATGCTCGTCTTTAATATCGCCTTCAATCTTTTTCCAATCGACGCCAAATGGTGGGTTAGACAGCATGTAATCAAATTTATCTACTGCTAGCTGATCATTAGATAAGGTGTTACCGAGTTTAATACGACTAACGTCTTGCCCTTTAATCAGCATATCGGCTTTACAAATAGCGTAAGACTCTGGGTTGAGCTCTTGACCAAACGCGCGCATAACCGCATTGGGGTTAAGCTCGTGTACGTATTCCATCCCCGATGATAAAAAGCCCCCAGTACCCGCTGTTGGATCGTAAATGGTACGAATAATCCCTTCTTTGGTGAGGGCGTCGTCGTCTTCCATAAATACTAATGAAGTAGTTAAACGCACTATATCGCGAGGGGTAAAGTGCTCCCCTGCGGTTTCGTTAGAGCTTTCAGCAAAGCGACGTATTAGCTCTTCAAACACTAAACCCATATCGTGATTTGATATCGCTTGTGGGCTTAAGTCGGTCGTTGCGAATTTTTTAACTACTTTAAAAAGTAAGTTGGCGTCATCTAATAGCCCTATAAACTCATCAAACTTAAAGTGCTCAAATATTTCGCGGGCATCAGCTGAAAAGCATTGAATATAACGCTCAAGGTTAGCTTTAATATCGCTTTGACCCATTTTGCCTAAATCCATAGGCGAGGTATTAAAAAAGGTTAAGCCGTTTGTTGCTCGCATTAATAGCTTTTCTTGTGCATCTTCTGGCAGGTTTAAGGCTTTAATACGCTCAAACTCTGCTACTACTGCATCTTTACTTGGTGCGAGCACACACTCAAGGCGGCGTAGTAAGGTTAAGGGTAAAATAACACGACCATATTGAGACTGTTTAAAGTCACCGCGAAGGAGATCAGCTACTGACCAGATAAATGCAGCGGTTTGAGAAAAGTTATTATTAGTTGTCATTTTAATCTTCCATAAAGTAATCGCTATCGAGCGCTTTTACTTCAAATACATGTTTGGTGCTTACGCCTAAATTATGGATAAGCATGAGTTCGGTTAATTGTGCGCCATCAACCAGCACTATGCGCTTTTCTATCATGCCTACGTATTCGAGGGCATCTTTACTAAAGCTGCTGGTGGTAATGAAAACGCCCTTTTTAGCACGGTGCATATCAAGCGCACCTGCAAAGGCTTGTATATCTGGGCGACCAACTGTTTTATTGGTATAACGCTTGGCTTGCAAGTATATCATTTCAAGACCAAGTTTATCTTCTTTGATTACCCCATCGATGCCACCATCTTGCGTGTATTGAGTAGCTTGACCTGCATCTTTACGTGATCCGCCGTAACCCATGGCGAGCATTAAATCGACCACTAGGTTTTCAAAAAATACGGGGGTCGCTGCTAATATCGCTTTAAGTATTTCGTCACTTAGGTTGGTGTTGAGCGTATCTACTGCAGCTTCTATAAGCTCTTCAGGGGTTTTATCAGCGTCATTACTTACTATGCTGGTGGCGTTTATTTGTGTGGGCTCGTTTGCGTCTTTAGAGCGTGTTTTAAAATCGAGGAAAGCATCGAACTTACTTAAGTATTGGTTATTGATTGGTTCGCCCGACTCAATTGCAGCTAGCCCTTTTTGTGTGATTTTACAAAAAGCCCTTTTAGGCTGCTCTATTAAACCCGCTTGAACTAAGTAAGTTTTAGCCCAACCCAAGCGATGATAGGCATAGGTTTGCTTGCCGCTCGGTATGCGGAGCTTTAGTTGATCGGCGCTAAGCCCAAGTTTACGGTAAACATCGGCATCAATATCACGCAGTTTAACTGTTTTACCATTGGCTAAGCATGCAAGTAACGGGGTCATAAAAGATTGGTAATCAGGGAGTGACATAGAGTTCCTTTACTGGCGAAGTAGCTATAATCCATTATTAAGTAAAAGATATTATATAAAACTGACCCGTTTATCAAAACAAAGGCCGCTTTAACTCTTGCATGGTAGTGAAATGGTAAATTTAAAGACCAAAGGTGATCGAATACAAAGGCGATCACCTTTTAGAATTAATACAAGGCTTGCCACTAAAACCTTAAGTTATTGAATTTAAATGACAAATAAAAAATCTTTGATTATTTGGTAGCTTGATCGGTTATTTTCCTTTTTTTATTTTACCGTTTTAAAGCGACTCAGCTATGTACCAAGCCCAGCGACCCCCTTAAAACTCGAACGACAAAGTGCCTTTATATCTCATAAAATGTTTATAAATTAGAAGTTTGGATTCGTAACTGTCATCTTCACTGAGCTTTTTTAGCGTTTCTAACTGCACTAAGCACAAGGCTTTATATTCAAAGTCAGATAGCTCTTTATCTAAAGGTACACCATGCATTACCTTAGCCCTGCCGCCATGCTTAAGAGCATTTTTATTACCTTTTGGCGCACCTGCTCCTTTTCTTTTGCCACCCCTAGCCATTTAACTACCCTCATTATATTCGAGTCTACTTGAAGAATAGTTTTTTACGGATTGCGAAACACGCCGTTTAGAATAGCATTTAGCAAGGTAGCTAAGTCTGTAAACGGCCTCCTTAAAGTTATCGTAAAAGTTAGGCTGATTAATAAATAACTGATAAAAGCAATGTTCAGGTACATAAAGTGTTCCACCAGCCGAAGCTTTAAACCACCCTGCCTGAATTAAACTTATTACTTTACTAGGGTGTATGATTTTATGACCATTAAAAAAGTAAGCTATGTGGTAATGCTGCTTATCAGCTTTGTTTTGCTCTCTTACCCATATATAGGCGAACTCACCGTATGTATTCTTTATTTTCTTTTGAATACTATTAATAAACTGTGAAACAACTTTATTGTCTTTACTATATTGTTCTAATCTTAAATCGAGCCTGAGTACGAGCACTTTGGAAAACTTACAAAGCATCACATCCAATTGCTTTAGCATAGCTTTTATAATGTCGTAGTAATATCCACTTGGGAAATTCATTATCTCCAAAGCTATATAAGACTCTTCTGATAGTTTTTGATAATGTACTTCAACACCATATTTATCTTTTAATTTTTGAACTAACTGAGATGGCATGATTTTCTCTAAATATTATAAATAACCTGCACTACAACAATGAAGTTAACCGCACTATTACTGACGCTTTAAGCAAGTAAAGGTCATATAAAAGGGTCTAACTAATGAAATAACATCCCTTGTTATCCTAAGAAGTGCTAATTTGGTTGAGTTGCTTTACCTCTGTCAAAGGCCAACCAGTAACTTTTTGAGCTAACTCCACAGGCTCTGAAAGAGTCCTTTCTTTTACTAGCTTGCCGACTAAATAAGACGAAAAACCAAAGTGCTTTTGAATTGCAACTTTTGAAATAAAAATATCTTCATCAGCAATTTTAACTTCTCGTTTAGCTAAAAACCTCATGCTTGCACTCTTGAGTCAATCCAATTAATAACATCACTATATTGCCACCCCATAGCTCGCCCACTTTGCACTAACTTTATACTTTGTGGGAACTCGCCTTTACTCTGTAAATCGTAAATCATAGTTCGAGATAAACCAGTCAAAGTTTGTACATCTTTAAGGCGAAGAATTCTTTTGCTATTAGTTAATAGGTTATTTAAGTTCATAATATCATTCCAATTATTGAAGGGATTAAATCCCATAAGTTATTAAAACGAACCAAGACGTTCGCTTAAGTACGGGAAGGATTATGAATAAAAAAATATATGACAAAAATGGAGTTTAGTTAGTTAAACTCCATTTACCGCATAATAAAAAAACATAAGTCTTGAGGTAATAATTATAGCGATGAGTTTAGCATTTACATAAAAGGGGTATTATTAAACGCATTAAAAATCATTTCATCAAGCTTACTGTTTTGAGTTGATTTTAAGTCTTTGTGAAGCCTGTTGTTTTGGTAATAAAAAGCCTCATAATTAGGGATTTTGACGTATAGGCAACTAATATAAATAGCCTCGGTATAGCCATCAAATGCTGAAATACGAAATTTTTTAGCAAGCCCTGTGAGTATTTTATCAACTAGCACATCGAGGCTAATTTTAGGTTTTAAGCTTTGAAAAGCTTTTAGCTTGATAAGCTTATCAACCGCACTGTAAGCTAACGTGAGTCGCCGATCCTCTTCAGTCTTAGCTATGCCATTAATATCTTGGTAACCACTATCAAAAAATGACTGGTATAAAGTAGTACAATCACAGGCAAAGTGCTTTTCAAGGTAGCTAAACACAATATCTCGTTGCTTTAATTGCTGCTGGCTCCTTTTACCTTTGCTTAAATTAACGCCTATGTATTTTGCTAAACTCTGGGTAGCTTTATGCTCAGATATGACTAACTTTGGATTTAGATACAACCTAAGTAGCAAGTCTATACTTGAAACAACAACCCAAGCATCAAATATATTATAAGCTTCTTTTGCGCTTACTATTTGATATAACTCCTTTGCTACTCTTTTATACGTTAGGGTTTTTAACCCCCTTACCTTGGCAACCTTCTCATTTCTTAAAGAAACTCCTTGATGATACATCAAGCTTTTTGAATAACGGCTCAATGCATTAAGCTCACCTATAAGCTCACCTAATGCTAAAAAATCTATTGGTTGTAACTTTTGGTCTTTTTTAACCGAGCTATATAACTTATCAAACTTAGCCTTGATCTCTTTTCGAGTAACTCCGAGCAAGTGAAGCTCATCAAAAGTTGTTAACGTTGTACTCTTTTCAATATCTAAAAATATTTTTTTTATATGTTCTAAACAAGCCAATAATGAGCCTGATTCAACAAGCTCATTGTTATTAGAAATCAAATTAGCAGTAACTATGTCAATGGCGTTGAACTGGGATAATTTATTAAACAAGCGATTTGACCTTAGCGTTATGAATATACTCACTCCACCAGCACATCATTTCTCTTCTACTTTCTAGATAGTCACTTCGATTATATGCAGCTCGAACTTGGTTAGTGTCTTGATGCGCTAATGAAACTTCTATTAACTCAAAGTCAAATAACCTAGATTCATTTAAAACAGTACTTGCAAGTGATCTTAAGCCATGTGCAACAAGTTCTCCCTTATAGCCCATTCGACTTATTGCTGCATTTGGGGTTTGAGGGTTCATATGCTCTCTAGGGTTTCTATCAGCAGGGAAAATATATTCTCGGTGTCCACTTATCGGGCTCATCAACTCAAGTAATTTTAGCGTTCTTGGAGTTAATGGTATTTTATGGACTTTAGCTGCTTTCATTTTTTCTGCAGGTATTGTCCATACCTTGTTTTCTAAATCTATCTCAGACCATTTTGCTTTAGTGGCTTCATTTGGCCTTACCATTGTATGTAATTGCCACTCAATCGCACACCGAGTAGGAAACTTTATACTGGCTCTCGAAAGATCCGCCATAAACTCAGATAACCTGATAGCATCTATCGTTGGCATCGGCTTTGTTATTGGTTTTGCAAATCCATCTCTAATTCTTTCCAAAGGGTTATGCTTTATAATCCCTGTATTTACTGCGTAGCCCATAACTTGATTGAGAATCTGACACGTCTTTCTTACTGTTTCAAGAGTGCCTTTTGCAGCAACAGGCCTCAATGCATTAATTGTTACAACAGCATCGATACTACTTATAGGCCGCTTGCCTAGTTCAGGAAACACATGATTTTTTAACTTTCCCAGAATACCATCTGCGTGCTTAGGCTTTACTTTTGGTTTATGAATCTCAAACCACTCCATCGCTACTTTCTCTAAAGTATTTAAACGTGTTTGCGTCTCTTGAATATATTGTTGCTCTTTATACTCTTTTGGGTCTATTTCATTAGCAAGAAGCCCGCGTGCCTCCTCTCTTTTTATTCTAGCAGCGGCGAGGGTAATTTGAGGATATTGCCCAAAAGAAAGGTTTGTTCTTTTTTTAGTAAATGGCCTGTAGTACTTAAATATCCAACTTTTAGTACCATTAGGCCTTATAGATAATAGAAGGCCACTACCATCTGAAAGTGAATATTCCTTTTCCTTAGGCTTAGCTTGCTTAATTTGTGTATCGTTGAGGGGTTTTACAGTTCTGGCCATTTATTTTATATATACCATGCTCTAGCCCTGTGAATTCAAGGCTTTCTTATTTTTAGTACCACAGCATATTCACAAATGAGTGCTGTGGTACTAACCATGGTACTAAAAATACTGGATGTAGGTAAACATCTTGGGATATTACAGGCAATAAAAAACCCGCTAACCTATATGGTTAGCGGGTTTCCTGTATCTGTTCGGATGTTATCGAACAGCGAATTGGTGGAGCTGGGGGGATTTGAACCCCCGTCCGAAAAGCCTCGACCGTCGGTACTACATGTTTAGTATTGTCATTTAATTAACCTTTAAATCCCGGACAAACACGGTAGATAAAGGCGAGGCCGCTTAGTTTTAACGCTTCAACCCCGGCCAGGGTTTCCGTCGCGATCAGGTGTTAGGGTGACACTCCAAAATCCAGTCCACAAGAATACATGGAAGGAGCGCTAGCCAGCCTAAGCTGCTAGAGAGTAGTTATCGTCGTTTGCGATTACTTTAAATTGCGGCTTTTTTACGAGGCAAACCGCACCTCGACATGCACCTCAGGCTTCTTGAATTCCGTCGAATCCTAATCAGCCCCTGAAATATGAATTTCTTTCAGTGAGGGCAGTATAACTGAGTAAACGTCTGATACTCAAGGGGTGTGACACTTTTATTTTAGCTAACTGAATCAACTGAACAGTAAACAAGCACAAGTTTGTAAAAAAGCAAACAAATACTGAACATTTACTTAACATACTGTTCAAGTTGTGCTCAAATAAGGAGTTAAATTTTACACTAACCATAAGACTTTAGTAGTAAAAATAATAATCATAATAACAGGCATATTACGTAGGGAATTTATAAATGTCGGTTTTTTTATTTAATGAACAAACGGGGGAGCTGGCGTTATCTGCGCACCCTATTGATAATGGATTTCCGGTAACGAGTGCTCAACTTATTGAGCTGCTTGAACAGTCGGATTATTGCGAGTTTGAAGTCCTCTCTGGCAATATTGGGAAGTTATTTTCACCGAGTAAAAATTATCAGCAAGAATCATTAGTAATTGCCAAGGCCACGGACGCGAGCCTTGTTATTAACGTTGATGAAAAAAACATGGTTGCAGAGGCAACGCTTACCACGGCCAGAGGCGGTGCTTTACTCTCTATGGAGGCAGCTCAAGCCGCTTTGGCTGAAGCTGGCGTGAAAAAAGGCATTAGCCCTCGCGCACTTGATACGTTTTTAGGACAGCAGTTTTCTCACCCTGCAGGTACAGCATATAACGCTATTGTGGCCCATGGCCGAAACCCCAAAGAAGGCAGTGATGCGAGGTTTGTTCGCCTTTGCTCTACTGCGCAAGACCGCGTACTTAGCCCCCAAGCAAAAGAAGGCGGCAAGGTGGATATGAAAGACCTTGGCGCTATTATTACGGTAAAACCCGGCACTCCTTTAATGCAGCGTGTAGCTGCTACACCAGGTGAAGATGGCTATACGGTTTTTGGCGATATGATTAAGGCAACGCCTGGTAAAGAGCATCAATTACAGCCCTTTGAAGGCACAAAAATAGACCCTAATAACCCAAACATGCTAATTGCTGATTGTAAAGGCGTGCCTGTGGCCTTACCTAGGGGCATGCGGGTTGACGATGTTTTATGTTTTCATAATGTAGATGTAAGTACAGGCCACGTTGATTTTGATGGTAGTGTAATTATCTCTGGTGATGTAAAAGACGGTATGCGGGTTAAAGCCAATGGCGATATTACTGTATTAGGGTTTGTTGAATCAGGCACGATTGAAAGCCAAAGTGCAGTAACTATTATGCTCGGCGCTATTGGCCGTAAACGTGAAAATGAAGAAGCATTTACTTGCGAAATTTCTGCTAAGCGTACTATTTCTATTGGCTATGCTCAGTACTGTAATATTAAAAGTGCGCAAGATTTATTTATAGAACGCCAAGCATTGCATTGTAATTTAAGCGCAAGGCGCTTAATACGTGTGGGTAAAGCAGGTAACCCGCGCGGCAAAATAATTGGGGGGAATATTCTTGATGCTATGCGTATTGAAACCGGTGAACTAGGTGCGCCGGCAGGTACTAAAACCCGTGTGTTTCTAGCTCAAAACTGGCATGAATTGCGCTCAAAACAATCTCAAATAATTGATTTTGAAAAAGTATTAGCCAGTAAAACATCGGCGCTTAAACAAGCTAAAGAAAAAGCGATAAAAATTCCTGTTGCTATTCAACGCCAACAACTACTCGATAAAATTGCCGCTAATGAGCAACATATAAAAACACGCGCTTTGCAGGTTCAACGACAAAAAAGATTGGTTAAGCAAAAAATTTCTCAGCTATTGGCAACTAGCCGACTTAAAATTAATGAAATAATGCACCCAGGTGTGGAGCTTAAAATAGCAAAAGATACAAAACAGTTTTCGCGTATTTATCCACCCCACTTAGTAAAACTTTCTGAGGGAAAAATCACTCAGTCGTTTTAGTATCCTCTTGAGTGTTTTCAATTTCTTGAGCGTCACTTTCAGGGAGTGGCGCTAATGGCCAGCCCCCTAGTTCTTGCCAACGATTTACTATTAAACAATACAGCTCTGCTGTGCGCTCTGTATCGTAAAGAGCAGAGTGTGCTTGGCTGTTATCAAACTCAATGCCCGCTGCTCTACATGCTTTAGCAAGTACCGTTTGGCCTAAAGCTAACCCTGCAAGCGAGGTGGTGTCGAAACTCACAAATGGATGAAATGGCGTACGCTTAATATTGTTACGCTCAATGGCTGCATTTAAAAAGCCATGATCAAAGGCAGCATTATGTGCTACTACAACTGAGCGTTGACACCCAGCAGCTTTTTGCGCTTTACGCACTGCTTTACAAATTTCTTTAATTGCTTCCTCTTCTGGTACTGCGCCACGCAACGGGCTAAACGGGTCTATGCCGTTAAATTCAATGGCTGCCTGTTCTATATTAGCACCTTCAAAAGGCTCTACATGAAAATGAACGGTATGATCTATGCTGAGTAACCCTTCGTCATCCATTTTTAAAATGGATACAGCAATTTCAAGTAAAGCGTCGGTTTCTTTATTAAAGCCGGCGGTTTCTACATCAATAACAACAGGAAAAAAGCCGCGAAAGCGTTGTGCGAAAAGTGTTTGCTCAGTATTTGCCATAGTCTTCTTGGTTTATGAGGATAAGCTCACTATTATGTCAAAATTGGGGGTGACTCGGCTAGGGCTTTATAAATTTTTAATTAATATATTTTAGGCATACTATTTGCTTTTAAATAATTGCTACCCGTATTGGCAATTAATTGTTCCCAGCTTTTGTAGCACGCCAAAATATTGGCTTAGTAGATTAACCGGAGCGTTTTATGAAGTGTAAGTTGTTTTTTATTAGCGTAAGCCTTGGCACCGCCTTGATGAGTTATTCATCGCAAGCGGCTATGCGCCAATACAGCGCAAATCAAGATAACTCCAATTGGGAAGTTATAAAAACAACGCGCTTACAGTGCCAATTAAACCACGAAGTGCCCTACTACGGTGAAGCCATATTTAAGGCATCGGCGAGTAAAAACAAAAACCTAACCTTTAATCTAGATATGGTTGTGCGCCCCGACAATTACGACATAGCCGGTTTAAAGGCGGTGCCACCAGCGTGGCGTTCAGGCCTGCCCGCACGTGATATAACCACGATGAAGTTACTTAAAAAGTTTGATGGTGAGCTTGGTAATAAAACTGCATGGGAAATGCTAACTGAACTTGAAAAAGGGTTTCATCCTACCTTTTACTACCAAGACTGGCAAAATAGTGCCGACAAAATTGCCGTTGGTATTTCAAGCGTTAATTTTAAACAAGCCTACTGGGCGTTTTTACAGTGCCGCGATGAACTTTTACCATACAGCTTTGAAGATATTTCATTTACTGTAATGAACTACCAATCAAATAGTAGTAAGCTCACTAAAGAGTCGCAAAAGCGCTTAGATAAAATTGCTGAGTATTTAAAAAATGATACCAGTATTGAGTCTATCAGTATTGATTCGTATACCGATAGCTACGGTGGCCGTTGGAATAACTTAGATTTATCGCGTAAGCGTGCTAAAGCTATAAAAGATTATATGGTCAGCTTAGGTGTTGATGAGGGCAAAGTGCAAACCACGGGCCTAGGTGAAAAACGCTTTGTTGATACTAACGAAAATATTTTAGGGCGAAATAAAAACCGCCGTTTAATTATTCAGATAGCAAAAATGTAATAGCCTTAAACTGCTAGCTGCCGCGGCGCTTTATGAGCTTATCGCCAAACTGAAATAGCGTTAAGCTTAAAAATATAATAATGGCGCCTATAATGAGCTCTTGGCTTAAAGGTTCGTTATTTAGCAGTGCGCCTAGCGCTAGTGCAAAACTTGGTGTGATTAAACTACTTAAGGCTACAGTACTGGCGTTTAACTTTTGTAATACATGAAAATACGCCAGAGCCCCTACAATCGAGCCAAAGATACCTAAATACGCAATACTCCATAACGCGCGAGCACTCCAATAAACCGTACTTATTTGCCCATCTACCATCCACCATAACAGCCCAAATAACGGAGTAACAAAAACCAGCGCTCCAAACGTGGTTGCCATTGGGTGAATAGCGATTTTTACCCGTTTGATCATTACCCCACTTAAGCTAAATAACGTGACCGCCAATAACACATACATCAACCCTATACCTTGAGCTTGTGAGGTTTGTAGCTGGTTATAACTTACAAAATATAGGCCTATTAATGCACAGCTCAGCGCTATTAATTTAATAGGGCTAAATTTAGGCTCGTTAAGTAACCTTTGCGCTAAAAAGCCAGAAAGAATAGGCGCAAGGCCAAACACTAACGAAATAATACCTGAAGGTACTGTGGTAGCAGCCATGTAACTTAATGACATACCACCAAAAATGCCCAAACTAGAGTATGCGTATAACGTACACGCGTTTTTGCTCCAAGGTACACGAATATTAGCTATAGCAACAATTAACCCAGCAACAAATAGGCCTATAATCATGCGCATTAAAACAGCAAGCGTTGGCGCTACTGTTTCACTGCTCCATACAATACCTAATGGTGTAGTACACCAAATAATGACAAGTAGTAAATAAGATAATTTAACTGGCACACGCCATTCCTTTGCACTGAGGAGATAGAAACCCTATTAAAGTAAATTATACGCGCGAAAGTAATGCGCAGTATATATAAACGCCTAAATACAGCTGTAAATTCATAGTTACATTATTATTTACCGGCATTTATTACAAAACTATTTATGTTTTAAGTAACTAGTTATATCTTGAGTGCCTCTCACACATTTTAGGATAGTTAAGTGCTTAAAAATAAAACAATAGGCAGCATGTTAATTGTTGCAGGCACCACCATAGGCGCAGGTATGCTGGCATTGCCAATTGCCTCTGCAGGACTTGGATTTAATACCGCGCTTGCACTGATAATAGCCAGCTGGTTACTGATGACCTACACCGCATTATTAATGCTAGAGCTCCACCAACATGCCCCCAGAGATGCAACGTTAAACACCTTAGCAAAGCGCTGGTTAGGAAAACGCGGCCAGTACATTGCTAACTTTTCGATGATATTTTTATTTTATGCCCTGTGTGCAGCCTATATAGCTGGGGGTGGCGCACAATTGCAGTCGCGTATTAGTAGTGATTTGAGCATAAACATAGCACCACAAATTGCCTCTATAGTTTTAGCCATTGTAATAGGTAGCGTGGTTACTTTAGGCACCAGTAAAGTAGATAAGCTTAACCGCGTGTTGTTTACGATTAAAATTTTAGTACTAGGCAGCTTGTTTTATATGCTTACACCCTATGTACAAGGTAAGCACTTACTTGAAATGCCCGTTGAGCAAGGGCTGATTTTATCTGCTTTACCCGTTATTTTTACCTCGTTTGGTTTTCATGGCTCTATTCCGTCAATTGTTAAATATGTAGGGCTAGAAACAAAAGTATTGCGCAAGGTAATGATTGCAGGTGCTGCTTTACCTTTAGTGATTTATATTTTTTGGCAACTGCTTAGCCAAGGTATTATGCAGCAAAGTGATTTACTCAATAGTAATGGCTTAACAGGCTTTGTAGAGAGTGTGGCAAATATTGCACATAATCCGCGGGTAACAAGCGCCGTTACTCTGTTTGCCGACTTAGCATTAGCCACCTCTTTTTTAGGTGTTAGCTTAGGCTTATTTGATTTTTTTGCGGATGCATTTAATAAAGGCGACTCCAAATCAGAGAGAATAAAAACCGCACTAATTACTTTTATTCCCCCTTTAGGATTTGCGTTATTTTACCCTCAGGGATTTATAATGGCACTTGGCTATGCAGCCATCGCCCTTGTGGTATTAGCAATATTTTTACCGGTATCTATGGTGTATAAGCAGCGTAAATCGGGTCCTCAAACGGGATACAAAGTGCGCAGTGGTAATGTGGGGTTAGCGGTTGCAGGGCTGTGCGGCATTGTAATTATTGTAGCCCAATTTATGCAAATGCTGGGATTAGTACCCGCAATTGGTTAATACAGTAAAGGCTAACCCCTTTAGCTTAAAGGGGTTAGCTAAAAATGTTAAAATACCCGAGACTCACCACGACCTGTAGCCTGAGAAGCCGCTTGTAACTGACCGTCCTTATTTACAATAACCTGCAAGTCACCAAAACTTCGCTCATCTAGTGTGTAGCCCATTTTTATAAGTTCATCCTTTGTGTTTTCATTAAGCCCTGCGTGCGTTCTGATCACATTTTTAGGCCATAACTGATGATGAAACCGCGTGCTGTTAACGATATCCTCAGCGCTCATATTAAATTCAACCGCATTTAAAATAGACTGATACACCGAGCTAATAATTGTTGTGCCCCCAGGCGAGCCTGTAACCATTTTAACGCTATTGTTTTTAAGCAGTATAGTTGGCGACATTGAGCTAAGCATACGCTTGTGTGGCTGAATTTCATTGGCTTTACCGCCAAGTGCACCAAAGGCGTTCATTACCCCAGGTTTAGCGCTAAAGTCGTCCATTTCGTCATTTAATATAAAGCCAGCACCTTCAACCACAACGCCACTACCAAAGCTTAAATTAATCGTTGTGGTATTGGCCACCGCATTACCCATTTTATCAATAATAGAAAAATGCGTGGTTTGCTCACTTTCTTTAAGGCCTGGTTTAATGTTTTCGGTGGTAGAAATAGCTGTTAGAGAAATATCGTTACTGCGCGCTTTTAAGTAATCAATATCAGTAAGCTCAGTTACTGGCACGTCAAAAAAGTCCGGATCGCCCAAGTACTCTGCTCTATCTGCAAACACTCTCTTACCGATTTCAGCAAGTAAATGTACATATTGAGTAGAGTTATGTACCAGCCCCATTTCGCTTTTTTTAAGCTCAAACATTTTTAACCACTGTAAAATAGCAATCCCACCAGAGCTTGGTGGTGGTGAGGTTAATACTTCATAGCCATTCCAATTAGCCTTTATAGGCCTGCGCGACACAGCAGTGTAATTAGCCAAATCAGTTTTGTTAATAATACCACCGTGCTGGTGCATAAAGTTGGCAATAATGCGGGCGGTTTCGCCTTTATAAAACCCATCTTGGCCTTCATCTCTAATGCGCTTTAAAGTAGCGGCCAGCTCAGGCTGTTTAAAAATCTGATTTGCTTTTATATCTGCAAAGTAGTGTTTAAAATTTACATTTATATTTTGCTTGTCTAAATGAGCAATGTATTGTGCGACCCCTTGAGCCAATTTGGGCGGCACTTTGAAGCCTTGCTCTGCTAAGGTAACCGCAGGCTGTACTAATGTTTGCCATTTTAAGGTGCCGTGTTTTTGATGAGCCAGCCACATACCCGCTACGCTCCCCGGTACACCACTTGCGTGAATACCATAAATTGACTTGTTTTTAATTACATCGCCCTTGGCATCTAAATACATATCTCTGTGCGCTGCTTGGGGAGCGGTTTCGCGATAGTCTATAAAGTCGCCTTTACCCTCTTTTTGTATAAGCATAAAGCCTCCCCCACCAATATTTCCAGCTTCTGGTAGCGTTACCGCTAAAACAAATTGCGCGGCAATAGCCGCATCAACAGCATTGCCACCTTGCTCTAAAATAGCCTGTGCTGTATCTGCACTAAACGAGTCAGGCATTGCTACAGCGCTTTTTGTAACTTGCTCCGCCTGCACGCTAAATATACAAAATTGTGCAATCAACACACTCTTAACAATGAGCCGGCTTGGTCGAAAAAATAAACCCATAAAACATCCTTTCTTTATTATTAGAATCTCGCTTGGCTCATTTATGCATACCATAGAATACTAGGTCAATGTTTATACAAGTAATTTTTTGTATGCTATAACGCCTTTGCGTATAAAACAGCATCCAAATCGCCTTGCTCATCAGTGTGTATATAGTTTTTAACCCAGGTAAATCCCAGCTTTTGCATAACGCTAATTGAAGCTTTATTATCGGCCAGTGCCATTGCTGATAGCGTTTTTATCTCTGGCTGCATTTTTAAGGCGTTACATAATGCACTAGCCGCCTCCGTTGCATAACCATGTCCCCAAATAGATTGCTTAAAGCGCCACCCTATTTCAATATTGGAAAAATCGGGCGTTTGAGTAAAAAAGTGCATAGGCCTAATAAGTACCCACCCTATAAAAGAGCCCTCTTTTTTAAGGGTGATTTTCCACAGCCCCCAACCTTTGTTTGTATTTTTATAGGCGAGCATTCTGGGGAGCCCAATTTCTTTAATTTGCTTTAATGACGACGGTACACCCCGGTTTATATATTTCATTACCGCTGGGTCTTGATCTAGTTCATGCAGCAGCGGCCAATCGTGTTCATTCATTAATTTGAAATTTAAGCGTGTTGTTACAGGTGCGTTCATTTTCATTGTTCTACTATTTACATGAATTAATAATTTATCTCTAAGGAGAGATGGCACATGAATAAATTAGCAGGTTTAGCTTTATTAGGCACTTTAATTACTCTTACGGGCTGTGAAGACGCTCAACAAGTACAAGAAGATGCAAAAGATAAAAGCGCACAAATGCAAGAGCAGCTTGGTGATACATGGAACGATGTAAAAGATAAAGCCAACGATCTTAAAAACGATGAGTCTTTAAATGAGCTACTTGAACAAAGTAAAGCAATGGGCTTAAACATGTACGACGATGGCAAAGAAATTGCTGTTGATGCATGGATAAAAAGCAAAGAAGCAGCGGGCGAATTAACCGAAAAAACGAAGCAAAAAGCGCAAGAAATTGCACAAGAAATTGAAGAAGCGCGTGAAGCGCATTCTCAAGAGCAATAAGCTTTAGTAGTTTTACTATTTAAAAAATTAGTATCTTACAAAAAAGGCTGCAAATATAACTATTTGCAGCCTTTTTAGCTTTATATACAAAGATGTTTTGCGTTATAAAATTAAATTGCTTCTTCGTCTTCTTCTGCTGTGCGTATACGTACTACACGCTCAACATCAGTGACAAATATTTTACCATCGCCAATTTTGCCTGTTTGCGCTGTTTTTACTATTACTTCTATAGCGCGCTCAACGTCTTCATCGGTTAGCACAATATCAAGTTTTACCTTAGGTAAAAAATCCACCATGTACTCAGCACCACGATAAAGTTCTGTGTGGCCTTTTTGACGACCAAAACCTTTTACTTCACTTACTGTCATACCCGTAATACCTACATCTGATAAGGCTTCGCGTACGTCGTCTAACTTAAACGGTTTGATGATTGCTTCTATTTTTTTCATGCTCACTACTTATTAAAGCTTTAGTTGACTCGATTTTAGACAATCACGGAGTTCATAGCAAACAAAGCAATTGAATTCGATGATAAAACAACCAAGCGTGGTATAATTATTTATAAGTCTAAATTATAAATCTTTCTCAACTAGCTATAATAATAACAAATGTAGTAGGTATAAATAATATGAAAAAATTCCAAACCGGTTTAACTTTATTAGAGCTCATGGTGGCAGTAGCCATAGTGGGCATTATTGCCTCTATTGCTCTTTGGGATAGCAGCGACATGCTTGAAGAAAACCGCGCTGAGAGCTTTTTACTTGAACTAAAGCGCAATGTTAGTTTTGCTCGATCACAAGCTGCCAGTACAGATGAAATTGTTGTTTTATGCCCTACTGGCCAAGGTAAAATTAAAAATAGTAAAGACACTTTTAACTGCAATAAAAAGTGGGACGAGAATAAAATTATAGCTGTATTTATCGATGTAGATAACGACGGGCACTATAATGGCGCTACCGATACATTACTTAGAGTAATGGAAGAAATATCAGATAACGACAAGTTAACCTTTACAGGGAATGACCGCCGCTTACGTTTTAATACCAGCGGGAGAATTACGACAAACCCTGGTGATTTTGTTTTTTGCCCTAATGGTGGTACTGAAAATAATAAAGCACTGACTTTATCGCAATCGGGGACAGCTTTTTATACAGGTGATACAACTCAAACTTGCGGTTAAAAAATATACAGCTTTATATTGTCATATTTCTATCATTTACTACACTGAGCTAATATATTTTTTGACTCAGGGCTTCAGGGATGAGGTTATCTACCCAAACTCAGGCTGGTTATACGCTTTTAGAATTAATGGCATCTATTGCTATTGTGAGTATTGTTAGCCAAATTTCTCTATCGGTTTTTCCTGATTTTTTAGCGAAAAACCGAGCCGACAATCATGTTAGTTTGCTGCACAGAAACATTAATTATGGCCGCCTTTATGCCATTGAGAATGGCACTTATGTAACTTTATGTGGCTTAAAAGATAATCAATGCACTAAAGATGAGTGGGATGGGCAAATGTCGCTGTTTATTGATAACGATAAGTCTACGTCACTAGACACCGATGACTTACTATTGAGCACATTTGAAAAAGTGCACGTTGCAGATTCTATGCAATACCCTCGTAGTGCAATTACCTTTAGACCTGACGGCTCTTTGAATGGTTTTCAAAACGGAACATTTATATATTGCCCCAATAAAGATAAAGCCAACCTTGAGGGGTTGGCTTTATCTGTGAGTCAAACAGGCCGAATACGTGTTAAATCAACCGATAAGTGTCAGAGCAACTAGGGCGTGTTGACCTTTGCGGATTGAAATTTGTTCAATCTAGGGGCGATTAAATCGCGGCGCGAGGTTTGTAACCTAGTGGGCTCGATAACTGCTCCTGCGTTATTCTAATGACTTACATCCATGTAAGAATAAGTAAAAACCGAGCAAAGCTTCCGCGTCCTGCTCACGCCCCTTACCTACATCCATGTAGGCAACAAAGAGTTTATCGCCCCTAGGCAGAACCCGAAGGGCAGCGCATGTTTAGCATTTATGCTGCGTTATCGCCTATTTATGGGGAACAACCACACTTCATAGGCTCTGCCTTGCCTAAAAACCAAACATGCTGCTGCAAATTCAACCATCAAAGTTCAACACGCCCTAGTTAACGCCCCCAACAATACTCAACATCTGAGTTACCTTTGGTTCCTTTAGCGCCTTTGTAACCAGTGTCAGTGATTGTAATTTGTGTGCAATCACCGTCGCCTTTTACTGCACCCGCAATAGGTTTAGCTGTAATTATAAAGGTATTGTCGTCATCATCCACATCAATCGACAGTTCAAAATGGCCGTTTTCTGTGGTGTCTTGTATACCTAAGTCAGAAAATGTTTCTGTGTACTCACGATTATCTACAAAGTACTGCTCTTGTTTGTTAGCAGCGTCTAAAAGCGCCGCTGCGGCCTCGGCCCGAGAAGAGCGTTTTACATACTCAGTATAATTTGGCAGTGCTATTGAGGCTAAAATCCCTACAATAGCTACGGCTATCATTAGCTCTATTAACGTGAATCCGCGTGCTTGTTTATTCATTAATATTCCTTAATCATCAATTTCATCATTTTCTTCACGTTTATAAATATAGGTTTGTTGCGTTTTAAAACCAAACCCTACGCTATCATTGTCATTCACTAATTGTACGGTACCATCTACAACCGTTAAACCTGGCCCCATAATTTCTACTGGCTTCATTGGATTTTGTGCATTTTCGCCTTTTATTCCTGGTCCAATTAGATAAAACTGACTTTCTTCGGTCACTTCAATGGTTGGGTTATCATCACACATGCCATCACCGTTGCCATCTGCACAAGAAGGCCCTTCACCGAAGTACAATTGTGGTGTGTCAGGCACATCATAACTAGTAGTAAATTTTAGGTCGTCATATACTTTGGTGCCATAATGTAAATGGAACGCATATAACGAGCCGCCACCGCCACTTAACGAACATTGGTTCTCTGTCGAAGTTTCAGATGAAGGTGTAAAGCTAGTATAGTAAGCGACACCGCCAACCACTGTAGCTGCTGCTAAAGACTTTTCGCCGGTGCCTAATTCATAACGCCAGCCTTTAAATTTAGCTAAATCAACTTCTAAATCAACAAACTCATCTACATCATCCAATGCATTACCAAACGGGTCGCTGTTCATAAGCATTAAATCTGCAGGTTTAATCGCTGTAGGGGCACTCGTGAATGACTGAGTTACAGTGTTTTCATCTCTTATCATAAACAGCTGATCGTCTTCATTTGTACCTGTTGGTTTGGAGCGATTTCCACTACCTATTACTATGGCATCATACGGTGTATCTAAGCGTGTAATGACTGTTTCACCATTAATTGTTGTTTCACTTACTTTACTATAAAGTGTACGTGCCACCAGTGGCTGGTAAAAAAATCTACGGTCCTGGCTTGCTAAACTACTACCTAGTTCAGCAAGTTTGAAGTGCGTGAAATTATTGGTGCTTGTGCCTGGCATATCGATACGCCAAATATCGCCCCCGGTATCGGCAGCATAAATTCGATCAATGTAACCATCGTAATCTGAGTCAAGCGTTGATACATTTGCTGCAATCGAGTGTTTACCTTTAAATCCATTTTCGCTTGGTGTTAAAGCCCACACTTTTTTGCCTGTTTCGGCTTCTACAATATAAATACCACGACCAACTGAGTCTTCACTTCTTACCACGGCATCTTTATTCGTGTCATACCCTGCACCAAAAACGAGTAATGGTTTATCACCAAATGCTTTTATGTACGCTATTTGGGGTTTTGACCACGTTTGAGCAAGCTCTTTAAAATCGCCTTTACCGCCCTCTATAGGATTATCCCATAGTTTTTTTGGCTGATCAGGGTTAGTAATATCAAAGGCATAATAGTTTTTCCCACCACGGCGCATACCTGCAAACGCCCACACGTCATCACCATCGCTCGCATCAACAATACCATCGTTGATACCTTCATCATTCAAGCTCTTATCACTAAAATAAACACTGATTGGGCCGTCCATACCATAGAGTTTACCAGTGTCTTTATTGCGTAAGGGCTGAATAATATCGTAAAGGTCAGAGGGGATGAATGCCCAGCTTTCTGTTACTTGGTTATTAGTATCATCATCTTTAAACATATGTAAAAAGCCGGCGTTAGTACCAATTAATATACGTATGTCATCATTACCATAGTCGATTGCTACGGGCTTAGAATGCAAAGGATCGCCAAAAATATCACTACGTTGATCTGTGTTAGAGCCATCGTTATCTTCATCATCAACATCTATTCCCATTGCCCATTTAATATCAGAGCTGGCTAGGCTAATTGGGTTGTTGGTGACTAAATCTAAAATATCGCTCACAATATTAGTGGTAAACTCAACTATATCGCCTTGTTTATCGGTATAAAGATTACGCCTGTCTTCAGCGGGTGAGCCTGTTAATGAAGACAAGTGATAATTTACACCTCCTTGTGCTACTAAGTTACCATCGGCAGACTGCCCATCTGGCAACCAAAATGTTTTAGCATCAGTGTCTATTAGACCGTTTGAATCAAGCGCAGTGTTATCCGCTGAATCGACTATTTCGCTTCCTGATACTTTTAATTTTTTTAAATTACCGCCCCACCGTGTGTTTGTTTCTGGGTAGAACATGGCAAAGTAGATAGCATCGCGGCTACGTGTTTGATCTACGTTGTTACTTGCTACTGAAGGCGATGAAAAGCTATCGTTAACTTCACGAATCCGAGAAATAGCACTATTTAGCGAGTTAGAAAGCTCATCTGGCGTGCTTGCTGGTAAGTTTTCACCACCACCTAATAAGGCTGCGCGCCTTAATAGTTCTTGCCCGTTTGCGCTCATGCCTGAGCCAAAGCCTATCGTGTACAAGCGGCCTGTTTCGTGAATATCGGGGGTAGCTGGGTATAAATCAACAGTAACATCACTTGTACCGTGGATAATTTTAGCCATTTGATGTAAGTAGTTACTGTAATAGCTATCGGTGCTCCAGTTTAATGGCTCTCCAAAGTACTTTTCATGTTCATCACTAATATCACTATCACTGCCGTTGTCATTAGATGGATCACCATCGGTCATGTAAATAATATTAATTGAATTATCACAACGAGCTGTTTCAGCTTCACTGTCTGCAAATGGTGATATATAAGTATACTCGTAATTGTCTCTTACTATATTTTCACATTCATACACCCAACCTCGACGGCGATTCCAAACCCAATCACACTCAACGTCTGTCCATTGGCTACCTGTACGTAATTCTACATTTGTATCACGCTCTGCAGTAGTAACGCCCTCTCCGTATTGAACCTCCTGCCCAGTAATATACAAATATGCTTCCCAGAGTGTCTCTGTTAATGGTGTTCCCCCATCTGCTGGTAACCCGGCAATAGAAGTACGTACCACGGATGAATCACTACCAACACCATTTACAACATATCCTCCAGCTGAATTTCTTTCAAAGCGCATTAGACCAAAATCGATAGTGTCTTCGTTATCTAATACCACTTTATTCATGGCAAATTGCGCAGCAGCGAGGCGGCTATCTATGCATAAGTTAAATAAGCCTAAAAAATTATTATAACCACAGCTATTACCATTAGTTGATGAAAAAGCCATACTGCCTGATGTATCAAAAATTAACAGTACTCGCGGTTTTTCTTCCACATCCACATCATGGTTTACATACAACTCTATATCTTCAGCAGCAACATAGCTGCTTAAAGTGATGCCAATTAAAGAGGCGAGAACTTTATTCGTTTTCATCTTTAAATCCCCTTACTTATACTGGCCATTTCTTGAGCAACACCGGTTACAATTGTAAGTTCGTGTTTTGCTTTAGAGCCGTATTTAATAGTGGTAGAAACTTGCAACATGTTGCACGATATACCCGCAGTAAAATTAAATCTGCGGGGACACTCTAAATCAAGTGCCCCCTGATTTAGGTTTACCATTTTACTTTGCATATCGTCATGCGCGGCGATGACCATTCCCTCATCGTCTGCGCCTGCATGGCTTGATACTTCATCTGGCGTTAAAAAAAACTGATTAGCAGCGCCTTTGCTTGCTTCATCAGAAATCATACGCTGTACTTCACCAATAAGCTCATTTTCAGCCACTTCGCGCTCTTGGGCTGCATTGGTAATTTTTATGTCAACGCTACTACTGCTCATTAATGTAACGGCAATACCCGTTACTGCAATAACCATAATGAGGGCTGTAATAAGCACTACACCTTGTTGTTTATTTGCGTGTTGACTTAGATACGCCATAAATTTGCTCCCACGTTATTTAAACGAATGGTGGTGGTAAATACTGTTCTTCTGTAAGAGTCGTTAAAAGTAAGCTCTCGAGCGTCTTCATCTTCACCTAAAATATAGGTTTGATTTTTTATTTTAAGACCTGGATCTGGCTGCAGTGCTCTTACTAATAAAAAAACTTGCACTGTTAAGATGCTTTTTCGGTTTTCCCAATCAAAGTGCTGCATGTCGTCAATACTTCGGTACGAATCAACACGGCTATCACTGTCTGTATCTAAACCAAAAACAAAGCGCATGTTTTCAACGCCCTCCATAATTGTTTCGGCTTTCATATTGGCGCCATTTAAGCGTTTACGCATTAATGCTGGTACTTTAAGGCTTTTATTGTTTACCGTATAAGTTTGCTCTGCGAGGTAATAAACATGGTGACTATAAGGCCACACTGTGGCATTTACGTTTAAACTACCTGCACCTACAACGCCTCGAGCAAACTCAGCGCTTTCTTGCTCAGCTATAAAATAGTTTTCACCTGCTTGTGTTTCGTTCGTAGTGCCATCTACAGTTAGCTGCTCGCCTTGTAAAAACTTAATTTGTAAAATATCAGTTCCTGCTATGGGCTTACTTATGCAGTTAAGCTCGCTTGTTGAACTGGCTTCTTTTGCATAAATAGTTCTGAAATTACTAGCGGATGCTAAATCTGGGAAGCTACCGTTATTAAGCCCTTCAAAGCAATCCCCCCCGGGGTTAGCCAACGTTTGTGTGTTTGCTGCAGTAAATGAATCATCGTAGTAAGTGCCCCAAAAGCCCACTTGCTCAATATCACGCTGCATTATATTAATGGCTAAGCGGCCAGACTCTTGTAGCTCGCCTATTGTCATTGTGTCTTTTGTGGTTACTTTCATGCCAATATAGGTAAACATCACCCCGCCTAAAATAAGCCCACCAATAAATAATGAAATCATCATTTCGATTAGTGTAAAACCTTTTTGTCTCATCTTAGCTCCTTAGGTATATATAGCTATTTAATGCAACCAAACGGCGTTTTTTGTCATCAGTACCGCATTTAAGTGCTTTGGTTTCATCATTAGCATTAAACTCTTGGCGGCCTTGCCAAGACACTATGACTTCAATATTAAACCCACGCCCGCCCGTACCTGCTGCGGCCGTAGGATTTATACATACAGTGGCATCATCCAATGAGCCTGTGTTTTCGCGCGCACGAATAGCGCGTTTCCATTGCTGTAAATCAAGAGCTGCAACTTGCGCAGCAGTACATGACCCACTAAAACAAGTCGTAGAGGTAGTCGTTGATGTTTTACTTGTGAAGGTTTGCGTATATAAAGCAACGAGCTGCGCGGTATCATTTGCTCTAATGCGCTGAATAATATCATTTCCTAACGCTACTGCTGCTGCACGCTGCATAGAGTCAAAGCTTGCCTGTTTAGCTTTTGCTTGCAGTGCAACAGCGCCTAATAAGCCAAAGCTTAAAATAATAAACGCAATCAGCACTTCAATTAAGGTAAAGCCTTTTTGAGGTTTTTTGTGAGGTGAATGCATAGTAAAACCAAATAAATTTTATCTAATTATAAGTTTATGCATTGAAAGTGGTTATGCAATAAATACTAGGACAAGCGGTTAAATTTGTTGATAAACGGTAAACAAAGTTACTGTAGAATATTTTTTACTGTTTTTAGCTCTCGCCTACTCACGCTTAATTGCTCCTTACACCCAGCTAGTTCTACACTATGTACACCTGAGCTTTGGGTATGCAGCGCAACAAGCTTTTGTTTGTTTATAAGGGTATTTCTGTGAATGCGTAACAATAATGTTGGATAGCGTTGCTCAAGCTGCTTTAAACTTTGCTCAATCAGGGCCTCGCCCCCTTGAAATACCATATTGGTGTATTTCTCTTGGGCATTAAAGTAATACACTTGATCAAGTTCAATACTTTTCATTGTACCACCAAGCTGATAACTAATTTTTGTAGATTGCTGCTTTTGCATATGCGCTTTATTTAAGCGCCCTACTTGCCCTAACACTTTATTTAATGCCTGTTCAGTAACTGGTTTTACTAAGTACCCTGCGGCACTGAGCTGTAGCGCATCAAGTGCATGCTCGGGGTAAGCGGTTACAAATATTATTGCCGGTGGCACACTTAGCGTATTTAGTTTCTGTGCTACTTCTAGGCCATTAATACCCGGCATATCTATATCTAAAAACACCAAATCGGGTTGAACCTGCTTAATAATAGCAAGCCCCTGCGCGCCGTTATCACCTTCGCCTTTAACTAAAATATGCTCGTTGTGCTGCAGTAGCCGCTTTATTCTAGCGCGAGCTAGCGGTTCATCATCAATAATTACAACATTCATTGGGGGTTCTCAAACTGCTTAGGGATCACCACTTTTACTCTAAATACATCCTCTTTTTGTGTGATCGTTAGTTGTGCTTTTTCTTTGTAATAGATAAACAATCGCTGACGAATATTTTCGAGAGCCATACCGTTATTTGGTCTTTTTAACGCTTCATTGTGAGTGATTGGGTTAGAAACAATTAATGTTAAATACCCTGTTGTTACATGTAGCTCAACACGAATAACGGCCCCTGTCTCACTGGGCTCTACACCATGGCATACCGCATTTTCTATTAACGGCTGAAGGGTTAAGCACGGTATATCAAGGTCAGGTAAATCAGCAGGTACATGCCAGTTAACCTTTAAGCGGTTGCCAAAACGCCATGTTTCAAGCGCAACATATTGTTTTGATAAGGTCAGCTCATCTTCAAGTGAAACGCGCTGCCCCGAGCGCATAGCCGCTTGCGACAACGCCGCAAGCGCAAGTATTGCTTGCTCTGCAGCATCGGCATCGTGGTGTGTTAGCTCGGCAGCAGTATTAAGGCTATTGTACAAAAAATGAGGGCGAATTCTGGCTTGCAAAGCATCAAGCTCCGCGCGAGAGAGCGCTTTTGTTTGCTGCTCTTTTTCGAAATAAATCAGTAAAAACTGTACAAATAAAGCCGTAATCAAAAAAACAATTAAGCAGTTTCGTAGTACAAAATAAATGCTCGTTTCATTATTTGCAATATCTAAAAAGTAGCGGGCACACAGTACACTAAATAAAGCGGTACTGACTAAAAAGGAAATAAAAAAAGCAAAAAGTTGGGTGGTTTGCGACTTTTTTTGTAAAACACGCCGAAAAGAGTATAAAACAGAAATACTGACCAAAACGGTCATATGAGAAAATAAACTAATTACGCCAAGGCTTTGCCAGCTATCCCCTTCAACAAAAGGAGCAAACGCTAAAATAGTAGCAACAACTTGGGTAACAATAAGCGAGGCAAGTACCCCTCGCTCATTAAAAAGAGCCGAAAAAAGCAATGTTTCACCTTGCGGCAACTTGCTCATAACGGCTCTCCTTGTAATCTAAATAATTAATTTATATAGATTAACGCAGCTCAACAGGAACGGCAAATACGATATTCTCTTCTTCACCTGGGTTTTCTACTACCTGCTTGCCACCTAGCTCTTTTAAACGTGCAATAACTTGTTGTACAAGCACTTCTGGCGCAGAGGCACCAGCCGTAACACCAACAGACTTAGACTCACAAACCCATTGCTCTTGCACATCAGTTGCATCATCAATTAAATAAGCCGTAGTACCCATTTTATCTGCAAGTTCACGTAAACGGTTAGAGTTAGAGCTGTTTTTTGCCCCCACAACTAATAGCACATCTACTTTGTCTGCTAAATCACGCACAGCATCTTGGCGGTTTTGTGTGGCATAACAAATATCATCTTTGCGCGGGCCATCAATTGCGGGGAATTTTTCGCGCAACGCATCAATTACATCTGCAGTGTCATCTACCGAAAGCGTAGTTTGGCTACAATAAAATAGGTTATCAGCATTTTTAACGTTAAGTTTGGCAACATCTTCTGCGGTTTCTACAAGGTAAATACCACCGTCGTTATTATCATACTGCCCCATAGTACCCTCTACTTCAGGGTGACCATGGTGACCAATTAAAATGCATTCAATTCCCTTACGGCTAGCGCGGGTCACTTCCATATGTACTTTAGTCACTAATGGGCATGTTGCATCAAACACTTTTAAATCACGGCGCTTCGCTTCAGAGCGTACCGCTTGCGACACACCATGGGCGCTAAAAATAACGATGCTGTCGTCAGGTACTTGATCAAGCTCTTCAACAAATACTGCACCGCGGTTTTTTAAACCATCAACCACATAGCGGTTATGAACCACTTCGTGACGAACATAAATTGGCTTTTCAAAAATATCTAAAGCGCGCTCTACAATGCTTATTGCACGGTCAACTCCCGCACAAAAACCTCGTGGGTTAGCTAATAAAATATCCATTAGCCTTGCACCTCAATAATGTCTACTTCAAACGTTAAACGTTGACCCGCTAGTGGGTGGTTAAAGTCTATTGTTACCGACTCACCTTGCACTTCACGAACAAGCCCTGGTAACTCAGTACCGTCTGGCTGAGTAAAAGCAATAATAGCCCCTACTTTAGCCGGTGTTTCTGCACCAAACTTACTGCGCTCAACGTAATAAATGTTATCTGGATTAGGCTGGCCAAAGGCATCTTCTGGCTCAAGTTCAAATGTTTTACTTTCACCAGCAGTTAAACCTAACAGGCATTTTTCAAAGTTAGCCGTTAAGCTACCATCACCCATGGTTAATTTTGCAGGTTTGTTATGAACCTTTGTAGAGTCTGCGGCAGAGCCATCTTCTAACTTAATAGAAAAATGAAAAATAACTTCTGAGTTTTCACCAATTACAGCTTGGCTCATGCTTTATGCTCCTTCGGACTTTCGCCTGTAAAGGCATCAAATAATAATAATGCGGCACCAATACAAATTGCACAGTCGGCAATATTAAATACTGGAAAATGCGAGTTTTTATAAAACACATGTATAAAGTCAATTACATAGCCATATGCAACACGGTCATATAAATTACCAATAGCACCGGCAAGTACTAATGCATAGGCGCTACACAGTATTTTATTCGTCGCTGGTAAACGCTTTAACCACCACACCAGTAGCGCACTAATAGCAATGGCAATAAAGCTTAAAAACCAACGCTGCCAACCGCCCGCTTCGCTTAAAAAGCTATAGGCTGCACCATAATTATGGACGTAAGTAATACTAAAAACGGGTAGTAAATTAATCGACTCTTGATAAGCCATGGTATTTACAACAAGTGTTTTGCTGGCAAAGTCTATTACAAGTAGTAATAGACTTAACCAAAGCCACACTAAACCACTTTTTTGGGCTAGTTTGCTCACTGAGTAAAACTCCTAAGCGAATTGACGCTTTTCACCTTCGCCGTCAACATTGCTTACACAACGACCACAAATTTCAGGGTGAGCAGGTTCTGAACCTACATCATCACTGTAATGCCAACAACGCTCACATTTAGTTGCATCTGTGGCTGCTACGCTAATGTATAAACCTTCAATTTCGGTTGTTTGCGTATCACTTGGCTGGCTATCTACTGCAGATACATTCACCGCAGACGTTAGTAATACAAAACGTAACTCATCACCTAATGCTGCTAACTTATCAGCCAGTGCTTTTTCGGCGTATAAGTCAACGCTCGCTTGCAGCGTTGCACCAATAACTTCTTCTTTACGGGCTGCTTCTAGTACGCGGTTTACTTCGTCACGTACATTTAGAATCGCTTGCCAGTCATCGTTGCTAAATTGGCTGTTTGTCGGTGCGTGTAGACCGTCGTACCATACTGATGTAAATACGTAATCGCTACGCTCACCCGGTAATGCTTCCCAGATTTCTTGCGCTGTAAAGCTCATAATTGGTGCCATCCAACGCGTCATTGCTTCAGCAATATGGTAAAGCGCAGTTTGACAAGAACGACGTGCATGACTGTCGCTTTTCGCTGTGTACTGACGGTCTTTAATTACATCTAAGTAGAACGAACCAAGCTCACCTGTACAGAAGTTCATTAGCTTTTGCGTAACTAATAGCATTTGGTAGCTATCGTAGGCTGCTAAAATTTCTTCTTGTAATTGGGCTGCACGGCCAACAATCCACTTATCCAGCTCAACCATATCATCAACAGCAACTTGATCTGTTTTTGGATCAAAACCACTTAGGTTAGCTAATAAGTAACGGCTGGTGTTACGAATACGGCGGTAGCGGTCTGCAGAGCGTTTAAATATTTCATCCGATACCGTCATTTCGGCGGTGTAATCGGTAGAGGCTACCCATAAACGTAAAATGTCAGCGCCAAGTTTATTCATCACGTTTTGTGGTGAAATAACGTTGCCTAACGACTTTGACATTTTGCGGCCGTTTTCATCTACGGTAAAGCCATGCGTTAGTACCTGCTTGTAAGGTGCGTGACCGTTAATCGCAACTGAGGTCATCATTGATGACATAAACCAACCACGGTGCTGATCAGAACCCTCTAGGTATAAATCGGCTGGGCCAACTAACTCTTCACGTGCATCAACAACACATGCATGTGTTACGCCCGAATCAAACCATACATCTAACGTATCTTGTACTTTCATGTATTGCTTGGCATCTTCTTCGCCTAACAAGGTTGCTGGCTCTAGGTCATACCAAGCTTGAATGCCTGATTTTTCTACTAGTTCTGCAGCTTGCTCAATAAGCGCTTGCGTATTTGGGTGTAAAGCACCGGTGTCTTTATCAACAAATAAAGCAATTGGCACACCCCAAGTACGTTGGCGTGAAATACACCAATCTGGGCGACCTTCAACCATGTTTGCAATGCGGCTTTCGCCCCACTCTGGCAACCATTGCGTGTTTTTAATTTCGCTTAACGAGTCTTGACGTAAGTTAGCCTGATCCATGCTTACAAACCACTGCGGTGTAGCACGGAAAATAATAGGCGTTTTGTGGCGCCAACAATGCGGGTAGCTATGCGTAAGCGCATGATGATGCATTAAAGCACCGCGCTCTGTTAGTACGTCAATTACACTGGCATTTGCTTTAAATACATGCTGACCAGCAAATAACTCTGTGTCTGGTAAATAAACACCATTAGCACCTACAGGGTTTGCTACTTCAAGGTTGTAATTTAAGCCTGCCGCGAAATCTTCTTGACCATGGCCTGGCGCGGTATGTACCACACCCGTACCTGAGTCAGTAGTAACGTGGTCTGCTACAATTACCGGTACATCAAAATCGTAAAATGGGTGAGCAACCTGTAAGTTTTCAAGTGCTGCACCTTTAACATAACCTAGTACGTGGAAATGATTAAAGCCATAACGGTCCATTGCATCTTTAACAAGCTCTGAGCCTAAAATTAAACGTTGCTGTGAGCCTTCATCATCTACTTGTACTAAGGCGTACTCTAAATCTGCATGCACAGCTACGGCGCGGTTAGCGGGTAAGGTCCACGGTGTTGTAGTCCAAATAACAGTACCTACACTGCCTTGCCCTTCATGACCATCGGCTAAATCAAAGGCATTAACAACCGCATCTTGATCGGCAAATGTAAAACGTACGTCAATCGCTGGTGATTGCTTATCTTGGTATTCTACTTCAGCTTCTGCTAATGCAGAACCACAGTCTGTACACCAATGCACAGGCTTAGCACCTTTATGAAGGTGGCCATTTTTAATAATACGACCAAGCACGCGAATAGCGTTTGCTTCAAAGTCATAGTTCATTGTTAAGTAAGGTTTGTCCCAATCGCCAAACACACCTAAACGTTTAAAGTCTACTTTTTGACCTTCAACTTGCTTTTTAGCGTAAGCACGGCATTTTTCACGAAACTCGCTCGCGGTTACTTTAACGCCTGGCTTGCCTACTTTTTTCTCAACCATTAACTCAATTGGCAAACCATGACAGTCCCAACCAGGTACATAAGGTGCATCAAAGTCAGATAAAGTTTTAGACTTAACAATAATGTCTTTTAAAATTTTATTTACTGAGTGGCCTAAATGGATATCGCCGTTTGCATACGGAGGGCCGTCATGCAAAATAAAGGTTTTTTTACCTTTTTTAGCGCTGCGAATTTGACCGTACAGGTCGTCTTCATACCATGCTTTAAGCATTTTTGGTTCACGTTGTGCCAAATTGCCACGCATTGGAAACTGCGTTTCCGGTAAATTCAAAGTATGTTTGTAGTCGCTCATTAATCCTACTTTCCGTATCTATCGGCTACCTAATTTAAACCAAAACACTGTTTTGCGGCGGCAACGTCGGTTGCTATTTGTGCCGTTAACTGTGTTAATGTCTCGAATTTTTTCTCATTGCGAAGTTTTTTTATTAACTCCACATGCATAAACTGTCCATATATATCGTGTGCAAAGTCAAAAAGATGAACTTCTAACAAAGCACGCGTTCCATTAAAAGTGGGTTTATTACCAATATTGGCTACCCCATAAACCTGTTTTCCGGCAATATTTGCTTTTACTGCAAACACCCCATTTACAGGGCAAACTTGGCGTTTAAGCGCTATATTTGCAGTTCGAAAACCAAGCTCTCGCCCTCTTTTCCAACCATGTATTACACGCCCTGAAATCGCATAATTATGCCCAAGCATTAACTTTGCATTTTCTAAGTCGCCTGCGGCTAATGCTTCACGTATTAGTGTGCTGCTTACTCTAGCATTTAATTGGCGAAAACTCGCGGTGCTTTTTACATCCATGCCCGCTTGTTTGCCCATACTGCGCAGTAAATTAAAATTCCCTTGGCGCTGTTTACCAAATTTAAAATCATCACCTACTGTGAGTGCTTTAACGCCTAGCTTTTTAATTAAAATATCGCTAACAAATTGCTCAGCGTGCATATTGGCAAATTGTTGGTTAAAGCTAATACAAATAACTCGTTCAATACCTAAGTTGCTCAGTAACTTAAGTTTATCGCGTAACCGAGTAAGCCTTGCTGGCGCATTGTTTTTAGCAAAAAACTCTTGCGGCTGCGGCTCAAACAACATTACAGTGCTGGGTAAGCTATGTGCTTTAGCATCAGCTAACAGCCCTTTTAACACTTCGCTATGGCCTAAATGCACACCGTCAAAATTACCAATAGTCAACACACAACCATAATGTTGCGCTCGAATATTGTGTATACCTCTAATTAACTCCATGCCACCTAATGCCTTTTTCAGCGAGTATTATTAACGACTTTAAAATCGTTCAAAACCACAGGGCTGCCGATTATAATCTTTTTTTTAATTTGATTCAGTAGTTGCTACACTTTTTATCGTATTTAGTCTTACACCAAGTAAAAACAGCACCGCAAAGTAACTTATTGCAGCAATTACTAGCAATACAATTAACAACATTACTTGCTCAGAAAAATGCCATGTAGCCCAATAATAACGGCTGCTGATGTACCAAGTTAGCGCGCCCATTACCAAGCTTGCCACTATGCATTTTATGGTAAAGCGTAGGCTCATAGCAGAAAACTGATACACATTTTCTTTTTTAAGTTGCCTGTAAAGTAAAAAAGCGTTGCAGCTGGCCGACATAGACGTTGCTAAAGCAAGCCCTAAATATCCTATAAACGGGGCTAACATGATATTAAATACCATATTAAGCACCAGCGTAATAATACCAATGCGCACAGGTGTTTTGGTATCTTGGCGCGAGTAAAAACCCGGCGCTAATACTTTAATAAGCATAAAGCTAACTAACCCTACCGAGTAGGCAACTACCCCTAAGCTTACCGCTTTGACATGATCAACATCAGCGTCTTTAAATGCACCGTGGTCAAACAGTACAGTAATGATAAGCGGGCTTATAATCATTAAGCCGACCATGGCGGGTATGCCTAAAAAAATGA
The DNA here is from genome assembly GCF_028599255.1 of Pseudoalteromonas sp. Angola-7. Lineage (NCBI taxonomy): Bacteria > Pseudomonadati > Pseudomonadota > Gammaproteobacteria > Alteromonadales > Pseudoalteromonadaceae > Pseudoalteromonas > Pseudoalteromonas sp. Angola-7. The sequence goes on from NZ_JAQREL010000010.1 coordinate 51,123, forward strand.
CAAAACGCACACCCCAATCTAACGTATCTTGAAAATCACTGAGCTTTTTACTGCTATGTAATTTAGAAAGTGCGGGTAAAATAACAGTGGCAATACCAATTCCAAATAAACCTAGTGGAAACTCAATTAACCTATCTGAATAATAAAGCCATGCGATAGAGCCCGTCATTAATAGCGAGGCAATCATGGTATCGAGCAGGAGGTTAATTTGGCTTATTGAAACACCAAATAATGCCGGTAGCATAAGCTTACGCACTTTTTTAACGTTGTCGTCTTGCCACGCCCAGCGAGGACGTGCCAACATTTTTGCTCGGTATAAAAATGGTAACTGAAACAACAATTGCACTACACCGCCCACAAATACCCCAATGGCTAACGCATACGCCCCTACGCTAAATTGGTCATGCAATAAAATAGCGCAAGTAATAATTGAAACATTAAGTAATACGGGCGTAAAAGCAGCCACTGCGAAACGGTTATACACATTCATTACCGCACCACTAAGTGCCACCAAACTAACAAATAGCAAATACGGAAAAGTTAACTTTAATAACGAGCTTGCCAGTACAAACTTTTCTGCATTTGGGCCGCCATGCCACCAATCTATAAACCAGCCAGTACCAAATAACGCGGCAATAACAGGCGAGGCAATAACGCCAAAAATAGTCACACAAAGTAAAATTGTGCCCAGCGTGCCGGCAGCCTGTGCTACAAATAGCTTAACCTTATCATCGCCATGGTACTCTTTAATTTCGCTAAGTACAGGTACAAATGCCTGAGCGAAGGCCCCCTCTGCAAATAGTCGGCGTAAAAAATTGGGAATACGGTTAGCAAATAAAAAAACATCGGCAGCAGCACTGGCGCCTAATAAGTTTGCAACGACGGCATCTCGTACTAACCCTAAAATACGCGATATCATTGTCATACAACTTACAATCATACCGGAGCGAAATAATCCTTTTGACACCTTAAACCTACTTAAAAACCTTTAGTTAACGCGATTATGCCACAGTCTTTTTTATAAATCGCTTTAAAGCACTAGGCTGGGCGTCTGTGCTTTGTTACAATAGCGATATTAACTGCTAAAGCGGCAAATTGATGTTCGTTATAAGGAGCAGTTTTTCTTGAATTGTTAAAATTACATTGACATTCATGATAAAAACAGGCATATTCCACGGCCTTTAATTTAAGCTTTATTTAAGATTGTTAGGAGCAAACCTTGGCTAACATCAAGTCTGCAAAAAAACGCGCTATCACTAGCGAAAAAAACCGTCAGCACAACGCAAGCCGTCGTTCAATGATGCGTACTTACTTCAAAAAAGTAACCGCTGCTATTGAAGCTGGCGATAAAGAAGCTGCACAGCAAGCTTTCTCTGTTGCTACACCTATCCTAGACCGTTACGCAACTAAGGGTCTAATTCATAAAAACAAAGCAGCTCGTCATAAGAGCCGTTTAGCAGCTAAAATTAAAGCGCTATAATTTGTTTTATGATTAAAAAACCGGCTTAGGCCGGTTTTTTTATATTTAAAATTTAGCATTAATACTTTTTAGTGTTAGTAATCCGCATAATCCCATAAGATTTAGCGGATTATACCAATCCGCATAATTAAGTGAGCTATTTTCAGGTTGAAAAAGCGTGTTGGTATCAAGGTAAAAAATTCGCTGTTTAGTTGTTCTCTGCAATTGTTTCTGCATTACTCTGCATCCATGCAGTCGTAAATGAGAGTTTCTTAACGCAGATAGCGACACGTTTAGCCCCTAAAAACGATTAAATTTAATTGTGGATCGGTATTAAATATCTATGGTTAAACGCTTTCTAAATCTGGGTAAAACTTTTTCAACATCGCAGCTATTTTTTTAGGGGTAAATGGCTTAACCACAAATCCCTTAGCGCCTTTATCTATGGCTTCTTTAACATTTTCAACAGCTGAATGAGCCGACACCATTACCACATTGGTTTCAGGGCTAATATCATTAATTTGTGCGATTAACTCTTTACCATCACCGTCAGGCAGCTCAATATCTAAAAAGATCATATTGTAATTAGCTGCTTGGCATTCGCTAATACATTGTTTAGCCGTTGAAGCCTCTTTAACGTTTTCTATTCCTAAGTGCATGAGCGTTTGGCTCAAAAAACTACGCACTGTGCTAACATCATCTACTATTAAAATCGATAGCTGCGTATCCATGTATGTTCCTCGTAGGCTAAAAGCATTGTATAAGTTATTATATAACTAGATATTTAATCATTTTATTATAGAGACCTACGCTAAAAAGGCCAGATTTGCTTTATGTCAAACAACACAAAAAAACAATCATTGCTTGGTAAAACACCACAAAAAAGAAAAGCACCAGTAAAAAAGCCCCGCAATAGGCCGCAAACAGCACCGCAACCTTCAACTAAGCCAACAACATCTACCCCTGCAGAGCTGCCTGTAAAGTCTAAAAAATGGTTACTTATTACGCTGGCTGTAATTTTTGCGGTAGCCATTATTTTTCCAAAACCAACTTTACTCACCTATAAAAAATTAGGGTTAGTGAGTGAAAGTATTTATTGGCCTGGAGTTTTTGGCCATGGCCGTACATTACTTGACTCAAACTTACACCCGCAGCTAGACGAGAAGCGTAACGCCCTTTATTTATGCGCAGATTTAAAGGCGCCGCAAAGCTGTCAAAAGTATCAACTAATAAAAAATAATGGCTTTTTTGCAGCCCTAACCAGCTACATTTAGCATTAAAAAAACTAATCTGAAAATTTAAAATTACTTGGTTGAAAGGTGTGCAAAAGATCAACATAATGGCGCTCCTTTTTTCAACAACTGAACTATTGAAACGACCATGCTAAACGAGCTAGATTGGCTTTTAAACACTGTATTACTTGCACTAGGTTTAGGTGCATTCTTTATTAACCACATAACAATACTGCGTGTTGCAGCAATTAGTGCATGTGGACTGTTATTTTTGTCTTTTAGCTTGGATTTAATGTCGTCGAGTGTTGTTTCAAATATGAGTTTAGTGTTGATCAATACATTTTACTTGTTCAAAATGTATACGTTTGGACAATTTAATGTAACGCAGAGTTAACATTTCTCCTTAGAATATTTTATAGCCCAGCCTTGCTGGGCTTTTTTATTTAAAAAATTAAAAGGCTTGGGGAACAGATTGAACTAAGATAAAATTTATCTCGTATTAATCCTCATTTAGGTCTTACTATGTCTTTATCTGATTTCGATTTATTTTTATCTTCTATGGAAGATGTAAAACCTATAAACCACGATACTGTAACTCCTCTTGCAAGTAACCCTAGTGCCACCCTTGCCCAGCAAGAAAAACGCAAAGCTGCTGAGCTTAGCCTTACGAATGATGAAAATTACTTACAAACTGAGCATGTAGAACTTTTAGACCCGCATGCATTACTCAGTTTTAAAAAAGACGGCGTACAAAGCGCTGTATTTAAAAACTTACGCTTAGCTAAATACCAAGTTGATGCCACATTAGATTTGCATGGCCAATTACTTAAAAACGCACGCACAACATTATTTAACTTTATTACTGATTGCCACCAGCGAAACATACGCGTTGTACTAGTACGCCATGGCATTGGCATAAAAAATAAAGCTAAGCCAGGTATACTTAAAAGCTACGTTAATAAGTGGCTACAGGCTCTACCTGCGGTATTGGCTTATCATACGGCCCTTAAACATCATGGTGGCAGCGGCGCAACGTATGTGTTGCTTAAAAAAAGTGATGAGAAAAAACATGAAAACAGAGAGATACACGCTAAGCGCTTTTAGTGCAAAACTAATGCCTCACTTTTAACAAATAAAGTGGCACTTACTCTGCCCCTTTGGGGTTTAGGGTTTATTTAGGGATGGATAACTTGTAGCGAGATATTTTAAGCTAGTAGAAGAACGCTAAACGCTACTTTACTAGCTTTATAAGCCGAGTAGTTATAATTAAAGCTAAGCCGTAAGTTACATGCTTAATTTCTAAAATTGACTTCTAATCGGTTTGCGTTGTTTGCTCACTTTGGTTTTTACTTTGCGGTATTTGATCTGCACTCGCTTGGTTAAACCATGCCGATACACCCAATACAATAATAGAAACCACAACTAAGCTTAGTTTTACGCCACCTTGACTCGATTTCATACGTTACTCTTATTATTTTTATTATAGGTTTAGCCCTTACATTAATTAAAATTACAAATGTTAACAAGCTGTTTTTTAAACTGTTTGGCTATCTATTAATAACCTTTTGTTCTATTAACTCGATTGTTTAGCTCAAGCCCGCTATTTAAGCGATTAACATTTTCTGCTATTTGCTCTGTAACACTATTTAAGTCTGATATTGCTGCGCAATGTGGAGTAATAGTCACTTTTGGGTGCTGCCAAAATGGGTGAGAGCCTGGTAATGGCTCTTCGGTGAATACATCAAGGGTTGCCGATCTTAAATTATCTGAATCTAGCGCTGATAATAGATCTGGCTCTATAACATGCTCACCCCTTGCTACATTTATTACGCAAGCATGCTTAGGGAGCTTTGCTAATAATTGTGCGTTGATAATTCCTTTAGTTGCCTCAGTAAGTGGCAATAAACACACTAAAAAATCTATTTTGGGCAGCATTTCATCAAGCCCTTGTAATTCGGTGTATAGCTTGACCTGCTCACTTTTTTTAGGCGTTTTAGACCATGCACTTAGCGTAAAGCCATTAATGCGTAACTTATCTGCGCATGCTTTTCCTAATTCACCAAAACCTAAAATACCCACATGTTTATATTTATAGGCGCGTTTAGGCTTCCAGTTACTTTGTGATTGTTTAACAAAGTATTCTTTTAAGCGCAGCTTTTGAGCTAACACATGAGTTAATACATATTCTGCCATGTCCTCGGCTAGTTGCTCATCAACAATACGCACCACATCTACATGCTCATGCAATAGCGACATATTAATACTGTCTACACCCGCGCCAAATGAAGAAACGGCTTTTAAATTAGGCAATCGTTGCCATAGGTCATTCGGGGCATTCCAAGCCAGTACAAACTCTACAGCACTGGGGTTTTTACACGATGGCCATTGCTCAATAGTTTCATTAAGTAACAATTCAGTTAGCCTTGCTATTAGTTTTGTATTATCGCGCCCTGAAATGGCAACTAAAACCGACATGTAAACTCCTTATAATCTTTAATATTTTTACCTTCATCATTGAGTAAATTTACTGCTGATTATTTACTCTTTAAAAAGTCACACAACTGCAAAGTAAATGTCACACCCTTTTTTTACTCTAAACAGCATGGCGAATAGGCCAAATTGTAAACGAGGTTAATATGATAAGCGTTGATAAAGTAATAGCAGCAAACTTACCACAATTAGAGAACTCCCCTAAAGTAAAAGGTTTAGTTAAAAAAGGGCTTGGCTACTTATTACATGAACAAGAATTTGTCGCCTTTGGCGATGCTTACCCCCATTTACAAGGGCTAGAGTTTGTTGAACAAGTGCTTGATGAGCTTGACTTTGATACCCGCTACAAACCAAAGCAAATTGAAAATATACCCAGCGAAGGTAAGTTAGTTATTGTAGCTAACCATCCCATTGGGTCGCTCGACGCACTCGCGCTGATAAAAGTACTATCCAGCGTTAGGCAAGATTTAAAAGTGGTTGCCAATCGAATGCTAATGTCGGTTACCCCTATGCATTCATTGCTGTTGCCAGTAGATAACTTATCAGGTACCAGTAAAAAACAAGAATTAAGCAATATTCAAAAACACTTAAAAAATGAAGGTGCTTTGTTAATTTTTCCTGCTGGTGAAGTATCTCGATTAAGCCCTACCGGAATTAAAGATTGCAAGTGGAACAGTGGCTTTTTACGCATGGCTAAAAAAGCAAACAGCCCTATTTTACCTATTTATATAAAAGCCAAAAACAGCCCGCTTTTTTATGGTACATCAATGATTTATAAACCGCTTGCGAGCTTATTATTAGTAAAAGAAATGTTTAAGCAGCGTCAAAAGTCATTAGAGTTTGAAATTGGCGCTTCCATTCCACCCGAGTCATATTTAATCGAAAATTTAAAAGATAAAGAAATCGTAAACCTCATTCGTAAACAACTTTATCGCCTTACCACTAAAAAGCCTCTCCCCCTTAAAACTCAAACCCCTATTGCTATTCCTGAGTGTCGAAAAGAGCTAAAAAAAGCCATAGAGAGTTGCCAATTATTAGGTAAAACACACGATGGCATGCATATTCATTTATATCAATACACGGGGAGCTCACCGGTGTTTAGAGAGCTTGGGAGACTCAGAGAAATCGCCTTTAGAGCGGTAGGTGAAGGCAGCGGAAAACGCCGCGACATCGACAAATATGATATGGATTACCAACACTTAGTGCTATGGGATCCCACGCAGTTAGAGTTGGTGGGGGCATATCGCCTAGCTTGCGCAAAGGAAATAATAGATAAACATGGCCGAGAAGGCTTATACACCGATAGTTTATTTAGTTACACACAAGCAATGAAACCCTATTTAGAGCAAGGTATAGAACTTGGCCGCAGCTTTGTGCAACCTAAGTATTGGGGACGTAAAAGCTTAGACTACTTATGGTACGGTATTGGCGCATTTATTAAAAACTACCCGCAATATCGTTACTTATTCGGCGCAGTGAGCGTCTCTAATGCTTTACCAGAACAAGCTAAAGCCATGCTCGTATATTACTATCAACACTATTACAAATCAGAGCAACACCTTGCCACCCCTAATAACGAGTTTAAATTAAGCGAGCAACAACTTACTCAGTGTAAAACTGTTTTTAGCGGCAACGATGTAAAAGAAGACTTTGTAGAATTAAAACATGTACTGGCCAATATGGGGGCACACGTTCCTACGCTATTTAAGCAATATACCGAGCTGTGTAAGCCTGGCGGTGTAAAATTTTTAAGCTTTAGTATCGACCCCGACTTTAACAACTGTATTGATGGGTTAGTGCTGGTAGATTTACAAAACGTAAAAGAAAATAAAGCCAAGCGCTATTTAGGTTAGGGCGTGTTGAACTTTACGGATTGAAATTTGTTCAATCTAGGGGCGATTTAATCGCGGCGCGAGGTTTGTAACCTAGTGGGCTAAGTAAAAACCGAGCAACAAAGAGTTTATCGCCCCTAGGCAGAACCCGAAGGGCAGCGCATGTTTGGCATTTATGCTGCGTTATCGCCTATTTATGGGGAATAACCACACTTCATAGGCTCTGCCTTGCCTAAAAACCAAACATACTGCTGCAAACTCAATCATTAAAGATCAACACGCCCTACTCAAACAAACAGCGAGGTGATTCTCGCTGTTTATTTTTATTAGGCGATTACTATTTATGGCTAAAAATTCGCGCTAATAAGTCTGTGTAAATGGCCTCAATTTTAAGTAAATCATCAACCGGAACATGCTCGTTTACCTGATGAATGGTACTATTTTTAACCCCACACTCAATAACTTGGGTATGCTGGTTTGCAAAGAATCGCCCATCAGAAGTACCGCCACTGGTACTTAACATGGGGTAACTCCCTGTTTGCGCATAAATAGTGTGTTCTAACTGCTGCAATAAACTCCACCCGTTTGTTGGTGGCGTATAATAGGGCTCACACGCTCGCTCCCATTCAACTTCAAGGTGCTGGGCGTATTCACTCAGCGCCGCTGATATACAGTGCTTTATTGCATTGCTTGTATAACCATGGCTATATCGCACATTAAAGGTAATTTCGCATTCACTAGGCACTAAATTATCAACAACATTATTTATATTAATGCCGGTCACTTGCAAGGTGGTTTTAGAGCTTGGCTCATCGTCAGGCCATGTTAAATTACTTAAACAATTTACAATATTACCCGCAATATGCGCAGCATTTATAGTGTTCTGTGGGTAGGCAACATGTCCGGCCTTGCCGTGAACTTTTATACGAGAAGAAATAGCGCCTCGGCGACCATTTTTAATTGTATCGCCTACGTGTGTAGAGCTTGTCGGCTCACCAACAATACAGCCATCAAGCTGTATATTATTTTTTGCTAAACGCGCGGCTATTACCTCTGAGCCAAATTCTGCCTCTCCTTCCTCATCGGAGGTAATAAGCCAGTAAAAACGTCCTTTTTTATTTTTAGTCTCTTTTAATAGTGCCTTAGTAGCACCAAGCATAGCCGCCACGCCGCCTTTCATATCAGCTGCGCCGCGACCATACACGGCATTATTAATAATATTGCCGGCAAAAGGCGGGCTTAGCCAGTTGCCCGACTCTGCGGGCACAACATCAATATGCCCAGAAAACGCAACACAAGGTCCTTCTTGTTCAAAACTAACGTAGGCAATTAAATTGGTAACGCCTTCACAAGTAAACTGCTCACAGTTAAAGCCAAGCGCAGTTAACTCATTGCTAAGCCAATCTATGGCACCGCCTTGGTTAGGCGTTACAGACTCAAACCTAATAAGCGTTTGCGTATTTTTTACCACCGCGCTTAAAGGCTTACTTACACTGTTTTGCGATACTTTTGCAACAGACATAACAACACACTCAATAACCATAAGAGAAATTATTAAAGCGCGAGAATATGACCAAATAATGGCAAAGTTAATACAGTGCGATGACCGTTAAATACATAGCTGTGTCAATTAATTAAAATACTTTTTGCACTGACTTTAATCTAAATCAAGAAAAGGGTTCACATACTTCAAACATTTTTGAAACTTTGATCTAGAACAGGTTTTCAACGCTCGGAGATTGTAATAATAGCGTCAATCAAAAAGTAGTTATTGGAGCACAACATGAAAACCCAAATCAGCATTGCATTACTTACCTCTTTACTTGCTATTACCCCTGCGGCACACGCTAACCTTAGCGTTAATGTTGGCGCTATTAATGTAAATCCAGATAACAGCAGCTCGGCAATTAACGAAGCGCCAACCCTGGGTCTCAAAGGCGACTCTGACACGCAGCTAGGTATTACAATCGATTATGCATTTAACGATAAGTGGGTGGTAGAGCTTATTGCCGCTACGCCGTTTTCGCACGATGTAAATGGCGCGGGTGGGTTAGCTGGCAATAAAATTGCCGACATCAAACAGCTTCCGCCATCATTGGTTGCGCAATACCACTTTTTAGATACAAGTTACGCGCTACGCCCGTTTATTGGTGTAGGGTTAAATTACACCACCTTTTTTGACGAGCAGCCTTCACAAGCGCTAAAAGCAACCCTAGGCACTGATGATGTTGAAGTAAAACTCGATGATTCGTTTGGCTTTATTGCACAAGTAGGCGCTAACTATAAAATCGATCAACATTGGGGGCTACATGCCATGGTGTCAATGATTGATATAGATACCGATGCCACAGTGTATGCAAACGGTGCAAAAGCCCTTACATCAACCGTTGAGCTTGACCCTGTCGTTGCCATGTTTGGTGTAAGGTACAGCTTTTAATTAAGTTTGCAGCGCCTATGTTCTATGTGTTTAAGGCCGAAAGGCCTTATTTTATGAAAATTATTTAGGAAGGTTATTCACCTTTTTTTGCTCAAGCATTTCTTTCCAATGCATAATTTCACTTGGCAAAATAGGCGCTACACCATCAAACTCGGCTACTTCAAGCATTTCTTCAATACTGACAATGCCTTTTTTGTTTTTAAACACACCGCGCACATACGCTATAGCGTGCAGGCCACGCGCAGAATGAAACTTTTGTTCAATGTAAAAATATTTATGATCCCACCCCACCAGCTTGGTACTAATGGTATAACGCTGCATAGGTTTAATATCGCGAATATAAGTTATGGCTGTAGCATTAACAATAGGAAACCAACGGCGCTTCATTACTTGTTTTAATAGACCAATTCGCTCAATCATCCAAGTGCGCGACAAGTCCATCATAGCCAAATAACGCGAGTTTGTTAGATGCAGGTTTATATCGCAGTCTGTTGGTAGCGCTTTGTAATCAATATCAACAGTATCAAGTAACTGTTGGTAGTCGCGGTTGCGCTTAATTTTAAAAAATAATAAAAGAAGTCTAATATATAAGTTCACGAGAAGGTCTTACCAGTATAAAGTTAACTCAGTGTAACATAGCCACTTGTTAAGGCGAATGTTCTGTTTTAATCTCAAATTATAAATATAAAAAAGTCATAGTATGAAATATAAATTAGCGACACTTTTCACAACCAGTTTATTATGCATTAGCACCTGCGCACTGGCCGATTTTACTATTAAAGGCCCAGGTACGGTAACTTACCCAACAGGTATAGAAAAAACCTTTAATTTTGGCTTTGCATGGCAGCAGCAGCTTGGTAAATTTTCGATAGGTAGCAAAAGCTACGATATGTCGCAATTACCTAACTCATACTCGGTGGCAATCACTTTAGCTAAAGACGATAGCCAAGTGTGGGTACAAGAGTTTAATAATGGCTTTATTGAAGCGTTTGATTGGCAAATAGGTAAACATACTGTCAGTTTAAAAAAGCAGCAATTTAAAGACCCCGTAAAAGGCAATTACGTGATTGAGCTGAATGGCCGCAGTTACTTTTTTACTCGTAATAACGCAAGCATAGTGATTAATTTTGATGAAAATGGCATAGAAACTATCGCCATTGATGGGGTTACTAAAAACATGGGCACTAAGAGCTAGTGCCCAGTAAAGCGGCTATTAAACTTTAACAGTTTTGCGATTAATACCGTAATCTCGTAGTTTATTTGCCACTGCAGTGTGGCTAAGCCCTAAACGCTTAGCTAATTGTCTTGAGCTTGGGTAAGCCGGATACAATTTGCGTAGCAAGGTTGCTTCAAAACGTTTTACAGCTTGATCTAACGACCCTTCAAAATCTGACTCTAAGTAGCCTAAATCGTGGGTAAAGGTGGGCAATTGCAAATGCTCTACACGTAGCTCGCTATCATCAAGTAACGACACCGCCCGATAAATTGCATTTTCTAGCTGGCGCACATTACCTGGCCACGGGTACTCTTGTAAAAAGCGTAAGCACTCTTGTGATAAAAGCGGAATTGCATGGCCGTTTTGCTGCGCGTACTTTTGAATAAAGTGCTCGGCTAATGGGCCCACATCAGCTTTACGGTCTCTCAGTGGTGCAATCTCTAATGTGAGTACATTAATTCGATAGTATAGGTCTTCTCTAAATACGCCCTCTTGCACCATTGCGGGTAAATCTTTTTGTGTGGCTGCAATAATACGCACGTTTACTTTTACTTCGTTTTCGTCGCCCACTTTTCTAAATGTGCCGTCTTGTAAAAAGCGCAGCAGCTTTGTTTGTAGCTGTGTAGACATTTCGCCAACTTCATCTAAAAACACAGTACCGCCATCGGCTTGCTCTAGTACTCCGCGTTTAGGTGCGGTGTTTTCTTCATATCCGGCGTAACCAAATAATTCAGATTCAGCCACATCATCAGGCAAAGATGCGCACGAAAGTGCAATAAACGGCTTAACCGAACGATTAGAGGCATAGTGGCACGCACGAGCAAGGAGCTCTTTACCTGTACCAGTTTCTCCGGTTATTAAAATGGGGGCTTCTAGCTGCGACATTTTTCGTGCTTCGCGCACTACACGGCGCATAGCAGTACTAAAGTTGTGAATAGTTGCAAAGCTTTCTTGCCCGTAACGTCTAAAGGCACTGACCTGCTGACCAAGGCGGCTTTGCGATTTTATATTTATAACCGCACCAGCTAACACGTCACCTTCACCACCTTGCGGGACGGCAATCGGTAAAATATCGGCAATAAAGTCTTCACCGGCAACATCTACCCGGGTTGTTTGTCCAAGTACTTCTTTGCCTTCTAACCAACGCGTAAAGTTAAACCCTTTTAGTAGGTTATTAATATTGGCCCCTACCACTTCTTTTTCGCTCAACTGTAGGTCTTTACAGGCAGCGTCGTTACACAAACGTACCCACCCTTTTGCGTCAATCGAGATAACGCCATCGGGAAGTGCACGCAGCAGTGTATTTAATTCGTTATGCTCTCGCTCAGAGGGTAAAAAGGCGGTTGTGCGAACATCATGTACGCCATCAATCAAACGAATAGAAGGCATAATTTTTTGAAATTGCTCAAATTCAATTTCAGGAAAGCTTACATACATACGGCAATTTACCGAATCAACCTCAATCCCTTTTAAGTCAACATCGTAGTTTACTAAAATATTTAGGATCTCTTGGGCAATACCTACACGGTCGGCACAATGAATATCTAGACGCATACATCCTCGAATAAGGAAAAACTATATTAGCCGAATAATACGCTAACTCCGTTATTCAATACAGTAAATTGTAAACAAATTTGGACAAGCCATCGTCTTTATCACTGTAAACTCACGCCTATAAACATCAAACTGTAATAACGTGCAGCTTAAAACTAAAAAACGCAGCGTGTAAGCTGCGTTTTAAAAGGGGTCGTGCATATATGCTATTAATTTTGCGGGTATGGGGTCCAGTCTCCGCCATCTAATTGAATATAAGGGCGCTTATTAACATACATCATTATTGTGTCAGCGTTTTCGGCTACTTTAGGTGCACGAGGCAGCGTATCAACTAAGTCGGCAATATTGCCATTACCTGCAAAAAAGTTTGTGCTAAGCACGCCACTAATTAGCTCCGATAAACCAAAGTAACTTGTTGATTCGCTTACAAGCGTTTGTGAATAGCTTTGTACATTTTTACCAATAAACTTAATCGCCACCGGAACAGATACAATACTTGGGCTTGGTATCTCACGAAGCCCAGCAAACTGCACTTTATCGCCTTTTAATGCTGCGCCGTGTTCAGGTACTATCATCAGCATGACATTACGGCCACGTTTTTCTAGGTTTTTAATAAACCCGTTAATATCGTTAAATAAGTTTTTATGTCTAATTGGGTAACTTTCAAGGCTACTCATGCGGGCTTGATTCGCTAGTTGATTGCCATCATGCAAGCTGGTGGTGTTGTAATACATAGCACATGGCGCGCAGTCTTCACCTTTATCATTTAACCATGAGTTTAGTACTGCCCCGTCTGAATAAATAGGCTTGTTGTCAAACCCGTATTGAGCTACAGGTAAGTTAGTTATATCGTAAGGCTGCTCATCTATTTTACCAAACTTTTTCACCAAACCTTTAAACTCATCAAAGTGGCCGTCGTGGTTCATAACCACATTGCTTTTGTAACCTAAGTTTTCTAAATTTTTAAACAAATGACACTGCTCTGGTGCATTTTCAAATAAGGCAGTTTGGCTTGTTTGACCACAACTTGCTCGTAGAAGGCGAATTGCAGCAGGCCCAGAGTAAGAAGTAGCCGAATTAAAATCAGAAAACACCACATCAAAATCGCTATATAAATCATCAAGGCTTACGCCAATGGCCTCTAGATCAGCCACGGCCATCGAGCAAATATTTAGTACTATGACATCAAATAACTCGCCATTATATTGCTGAGGGAATTGGCTTGCTAGCAAACTTTGCTGCTGATAAAACTCTTTTAATTGCTGATCAGGCGATTTGGCTTCTTGCGTTACCACTTGTGCTTGTGCACGAGGCGCCGCTGTTTGAACATTATTAGCCGCCACTGGCTGTGAAATTAAATTATCCTCGTTGTTTGTGCCCTGCCAAGCTACAAACATAAGCCCAACAATTGTTACAGTGGTAAAGCGTATCCACTGTGAGCAATACCAAAAGCACACAGTAATAACAAACAGTGCTAATAACATATCAACTTTAATAACACGCGCCATGAGCTCTAAAAAGTAGCCAAAGCTAAAGTCTTGCACGTTACCAGCTTGGCGTGTTAAACGGTCTATAGGGGGCAACCACGAATCTTTATAAAGTAAAACAATAGCCATTACCGCGCCTAACCAATGTTTGGCTTTATTTAGTAAAGGGTGCGTGTAAGAAATAGCAAAAAAAGCAGCCAGCGCTGCATTTGCTAATAAGCCAAAGTCGATTGCACCATAATAAAAAAGTGCAAACTTAACTAAAAAATAGAGGTTCCACACCCCTAAGCCTGATAATTTCACTATTTACCCTTCTTTATTCTATTTGGTTTGTAAGGTTCGAGTACTTCATGTTTAAACGTAAGCTGAGCATAGTATTTTTTTATTTTTTTCAGTATCAACGACCCCGACATACATAAAAATACGCCAACTAGCATCGCTAAAATTGCTGTAATCAATAATTGATTGATACTCATACGTTACTCTTTATGGCCATTTTAAACGGCACAGCATCTGCGCGCTCGTTTTTAGTAAACTCCGGTGTTTCTAAATCAGCTGCAACACTTGCATCTATTTTTTGCGAAAATTTATAGCTTTCATTCTCTTTTAATTGGGCAGAGTAATCGGTTATATCTTGGCCCGCATAATAACGCCTAAGCTGTTTACATTCTTGCTGAATATAAAAATGATCGGAAATAATATTTTGCTGCGCAAAAAAATCGTTTGTTTCTAATTTAAACAAGTGCTTTATCGCATTGTTAACATCATTTTCGCGACACGCATGTAAATACAAATACACGGTGTTTTCTACCAAACTGAATACGTCGCCCTCACGCTTTATATGAAATAAATGCAAAGGGTGGATTGGGTCAATCCGAGGCAAAAGCTCTAATTTAACCAACACTCCACTTACCCCTAAATTTACAGCTGAATCGCTGTGAACTTCTACCTGTTTGGTAAATTCTATAAAAGGCAGGTAACCTTTAGAAAAGGTATTTTCGGTAAATTGAAGTACATGTTCAATAGAAGGCGGTAACGGTCTTGAAAATTGAAACCCTTGAATTGACTGCACCTGTGAGAGCAACCTTGAAGGCTCTGAAAAACTATACAAAATTAGATTAACACCTAAGGTCAAAAATAAGCATTCATCTTGATGGCGGATCACCCCATCAACGTTCTGAATCACTAATTTAAGCCAGCGACCACAGTTTTTTCTCAGCTCAAAACATTGCTTGGCAAGCAGGGCTAAATCGGTATAACGCGAAACTGCAAATACCAATGTTGCCGCCTCTAATTTAGGGCCTTTTGAAAAAAGCGTGTTGTTGTCTTTTATTATTTTATATTTTGCAGGAAGCTTGGTCCCTTCAGGAATAGCTCCTTGTACAATCCACACGTCGTCTTCATCTGCAAATACACCCGATGTTGAGGTTTGTTGTTCCGTAATACTATTTTGCTGCACTTTAAAGCAGCCATTTTCAATCATTAATGGATACTGTACAGAGGCAATGATACCTGTACTGTGATGCCAATAATCGTACTCTAGTACGCGCACTGTTGAATCATTTTCAACATATACCAACCCGTCGAGGTCCGAATTTAACCGCCTTAATAAAAAGCGATAGTTAGTCACCTCAGGGCCAGAAACTAAAAATAAGACGGTCGCTCCTGATTGTGTACTAAATTTTTTATAGGTCTGAACACTTTGCATCAGTTGCTTTTGATCCAATGAGGCTAAATCAGTCGTACTAAAGTGAACAATGACTAATGCATTATTTAGCTGTTTATAAGCATTTAGCTCTTTTAGCGTATTGTTAATTATTTGTTGCTTTGGCAAGTCGCGTGTATCTGCCGAAAACCTAAACGGATGCACTTTGTGTTGGTCAAATGCATGATTTAATGCATCGCTAAAAGGGCCTTCAAAAAATGTTTCTATTTGAGAAGAAACAATATAAATATCAGAGGCTGAGGGTTTATTAATTGCATGTAATGCCAGTTCAGTAGCAAAATTGTCTAAAGGGGCTAAAATTGCATATAACGATGCAGGTTTTAGCTCTACAGCAGAGGGCTGCAAGCCTGAAATGTTAAAGTTTTGCACTGAATTTAGCCTATAAAAAATACTTTTTTACTAGTTTTACCCGCTATTCTATATATAATAGACAAATATTGTCCACTTTAAATAAAAATAATAAACTTCACCATAAAGGCAACAATGCGTAATTTAACGACAAAAAGCTCTGAAACCTTAACATCAAATGACATTGAGAACCTTGCACGGCGTTTTGGCGGCAAAAGTGAAGATTACGTTGAAATTGTTAATAAACAAAAAAATAAACAAACAATAGAAAAATACGCATTACTGAACGAAATACACCGTGCAGTAAATGCGTAAGTAGTAATTGAAACGACAGGTAAACAATCCTTTGCAAAGAATTTTTCTAAAAGGCATTAAAGGCGGCACTGGCGCTACTTCTATGGTTGCCAACTTAGCCTGCGTATTAAAAAAATCAGGCTCTGACGTTATTGCTATAGATTTAGATTCTAAAAGCGATTTGGGCCTGCACTTTGGCCTGCCTTGGCAGTACAACCACGGCTGGAGTAACGAGCAGGACTTTGAACAAGCCCTTGAGCACTTTCATCAAGATAGTGATGGCATAGTGTTTTTACCTTTTGGCGATAAAAGTGTTAGTACCGCAGCGTTATTCGATTTTATAAACAATTGCAATAAACTGGATTATAACAATAATGCTTGGCTTCTTTTTGATTGCCCTGCACATATTGATATCACCCACTACCCGCTCGATAAAAACGACATAGTAATTGAAATAGTTAATTGTGATGCTATTTGCCACAGCTTAATTTATAAAAAACTACAAACGTTAAAACACACTGACAACCAGTGGAAACACTTCTTTTTAGTCAATCGTTATAACTCTGCATCAACACTTGAGTTTGACCTGTTTTCTTTATGGCAATCTACCTTGCCGCTTATGGCGCCCTTTTTTATAAATAGTGATGAAGTAATTAAAGAGTCTACAGCCTATAGAAATGTAGCGCTTAATTGTGCGCCTTACAGTGTTGCTAACGATGACTTTGAAACACTTGCCGGCTGGCTTGTAAGTAAATCGGCCCTGTAGTTATGAGCTTTTCTTTATTTTATAAGCGCCCAATACACAGTACTTTGTATTTACTGTTAAGCATTATTTTTACTGAAAAACTTGTACGTTATATTTTATTTAAGTTTCATAGTTATTTTAACCAGCACAAAGTAAACGTAATAGAAGCCTTTTTAATGCCTTTTATTACGCTGATTAGTTCATTGTTTATCAATATAAAAGACCACAAAATTAACTTTGAACTTATTTTATATGATTACTACCCGCATCTTCGCTTGCCATACCGCACGTTTATTTATTCAAATATTTTGCGCTTTATCATTCAAAGCGCTTATTTGTTATTTTTTAAATACAAACCTAAAAATAACTCTGTAAGGGAGCGGCTATCAAATCAGTTTTATAATGGGGTAAGTTATTCACTTAAACAGTTGCGTTGGTTTGACTTAAAACTAGGTAGATTACTAAAGCGTTTGTTATCAAAAAACGTTAAGGGTCCTAAAAAAAGTGCTTTTAAAACCATGGCTGACGCTAAGATTTGGCAAAATAAACTAATAAAATATGTGGTTGTAGCCTTTATATTGTTTTTACTGGCTATTTTTATAACCATTCCGTTTAGCCTAGAAGCGCAAGCCGTGTTTATTAGTTTTATTTTGATAGTGGCATACGGGCTTAAGCGCGTTAAAGGGCAAATGGCCACGATTGTAATGATCACCCTATCGGTAACCACTTCATCGCGTTATTTATGGTGGCGCTACACAGAAACCCTCAATTGGGATGACCCTGTTGCACTTACGTTAGGCGCAGGCTTGCTGCTGGCAGAAACCTATGCGTGGCTAGTGCTCATTTTAGGCTTTTTTCAAACTATAAACCCCCTTGAGCGTAAACCTGTTCCGTTGCCAGAAAACACTGACTTATGGCCAACAGTTGATGTATACATTCCTACTTATAATGAACCATTAAGTGTTGTACAACCTACCACGCTTGCGGCGATGAGCATTGATTGGCCTGCTGATAAGCTCAACGTGTATATTCTTGATGATGGCAAACGCCCTGAGTTTAAAGAATTTGCTCAAAAAGTGGGGGTGGGTTATTTAACACGACCCGATAATAACCACGCTAAAGCCGGTAATATGAATAGCGCCATGCGCTACACTAACGGCGACTACATTGCTATTTTTGACTGTGACCACGTACCTGCCCGCTCATTTTTACAAATGACCATGGGGCAATTTTTAAAAGACAGCAAAGTATGTTTAGTGCAAACACCGCATCACTTTTTCTCAGCAGACCCGTTTGAGCGTAATTTAAATAACCACAGCCAAATCCCTAATGAAAACATGCTTTTTTATGGGTTGATCCAAGATGGTAATGACATGTGGGATGCCACCTTCTTTTGTGGCTCATGCGCCGTTTTAAAACGTGAAGCACTCGACAATATTGGTGGCTTTGCATTTGAAACGGTAACCGAAGATGCCCACACTGCACTGCGTATGCAACGTGCCGGTTATAAAACCGCTTATATAAATATCCCACAGGCTGCAGGGCTTGCCACCGACAGCCTCTCTGCACATATTGGCCAGCGTATTCGTTGGGCTCGGGGTATGGCGCAAATATTTAGGCTCGATAACCCAATTTTAGGTAAAGGGCTCGATATACCACAGCGCCTGTGCTACTTAAACGCCATGCTGCACTTTTTATCGGGCATTCCGCGTATTGTATTTTTAACCGCGCCACTGGCGCTCATATACTTTAATGCTTACATTATCTATGCGCCGTTTTTAGCTATTTTTATTTATGTAGTGCCTACACTCATACAAATAAAAGCGACCAACTCACGAATTCAGGGTAAATATCGCTACTCTTTTTGGGGTGAAGTGTATGAGTCTGTTCTTGCCTGGTACATATTAAAGCCTACAACCGTTGCGCTAATAAACCCTAATAAGGGTAAGTTTAACGTAACAGAGAAAGGCGGCTTAAATGATAAAGAACATTACGATTGGGGTATATCTAAACCCTACTTGGTACTTTTACTCATAAACTTAGTTGGCATGCTTGTAGGTGTTTTACGCTTAGGCTTTGGCGATCCGAGCCAAGTGGGCGTTTTGTTAATCAGCATGGGCTGGGCAATTTATAATATTATTATTTTAGGCGCTGCGGTAGCCGTTGCTGCAGAAGCTAGGCAAGTAAGGCAGTCTCACCGTATTAAGGCAAACTTTCCGGCTGGCGTGCGCTTAGCAAATGGGCATACGTTAAAAGTTAAAATTACCGATTACTCTGATAATGGGGTGGGTATTGAAACAGAGCACGCTCATTTATGCCGAGTAAACGACAAAATAGAGCTATTAATGAGCCGCGGTAATAAACAGTTTTCGTTTACAACGTATGTATGTAACACCCGAAACAAACAAATAGGCTTAACGTTAAAAGATCTCTCGCTCGAAAAGCAAAAAGCATTTATACAGTGCACCTTTTCAAGAGCGGATGCGTGGCTTGACTGGCAAAATAATTTTCGTCATGACCGCCCTTCATATAGCTTTAAAGAAGTACAAAAAACAAGTTTAAGAGGATTTAGCAATTTATTGTTTCATGCTCCTAAGCCATTACAACCCTTTGTAAAACTAATGACAAAAATTGTTGTATATATAAACTCTTTCACCCCTAAAAAACCAATAGTGCATTATAATTATGATTAAAAATTTGCTTAATACATTTCTAATACTGTTTTTAACATGCAGTGCTTACAAAGCATGTGCTATTGAGCCAATGCACGATAAATCTGTGTTTATAAATGGCTACCCAGAAAGCGCCAACGTGTCTAGTTTAAGATTAGACTTTGCTGCTTTAGGCTTTGATGGCTACAAGCTTGATGGCATAAACAACAACTCAAGAGTGGATTTTACCAACCGCATTGATAAATTAAGCACCGATTTACAGCTTAATTTTTCGTACACAAACTCGCCATCATTGATTGCTAACGTGTCGCATTTAAAAGTGTATTTTAATGAAAACTTAGTCACTGTACTGCCCATAAATGAGCAACTAAGTGTGGTTAAAAATACCGTTAACCATAGCCTAAAACTCAATGCTAAGTATGTACAAGACTACAACCAAGTACGGTTTGAGCTTGTTGGTTATTATGATTTACGTTGCCAAGATTACTTTAGTCGCTCTATTTGGACCGAAATTAATAAATCGAGCAATATCACGCTCAATCAAAAGCAACTGGCAATAGATAGCCGTTTAGAATATTTACCAGAGCCCTTTTTTGATGCCAAAGATTACAATAAGTTAAGCTTACCGTTTGTGTTTGCAAAAACACCTAACACCAAAACGATTGAAGCGGCTGCGACTCTTTCAAGCTGGTTTGGCGCGCAAGCTGACTGGCGTGGTGCTGATTTTCCGGTGGTGATTAACAAATCATTAGATACGCACAGCGTGGTTTTTATTACCAACGATTCAAAGCCTGACTTTTTAAAAGACTATCCCGATGTGGAAAAGCCAACCGTTGAGATTATTTCAAACCCACTACATAGATACAGCAAAATGTTGCTTATTTTAGGGCGTGATGAAGACGATTTAAAAACCGCCGTCACGGGATTGGCCTTTGGCCATAAAGTCATGACCGGCAGAACCGCTAGCATAGAAGCAATTAACCAACTACCGCTTCGCAAGGCGTACGATGCCCCGCGCTGGTTACGCGCTGATAGAGCTGTACACTTTGACGAATTAATTGATTTTGACAATCAGCTACAAGCACAAGGGTTAAATAACGGCCCCGTAAAATTAAACGTGCGCTTTGCTCCAGATTTATTTACTTGGCGTGAAAAAGGCATCCCCATTACATTGCAATATCGCAGCACACCCGAGAGCGAGTCTTTGGACTCTCGGTTAAATATGTTGATTAATCAAAAGTTTATTAGTGGATATTTGTTAGATAATGACGACTCTGCGCTCAATACTACAAAAACATTATTGCCACTTATTGCCAATACCGATACTACACAAAACGCAGAAAACTTTTCACTTAATGGCATAAACTTAGCCACTCGGAACGAGCTAAACTTTGATTTTAGATTTGGTGTGCTGAAAAAAGGTGAGTGTGCAATAGCACCACCTGGTGGTGAGTTTGGTGTTATTGATGGTAATTCTAATATTGATGTAAGTGGCTTTGATCATTACATTGCCCTGCCAGATTTAAATGTATTTGCGAACAGTGGCTTCCCGTACACCAAATATGCCGATTTACAGCAAACACTTGTACTAATTGACCAGCAGCCTTCTGCAAAAGCGTTAACTTTGCTGTTTAATCTTACCGGTCATTTTGGCGCAATAACGGGGTATCCAACCCACAGAATGACAGTGGCCCATTTAAATGAAAATGTTGATTTAGACGACAAAGATATTTTAGTTGTTGCAAAGCCTGGCAGCACAGCTCAGCAACTAGATGAAGATGCGCATACAAACGTACTTTTAACGAATAACCAACGTGAAATAAAGCAAGCAATTTACAACGGTGCATACGATGAGCAAGCCACAGATAAAATACAAGTGAGTGTAAAAAGTAGCGGAGATATGGCGGTAATTACAGCTTATCAATCTCCTTTTGATTCTGAACGCTCTGTTGTATCACTTAATGCCACCACTGAAAAAGCATTTGGCTTAATTGATAAAACCCTTATGGACTCGCAAACATTAAGCCAATTAAAAGGCAGTGCTGCGGTTATAAACTCACAAGGCGTTAAAACAATAAAAACCGAAGAGCAATACTTTGTCGGTCATATTCCTGTACATACGCTGGTGTGGTTCCATTTATCTGACCATCCATTTATTTTAGCCCTGCTTTCTATATTAACGCTGTTACTAATTTCATTTATTTTATGGCGATTACTACAAGCACTCACCCATAAGCGTTTAGCTGAAGGAGATGAATAATGACATTACTTAACCGGGCATTATTAGTAGCCGCTTTTTTAAGTTTTTCTGTGTCAGCGCAAACGCAGCAGTGCGAGCCTTGGCAGGGGTGGCACGTATTTAAAAACCACTTTATTAGTAATGAAGGCCGCGTAATAGACCTAGGCTCAAAACAAAATATTACCACCTCAGAGGGGCAATCATACGCGCTATTTTTTGCGCTAGTAGCAAACGATAAAGCCGCGTTTGATACCATTTTAGATTGGACGCAAGACCATCTCTCTGAAGGCGATTTAAGTACACGTTTGCCTGCTTGGCAATGGGGTGAAACAGGTAATGATACCTATGGGATTATAGACTCAAACCCAGCATCAGATTCTGATTTATGGATAGCATATAGTTTATCGCAAGCAGCTATTTTATGGGACGACCGCCGCTATAGTATTTTAGCTGCTGTATTAGCGCAGCGTATTATGCGAGAAGAAACCGCCTATATTTCAGGGTTAGGACTTACTTTATTACCCGCCCCTGCTGGGTTTGAATTTGAAAATAACACCTATAAACTCAACCCTAGTTATTCACCGTTATTTATTTATCAGCAATTTAGCAAACTATACCCGCACTCACCTTGGCAGCAATTACATGAAGCGTCTGCAAAGCTTATTTTAGATACCGCTAAAAACGGAGTTAGCCCTGACTGGGTGATGTATAGCCCAGCAAAAGGTTTTTATTACGATAAAAAAGCAACCGATTTAGGCAGTTTTAACGCCATTAGGGTTTACTTATGGGCCAGCATGATGGCGAACGATGCGCCTTACAAAGCACAACTAAGCGAGCAGTTTACCCCTTTTGTAGAGGCTATAAACAGCCGTGGCTACGTTCCTTTAAATACCTATGCGCGCTCTGGCAAAACCCAAAAGCGTGGCCCATTAGGCTTTAATGCTGCTCTACTGCCCATGCTAAAAGAAAATGGCGATGATTCTTTGGTTATGGCCATTCAACAAAAGTTAATGGTCGATAAGTCATTCACACAAACACGCTATTACGACAGTGTATTAAACCTGTTTGGTAGTAGCGCGCTTAATAAGCGCTTTTTAATAACAGCAGACGGGACGCTCAAGCCAAGGTGGAGCACTGAATGTCGTTAAAATGGGCTGTTGTTTGTACGTTAGCAGTCAGCGCAAGTGTGCATGCTAAAACAAATAATGACATTGATACACACTCTGTTGAGTGGCTTTTAAGCCAAATCAATATTGGTGAAGTGCAAGAAAATAAAGATTTAATTGCCGATAGCTTACAAAAGCTATTGGCCATTGCCCCTAATCGAATAGAAAGCCAGTGTGCGCTTGCTCGTTTTGAGTTTGCCAATGGTAAGGCTATACAAGCAAATCAAATTTTAAGAAAAATTGACGGTAACAACACACGTACCCACCCTTGTGTAGAACAGTTACGATTAATTGCTAGATTAGAAAACGAATACAAAGCAGATATACAGCAAGCTAAATTACTTGCCCGTGCGGGACGTTACGAACAAGCGCGATTAATTTACAACAGGCTTTTTAAAAACACCTATCCAAGCTTAGCGTTTGAGCTCGAGCACTTAAGTTGGTATGCACAAGAGCAAAGCCAATGGAAAAATGTAAAAAAAGGCTACGAAAGGCTACTACGCAGTTACGAGAACATCGGCGCGGTAGATATTGCATACGCGCGCCACTTACTCAGAAATAACCCCACTGATAGCACCGCGCTAACGATTTTAAGTAAATATGGTGCCACCTCTCGCTACAGTAATGAAGTAGAAGCAATCTGGTTAGGTGCTTTATCTAACATGCAATTAAATAGCGCTACAGAAAAACAATTTCAGCGCTACTTTAGCGTGTATCCGTTTAGCAGCAAAGGCGAATTACAGTATCAAGATTTCAAAAAAGATTTAAAAGCGCGACAAAAATTATTAGCTAACCCGGCCTACCAACTATGGCTTAAAGGTGAGGCGTTACTTGAAAAAAACAAGCTCGTTGCCGCAGAGCCGCTTTTACTAAAAGCACTCAAAGGACGCCCTAACGATGGCGCAATTATGCGCAGCCTTGGCACCCTTTATTTGCGTATGGGTAAAAATCAAACATCTTATAATTATTTTACTAAGGCGTATTCGCATACCGCCGACTTTGCCGAGCGAGAAACGCTAAAAGACTTAGCAACCACAGCAAAGTTTTGGCTTTACATACGCCAAGCTAAAGAAGCCATAAATAATAGCCAGTTTAAAACGGCGTTGCTTAAATTAAATTTAGCCGACACACTTGAGCAAGACCCTGCTAGCGTTTTGTATAACCGCGGATTGTTACAATTTGCTCAAGGTAATTATTCACAAGCGGCCGCTATTTATCAAACCGTGTTAAAAAATGACCCGCTTAATAATGGCGCTCTAACAGGGTTATTAGAAATTGTTGAATTGGATAACAATGAGCAGTCGTTAATCAAGTTTTATAATGCTTTATCTCAGTCTCAAAAAGCACAACTTAAACCTGTGTATGTGGCAACGTTAAGTAGCCAGCTTCGCGAAAAAGCACGCCAACATAGTGATGCAGGCGATACAGAGCTTGCTGAGAAAACCTTAAAAGAGGCAATTGAACTGGCCCCTGAGCAGCCTTGGCTTTATTACGATTTAGCGTTTATTTATCAACAAAACGGGTTAACTAAAAAGGCAAAAACGTTATTTAATAATGTGCTTTGGCAGTTTCCGCTCAATCCACAGTTACGTTATAGCCATGCTTTATTTTTACGCTCAATTGATGATTATCAAGGCGCTTTAAACACCTTAGAGTATGTGCCGGTTAATGATCGAAATGACGACATAATTTCTCTTGAGCAACAGCTTAGGCTCAACGAGTCTCTTCGACAAAGCGAGCGACACTTAAATACTAAAAATAGAACCACGGCTATTTTTCATTTAAGTAATTTAGAAGCGCAAAATTTAACTCCTGTAATGAAAGCCGAGCTATCGCGTAGCTGGTATCAAATAGATGAGAAAAAACACGCTCTAAAGTTAATTAATACTGCATTAAATACTGAGCCTACTTTATCACCTTATTGGCATATGCTTTACGCGCAGTGGCTATTAGAACAAAACGAGCGCCCTGCTGTAGAACAATGGTTTTCTCATTACAGCTTGCCTAATAATGCAAGTGCTGGCGAAGTAGAACAGTACGTCAATTTATACACCACGTATATTAATCAGTATTACGAAGGTGGCGAATTATTAGCAAAGCTGAACCAGCTTGATCAAAAGTACCAAAGTACACCCGCCATCACCACGGCATTAATAAATGCTAATTTAGCTCTGGGGCAACAAGAGTCAGCAATTATTGTTTATCAGCAAAAACTGAAAAACAATCAGCCAATTGAACCTCAAGCAATGCTTGCAATAGCAAAAGCTTACAGAGAATTAGGTAACGACTTTCAGGCAAAAGAAGTTACTGAGCGCGCAATAACGCAAACAGATGATCAGCAAGCCTACTTACAACGCCAAATAATGGCCTCGTTAAATGACTTTAATTACGCAGGTGATGCTTTAGTTTTAGCCAATCAATTAATTGCTAAATCACCCAATGATAAAGAGCTTAGTTATTTGGGCGCTGAAGTTGCTCGAAATTTTAATGAACAAGACCAAGCTAAGCAATGGTATTTAAAAACGCTATCAAGCGAGCAACGCCTAAACGATGAATCGTTTTACAAACAAATTGCCCGCATAGATGAAAATGATGCATGGTATATTAATGGCGCTAAACGCGAGCTTATAAATGAGCTAAGCAAAAACCAAGCATACATTGCTATTGGGGTAAACTTTAGTGGCCAAACAAGCACCGAAAGCGAGGCGACTCTTGGCGCAGGCTTAGTACCTATTGAAGCCTACTTTCCACTTTGGCAAGGCCAAGGGTTTATTAAAATAGACCCAACCACTATTAGCGCACAAACAACTCGTTTTGATGAGCAATTTGCTGGTAGCCGCTACGGCCAAGGTGCACTTTGTATATTTACCTGTGCTATTGATGAAGTAAGCCCTGAGCAAGATGGGGTCGACATAGGTATTGGCTGGCAAAATGAAAATTGGCGTGTTGATGTAGGCACCACCCCGCTTGGCTTTTTAATTGAAGACATAGTATGGGGTGTAAATTACGCCAACAGTATTGGCGATTTTGGCTATAGCCTAGAGCTCGAAAAACGCCCTGTAACAAGCTCCGTGCTTTCTTATGCTGGGCTTGAAGATGTAAATACCGGTGAAATTTGGGGCGGCGTGCGCTCAACAGGCCTAACTGCCAACCTATCTCATGACTTAGGTGGCGATTGGGGCTTTTGGTCAAGCGCCGACTTTACGCTCTATAAAGGGCAAAATGTTAAAGATAACCAACGCTATAGAGTAATGGGCGGGTCTTATTATCGCGTTATTAGTAATCAAGAGCGTGAGTTTACCGTCGGCGCAAGTCTATTGCATTGGACATATCAGTATAATTTAAGTGAAGAAACATGGGGCCACGGCGGTTACTATAGCCCACAAAACTACGTTGGGTTGTCGGTGCCTTTAAGCTACGATGCGCGCTGGGGCGATGATTTTGTTTATCGCTTAAAAACGGGGATTTCGTATTCGCAAACAAAAACCCAAGCCATTGATTTTTATCCTAACGATACTGACTTGCAGCTACAAGCCTACGATAGAGAATCGATTACCGGGGTAGACCCAGTATTTGAGAGTGATGACAGCTCTGGCGTGTCATACAATCTTGAAGGGAGCTTTGAGTACCGTATAACGCCGCATTGGTTTTTTGGTGGTTATTTAGCCATCGATCGCGCTGACTTTTACGAACCAAACTTTGGCCAGCTCTATATTCGCTATTACTTCAATCCTGTGTACGGGACGTTAGAGTTTCCTGGCACCCCAATTATTCCCTATGCAGACTTTTAACGCAGTGCAAGGTGATACATCGCGAATGCTTCCCCTCGCACTAAGGTATATGTATACTTGAGCGCAATTGTAACTAGGATAAGGGTGTGTCTCTTACCTTGTGGTGTTACTACCATTTAGCAAATCATTATCTTAGCTACAAATAATATACAGATGGTCGAGCGTTTTAGTGCCCCATGGCACAAAACAGCTAAAGCAAAAAATTATAAGGCCATTACAACAATTCTTAAAGTTAGGAAGTAAATATGAGTTCAGCTCCAGATAGTGGTTGGTTTGGCCACCCTAAAGGACTTTCGACATTGTTCTTCACTGAGATGTGGGAACGAATGAGTTACTACGGCATGCGAGCGATGCTCGTATTGTTTATGACAGCAAGCCTACAAGAAGAAGGCCTTGCCTTTACTGTTGCATCAGCTGCTGCAATTTACGGTTTATACACAGGTGCCGTTTATTTCTTAGGCTTACCGGGTGGTTGGCTAGCGGATAGATTATTCGGTGGTCAAAAGGCCGTATGGTACGGCGGTATCATCATCATGTGTGGCCATATTATTTTGGCCGTGCCTCATGAGTATTCATTTTTTATTGGTTTGATCTTTGTTGCTACAGGTACTGGTTTGCTAAAACCAAATATCAGCGCAATGGTAGGCCAGTTATACAGCGATGCTGATGAGCGCCGTGATGGCGGTTACGCTATATACTACATGGGTATTAACTTAGGTTCTCTAATTGGTTACTACGTATGTGGTTACTTTATGGAAAACGTAGGTTGGCACTGGGCATTTGGTGCAGCTGCTGTGGGTATGGCTATTGGCTTAATCCAATATAAGCGCACGCTTAATAATCTACCAGAGCACAGTGCATTACCGGCTAACCCATTAAGCGCTAAAGGTGCATCTCGTGCATGGTTTGGTATTGCTGCTTTTGTTGTTATTGCCGCTGGTGTGACCGCTGCAGCAATGACGGGCGCAATTATTATTAACCCAACTGTTGTAGCAGGCTACACAGCTGTTGTGTTTACTATTATATTCTTCATTTATTTCGGGGTTATTTACTTTACAGGTAAATTAACAGCGGGCGAAAAACAAAGAATGTGGGCACTATTTTTAGTGTGTGTTGCCTCTGCGTGTTTTTGGTCTGGCTTTGAGCAAGCGGGTTCATCACTTAACTTATTTGCCCGTGATTACACAGATCGCCTTATTGGTACTTTTGAAATTCCAACAACATGGTTCCAATCTTTAAACTCACTATTTATTATTGCTTTATCGCCATTTTTTGCCGCGCTTTGGATTAACTTATCTAAAAAGATGGTATCGCCGACTTACAGCGTAAAATGTGCAATGGGCTTAATTATTATGGCTTCTGGCTTTTTAGTTATGTTTATGGCCGCTCACTACGCAGCTGAAGGCTTAAAAGTAGCGCCATACTGGCTAGTAACAACTTACTTTTTACATACAGTAGGTGAGCTTTGTTTAAGCCCTGTAGCATTAAGTGCGGTAAGTAAACTTTCGCCACGTCGTTACACAGGCCAAATGATGGGTGTATTTGTATTAACTTATTCTATTGGTAACATTATTGCTGGCTTACTGGCTGGTAACTTTGATCCAAATAACGTTGAAGAAATCCCTAACTTATACTTACAAATTGCCTTATTTAGCATTGGCGTAGGTATTGTTTTAGTGCTTATGAGCTTTAAAGCGAAAGTATGGGAAAAACAAGGCCTAGAAGAAAAAGCTGCATAATATTGCACGTTTAATTACGCGTAATACTATTTATAATTTCCCCCATAGCCGCTATGGGGGAAATTTTCTCAAATTTCTATATCACCTCGCTGTAAACTGCTATCATCTGCTGATTAATTTTTAACTAGTCTCAGGGACGCAGTACATGCGCTTGTTAACTTTATCTCACACCCTATTTTTAACCTTAAGCATTGTTTTTTTATCAGCCTGTGGTGGTTCAGACGATCAAGTTACAACTAACCCTAATGATCCCGTTGAGCCTGAGCCTAGCGAGTTAACCGTATCTACAACTACAGGTTTAGATGTCAGCCTTGATGAAGGAAGCTTTTTACTGACTGTACCTGCCAATGCCGTCTCTCAAAACACTGAACTTACACACGAAAAAACAGTATTAGATGATGCAAATGCACTACTAAATATTATCTCAGATATACACCTACTCACCCCAAGTACGCTTTCTTTTAGTAACCCAATAACAATTACCATAAAAATACCTGATGATTACCAATTAGGTGGCCAGCTATTTATTGCTAGACAATCTGGCGATAGCTGGGAAGTTATTGATAACTCTTTTGTTGCAGATGGTTTTGTAAGTGCGCAAGTAACAACACTGGGAACCTTCGCTATTATGATGCAGCGCAATGAGGCCTTAGCAGCTATAGGCCCAACGTGTGATGCCACAGCCACAGAGCAATCGGTTAGATTTGTTCATGTTGCCGACCTACATGCGCGATTCGGTTATGAGGAGCAATACTTTAGCCGCATAAAGGCCTACTACAACCAAGTACTTGCACAAACGCCGCATACCCTTTTTACCAACGGGGGTGATGACTACGAAAAAGGCACTGTTGCTGAGCAACTATCACAAGGTAGCGCTACAGAAGAAGCCATTAAAGCCATGCAGTTTGATTTACGTGTGGTCGGAAATCACGACTATGCATGGGGGCCAGAAAAGCTATTAAGCTACTCGCAAGATGATAACGCCATAGTGCTTGCCAGTAATACACGCTATGAAGGCGAACAATTACAAGATTTTGCCGCTGTAGGCTTTGCTAAAGTACAAGTAGGCTGTGTGACCTTAGGTGTATTTGGCATGACCTCAGTACCTTGGAACGAGCTAGACGAACCGATAGATGATGAGCCTATACCTGATTTTATCAAACAATTTAAAATGAGCTGGCAGTGGCAACAAATAGCACAAAGTATAGTAAACCAATACCAAGGCGATGTTGACTACATGGTAATGCTAAGCCATTTAGGTGAAGGCTTAGATATTGATATGGCAACCGATGTAAGCGGTATTGATTTAGTGTTAGGCGGTCATACTCATGGCGGTGAAAGTTATAATACGCTCGAGAACGGCGCTGTGGTTATTCAGCCAGATTTTTACGCCAAAGGCATCACCGATGTTACTCTTACGTTTAACTTGCAAGATAAAACATCGCCAACAATAGATTACAGCACCATTGAAACTGACAGCATCAGCGAACGTGATGAACCAACTAAACTGGCAATTGATGAAATTATGGGCCGCTATGCGCCTGATGCAAATACAGAAATTGCTATTTCTGAAAACTACCCAAGTAGTTTAGAACTTGCAGAAATAACGGCTTTAGCTGCAGCCCATGCAAGTGATATAACGGCGGCCCTGCTTAACCCAGAATTAGTACAAACGAGGTGGACACCAGGGACCTTAACGCAAGAAGACTTTCATAAAGCCTACTATGTTGAGCGCCAGCCCTCTAACACTCCGGGCTTTAATTCGTTATATAGCGTAACGGTTACAGGTAGCGATTTAAACACCATGTTTGCCAGTCAGCCAGATTGGTTTTTACTCAAACCAGATGATATACAAGCTGCGAGCACTTATCAGGTTGCGTTGTTTAAAGGCGCAGCACTTAATCCTGAGCTATTTTTTAGCGGTGTAACGTTTTCAAACATAGAAGCCATTGACGAAGCATGGTGGTTACTTGATCAATATGCGCGTTTTAGAACAAGCCAGTGCTTATACCTAGATACCGATAATCAACTCTTTTCATGTAATGAGCAAAGCAATGTCACAGTGTGGAATTTTAACGATGCAAATAGCCCTTTGGCAGCAGATTATGGCCCTTCAGTATTGAGCTATTTTGACCCAGAACAAACAAACTGGGGCCCTGAAGAAACACAATATAATACAACTCAAGCACTTGGTATTGCTGATTTTGCTGATGGCAGCTCAGGTGTAATGGCGTTTTCACGCCACGCCCCTACCGAGGGGTTATTAATAATCTTAAATACACCTGCCAATGGTGATTATGCAAGTGAAGGAATGGTTTCTGATTACACCTTAGTAATGGATTTATATTGGCCAGAAGAAGGCAAAGATATTTATCGCGCTATCATGCAAGCAAACACACAAGATTACCTCACTGATGATGCCGATATGTTTATCGACCCAACGGGCGGTTATGGTAAATCAACTAGTGATAGTGGTTACTTTGGACAAACAGAGCCTGGAAACTGGCACCGAGTTGCATTTGTATTTTATACCGCCCCCAGTAATGGGGTATTTGAAGTGTACATAGATGGCGAGCTTGCTGGTGTGAAAGAAGACGGTGAAATAAATAACACCTGGGCATTAACGTCATCTGTTTTACTCTTTACAGATAACAACTTTGAAACAGTGCCCGGTTATTTGAACGCCCTTTTATATGCTGGGCGCGCCCTGACTCGAGACGAAATTAAAAGCATAGGCAGTGCACAATCAAAGCTGACATTTACCCCTACAACACGGGTATTAAACCAAGCTATTGAGCGCCATTACCAAGCAGCTCCAACCGTAAAACCTAACCTTTGGCTCGAGCAGCGCAACACGTTTTTTAACAATCGCACACAAAGTGTAAACAATTAAATACAAAAAACATTACGTAACTACATTTTTAAAAGAGGTTTTATTTTTATAAAACCTCTTTTTTATTCATTTATATCAATACCTTAAACTTTAATAAACTAAAAGCATCAAGCTAATACATGCTCGTTTACCCTAAAGCGTAAGGTATAAACCTATTGACTAAGTAAACGTCTTATTAAATTTACAGTTTGCTCAAATGCTAAATCTGCTCCCCCTCTTCCCCAAACTTAAAATCTAGTTGATTATCTAGCTCAACACGACAACAACACATAATCGCAGTAGCAATATTTATTGCAGGAGTAATAAAAATGAGTGAAGCAAATAATCCACTAGGTTTAGTTGGTATTGAGTTTACTGAATACGCAACACCTGATGCAGACTACATGGATAAAGTGTTTACTGATTTTGGTTTTTCAAAATTAAAAAAATTTAAAGGCAAAGATATTGTCTATTACAACCAAAACGACATTCACTTTTTACTAAATAACGAACGCGATGGTTTTTCTGCTGAATTTGCAAAAAGTCATGGCCCAGCAATTTGCTCTATGGGTTGGCGCGTTGAGGATGCACAGCATGCATTTGAAACAGCTGTAGCACGTGGTGCAAAACCCGCAACCGACTCAACCCATAAAGACTTACCTTATCCCGCCATTTACGGTATTGGCGATAGCCTGATTTACTTTATTGAGCAATTTGGTGATAAAGGATCTATTTATGAGTCTGACTTTGAAGATTTATCAGCACCTAATGTAGTTGAAGATAAAGGCTTTATACGTATAGATCACTTAACTAATAACGTTTATAAAGGCACTATGGAAACATGGGCAAACTTTTACAAAGACGTATTTGGTTTTACAGAAGTACGCTATTTCGATATTAAAGGTCAAAAAACAGCGTTGCTATCGTATGCATTAAAATCGCCCTGTGGCACCTTCTCAATTCCTATTAATGAAGGTAAAGGCAATAACAACAACCAAATTGACGAGTATTTAGGCGAATATAATGGCCCTGGTGTACAACATCTCGCGTTTTTAACTGACGATTTAGTTAGCTCGCTTGATAAGCTTGATAAATCGACCATTGCTACTTTAGACATTATTCCTGAGTATTACGACACTATTTTTGACCGTGTACCGTGGGTTGCAGAAGATAAAGAAAAAATTCGCGAGCATCAAATATTAGTCGATAGCCAAAGTGAAAACTGCTACCTATTACAAATTTTCTCTAAAAACCTATTTGGACCTATTTTTATAGAAATGATCCAACGTGTAGATGATGGTGGTTTTGGTGAAGGTAATTTCCAAGCATTGTTTGAGTCAATTGAGCGAGACCAAGAGCGCCGCGGCGTTTTATAACTTTTTTGAGTAAATTAAAAGCAGCGATCTTCGCTGCTTTTTGTCGTTTTAATATTTAAAAAGTAGGGTGCAAGATACAAGTATGCTTAAATAAATGCATGCACCCAACATCAAACCTAAAGGATAAGTAATGAGCCAAATTAACGAAACCCACGACATTAATTTAACTAGCTGGGTAGAGTCGGCCAATATTAAAGGCTGTGACTTCCCGATTCAAAATTTACCTTTTGCAGAATTTCGTCCTAAAAACACAAATGAAGAATTTAGAGGCGGGGTTGCTATTGGCGATCAGGTTATTGATTTAGCAAAATTGAGCCACTTAAACATTTTTACCGGTGATGCTAAAACAGCCGTGGATGCAGCAAGCGAATCAACACTAAATACATTTATGGGTTTAGGGGAACAATACTGGTCAGCACTGCGCTTAGCGCTTTCAAAAGCACTGCGTGAAGGCGCACAACAACAAAAAGAAATGCAAAGTACCCTTATTGCTCAAGCTGATATAGAGTTTTCACTGCCGTGTCGTATTGGTGATTACACCGACTTTTATACCTCAATTTACCATGCAACAGCCGTTGGTAGCTTGTTTAGACCAGACAACCCGCTTTTACCAAACTATAAATGGGTGCCGATTGGCTATCATGGCCGCTCTTCATCTATTGATGTATCGGGGCAAACGTTTCACCGCCCTAAAGGGCAAACTAAAGCGCCCGATGCAGATACTCCATCATTTGGCCCATGTAAGCGCCTAGATTACGAGTTAGAGCTCGGTATTTACTTAGGCAAAGGCAATGAGCTGGGTGATGCTATCGCCATTGAAAACGCTGAAAACCATGTATTTGGTTTTTGTGTATTTAATGATTGGTCAGCACGGGATTTACAAGCATGGGAATACCAACCATTAGGCCCGTTTTTAGCTAAAAACTTTGCATCAACCGTATCGCCTTGGATTGTCACCACTGAAGCACTTGCACCTTTTAGAACTAGCTGGACACGTGATGAAAACGATCCACAGCCAATGCCGTACCTAGAATCTGCCGCTAATCGCGAGCTAGGTGCATTTGATATTCAAATGGATGTTAAAATTCAGACTCAAAAAATGCGTGATGAAAACCACCAACCTACGCAGGTCTCTGCCTCAAGCTTCAAACATTCATATTGGACTGTGGCGCAAATGGTGACCCATCACACTGTAAATGGCTGTAACTTTATGCCAGGTGATATGCTCGGCTCTGGCACGCAGTCAGGCCCTACACATGAAGAAGCGGGCTCTTTATTAGAGCTTTCTCGTGGTGGTAAAGAAAAAATAACCCTGAGTAATGGTGAGCAACGCAGCTTTTTAGAAGATGGCGATAATGTAATTATGCGCGGCTGGTGTGAAAAGCCAGGCTATGCCCGTATTGGCTTTGGTAGTGTAGAAAGCACTGTATTACCTGCTAAATAACTTATTGGTTATTGATATGTCCTAAATAAGCAAACACATTTGAGGACAACACATAGCAAATAAAAAAGCCACCTAGTTAAACTAGGTGGCTTTTTCGTATCTACAGTACGGGTTTATTAAAGGTCTTTTTCAACCTCATCAAATAGCGCAGTAATATTTTGCGCTGGCTCTTTCGTCGCTAAGCTTACAACGACAATTGCAATACTTGCTAAAATAAAGCCTGGTACAATTTCGTACATGTAACTGCTTAAGCTTTGCCCATCAATCATAAATGGTGAGTAAATCCAAAACAGAACCGTACCAGCACCTACAACCATACCTGCTAGTGCGCCTTCAAAGTTCATGCGTTTCCAGTACAGGCTAAATAAAACCAGTGGGCCAAATGCCGCACCAAAACCTGCCCATGCATTACTTACTAAGCTTAATATTGAGCTATCTCTATCGTACGCTAAGTAAATAGCACATAGAGCAACTGCTGCTACACTAATACGTCCTACAGTAACAAGCTCTGTGTCGCTTGCTTCTTTGCGTAAAAACGTTTTGTAAAAATCTTCAGTTAACGAACTTGAGCTAACAAGTAACTGCGAAGAAATTGTACTCATGATTGCAGCTAAAATAGCCGCCAATAAGAAACCAGCAATTAATGGGTGGAATAATAACTCAGAAAGAATTAAGAAAATGGTTTCTGGGTCTTCAACAACAATGTTGTTTTCGTAAGTGTACGCGGCACCAAATAAACCAGTACCCACAGCACCAATGGCTGCAACTATCATCCATGTCATACCAATACGGCGAGCCGTTGGCATATCTTTTACGCTACGCACCGACATAAAACGTACAATAATATGAGGTTGACCAAAGTAGCCTAAGCCCCATGCCATTGCCGAAATAATCCCTAATGCAGAGCCTGCACCTATCCAATTAAGCATATCGGGGTTAACGCTATGAAGTGTTGACTCTAGCGGTTGATCTAATAAAGAGTAAGCAACGGTCGGTACCAGTATCAAGGCAATAAACATAATACAGCCTTGCACAAAGTCAGTTAAGCTAACTGCTAAGAAGCCACCAAATAAGGTATATAAAACAACAACACCAGTGGTGATGTATAAACCCATTTCGTAACTTAAGCCAAACGAGCTTTCAAACAATTTACCGCCTGCTACAACACCTGATGATGTATAAAGCGTAAAGAACACAATAATTACTACCGCAGAAACTACACGTAAAAGGTTTGATTTATCATTAAAACGATTAGAGAAGTAGTCTGGGATTGTGATTGAGTCGTTTGCTTTTTCAGTGTAAACACGCAAACGAGGCGCAACTAAAAAGTAGTTTAACCACGCACCAATAACCAAGCCTATTGCTATCCATGTGCTACTAAAGCCAGTAACGAACATAGCGCCAGGTAAGCCCATTAAAATCCAACCGCTCATATCCGATGCGCCAGCAGATAATGCTGCAACACTTGGAGATAAGCTACGTCCACCTAGCATATAACCCGATACATCACTTGTAGACTGTTTGTATGCATAAAGTCCAATGCCAAGCATGACTATAAAATACAATGCCAGTGAAATAATCATTCCTGTTTCCAAATTCGCCTCCACAAAGTTGTATAAAACAGGCTTTTAATCCTAATAATGACTCTTAAAATATTATAATAAAGACACTATTGGGGTAAAAACCATCCGTCTTGACTATACCATGCTTAAAGGTGATAACTCCAACTTGTTACACTGAAGTGAACAAAAAACAGCCGGATTGACTATTTAACCCTCAAACACCCGATATACGGTAAATTTATTTACATATATAGCTAATATTTAATAACAATTCATTAAATCAATAATAATTACCTAATGCTATTTCGAACGTTTTGCCATATATTATAACCATTACTAATAATTATTATTTTGTACGGAACTATTTATGTATTTTTATGCTGCACGCCAACCTATTTTAGACCGCGAAAAGGAGCTTGTTGGATACGAGTTATTATTTCGTGATGGCGTTGATAATGTATTTCCAGACATAGACGGTGACGAAGCAACAACGAAGCTAATCGAAGGGAGTCAGTTTAATTTTGGCTTAGAAGATTTGACTGGCAACAAACCCGCCTATATTAACTTTACCCTAGAAACCTTACTTAAAGGTTACCCTACTATGTTAGGGAAAGAGACGGTCGTTGTAGAAATCCTTGAAACAGTGCAACCAGGTAAGCGCTTACTGGCTATTGTCAAAGATTTAAAAGAAAAAGGCTACACCCTAGCGCTTGATGATTACATTCACCAACCTGTATGGCGCCATTTTTACCCGTTTATCGATATTTTAAAAATAGACTTTTTAACCACTGATGAAAATGCAATAAAAACCATAATTAACGATATTAAAGCCTATCCACACATCAAGCTTTTAGCTGAAAAAGTAGAAACCTATGAAGCCTATAATTTAGCTCTTGAGCTTGGGTTTGAATATTTTCAGGGGTTCTTTTTTTCAAAGCCTGAAATGGTACAAAGTAAAGCACTGCCGCCATCAGAAATGGCATTAGCAGAGCTGCTTTACGAAACCTCATCTGTTGAAATGGATCTTAAAAAGATAACCGATGTGTTTGAACGTGACGTAAATCTATCATACAAATTATTGCGTTATTCAAACTCAGCTGCGTTTGCGCGCAGAGCCGAAATAAACACAATCAAACAAGCACTCATCGTCCTTGGCGCTAACGAAATTAAAAAGCTGTTATCTTTGTTATTTGCAGCGCAAGTCTCTGCCGATAAACCTGTTGAGCTCATTAGGCTTTCGCTAACACGTGCACGATTTGGCGAACTACTTGCTATTTCACACGGGCAGTTTAAAGATACCGGCATGGCCTTTTTAACTGGCATGATGTCGCTTATGGACGCTATTTTAGATGAAACCATGGAAAGCGTTATGCAAAAGCTCCCGCTGTCTGCAGAGATAAAAGCTGCGCTATTGAATGACGAAGGCCTGCTTGCTCAGTATCTAAACTTGGTTAAGTTTTATGAGCACGCAGATTGGGAAGCCGCCAACGAAATTGCTAAACAGTTAAATTTAGGCGAAGAAGTTGCCAATGCATACCATGACGCCTTAACGTGGGTTAATGAGCAAATGCAGCTGATGGTTAAAGAATAATAAACATCAGAATCTGTTTATTTAAGCTCAAAATACACATAAAAAATGCCAGCAATTGCTGGCATTTTTTATAGCTGTTATTTATAAGCTTTCTAAGAAGTCTTCATCAAAGTCTTCAGGCTCTTCTTTGATTGGAGGATTGCCGTCGTATAGCTCATAAAGCTGACGCTGAAAGTATATGTCTTTAACAAATAAATACGGGTCGAGTGAATCATTAAGTAAGCCTTCTTGCGGGATAAGCGAAGCACGAGCTTCAACCGCTTTAAGCGCAAAAACTAAAATAGTTTGAGGCGTAGTCAGAGCGATTTCTGGTAACACAAAGTTATCAACTACATCGCCTGTTAAGTTACGTGCTGTAGTCGGCCCCATTGCTGGCAGCATAATATATGCGCCATCGCCAACGCCCCACACGCCCAATGTTTGGCCAAAGTCTTCATCTACCAGCTCAAGTCCAAGTGAACTTGCAACATCAAAAATACCAAATACACCTACCGTAGAGTTAACTAAAAAACGCGCTAAACTCACGCCTGCGTTGCCCGCTTTACCTTGTAGCCCTGCGTTTATCATATCAACAGGCGCACTAATATTATCGGTAAAGTTAACAATCCCATTGCGTACAGGCACAGGGGTCACTTCTACATACCCTACAGCCACAGGGCGTAAAATATAAGCATCAAGAATATCCATATTAAAGTCGTACAATGGACGGTTAATGCTTTGTAGCGGGTCGCGCTCATCAACTTTGTTTTCTGGTACTTGTGCACATCCGGCTAGCACCAATAAACATAAAAAAGTAAAACTATGCTTTAACATCTAATGTCCTTAAGGTATTAATGTATCAATTTGAAGTTGGTAGTCACTTACGTTTTCACGTTGTAGTGTCTCAGAGTGACCCTCTAACTCACCACTACTTGGCATAACTGACTCATCGATTGAGATCCGCGCTGTGATCACAATATCTTTAGCACTTGATAAGTTTAACCCATCAACCATTGCATTAGCATCAGTGAGTTGCACCGTTAGCGGAAAGCTGTATTCATTTAGTTTAACAACCGCTAATGGCATAGGAGAGCCTTGAGCAGCCTTGGCAAAAATAAATAAAGTCCCCTGCTGTGGCTGCTTATCGAAAAGCTCATCTGCTAAGCTCACAGTAACACTAATAGCACTATTAGCAGAGACCGGCATTACAGAGCCCTCATTTTGCATTTGTTGCTCTATATCGGAAATACGCTGCGCTATCATTGAGTAGCGCGTATCGCTTTTATCCATGCTTGCCAGTAATACTTCAAACGCCGCTTTGGCTTGCGGCCAGTCCTTGCGCTCATAGGCAATAAGCGCTAATAAAGAAATAGCATCAAGGTTTGTTGGTTCAACCTTTAGCACTTTAGATAGCATACCCGCTGCACGCGTCATGTTCTCTTCGCTGCCTTCAAGCAGTAAAACTTGGCTGTAGCTAATGAGTACTTGCATGTTGTCTGGGTTCATTCGAAGGGCTTTATCAAACGATTGCTGCGCCATATCAAATTCGTTTAACGACATGGCTACACGTCCAAGCAACATCCACGCAACTTCGTCATCGCCTGATTCACTAAGCTTAGTGCGCAGCGCTAAAGCAAACGCTTGCAACTCGTTTTGAGTTAGTGGCTCACCTTTTTGCATTACCGCACGCTCGCCATAATCTGCAAGGTTATCCATTGCATCATACCACGCTGCTATTTGCTGCTGGCTCCCTGTAAAGGTGTAAAAAACACCGGTGAGGGCTAATAAAAATGCTGCGCCTGTTAAAGCAAAAATACGGTTATTACCTTTGCTATTAAGCGATTTTTCTGGCGAAAGCTCGTTCAATAAACGACGTTTTAGCTCAATAACCGATTCACTATGGCTTTGCGCATCAATACGTTGATTGTCTAAGTCGTTTTGCAGCTCAACTAAACGCTGCTCGTAAATGCTGATCAATTCTGCATTAGCATTGTGAGTAATGGTTTGCACGCGCTCTTTTTTTAAAAAAGGCAACATAATAAAAGCCAGTGCAATTAGTGTGAGTAAAGCAAAACACGCCCACATTAAAATCATTAATTTTGCTCCTGACGTTTATTTTCTGCAATTAACTTAGCAAGTTTTGCTTCATCATCGCTGTTCCAGGTTTGCTTAACTGACGCCTTACGCTGGCGAATTACAATAAAACCAAAACCCAAAATAACAATAAGTACAGGTAAAACCCAAAGTACTAATGTGGCTGGTGTTACAGGCGGATCGTAATGAACAAAATAACCGTATCTGTCTATCATGTAATCGATTACTTCGTCTTTTGTTTTACCTTCTTTTACCAACGCGAGTACCTTGTCGCGTAAATCTTTTGCAACAATGGCATCAGAGTCTGCAATATTTTGGTTTTGACATTTAGGGCACCTGAGCTCTTTGGTTAACTCTTCAAAGCGCACAGCTTGTTGGTTATTGTCAAACTGGTAGCGATCTTGCTCGGCATACACTGCCATACTTATAAAAAAGCTCAGGGTTAATAAAAACACTCGCATTAATTTAGCTCCTGCATAACAGGGGCAAATTTAGCACGCCATACGCGCGGGTTTAGATCCCCTGTATGGTGTAATAAAATTTTACCCGTTTTATCCACTAAAAATGTTTCAGGGGCACCTGATACACCTAAATCAAGTGACAAGGTACGGTGCAAGTCTAAAATATTAAACTGGTATGGGTCGCCAGCACGGCTGAGCATATCACTCACATCGGTACGCAAAGCTTGCATATCAAATGGACCATCAAAATCGGCATCGTAGCCTTGTACATAGTACAAACCAATAATTTTTACGCCTTGCTCACGCAGCTTGGTTAAATACCCAAGTTCAACTAAACATGTAGGGCACCAAGTCCCCCATACATTAAGTAAATAAACTTCGCCTTTTAGGCTTTCATCTGTCCAGCGCTTATCATCTTGCATTAAATCAGGCAGGTTAAACGCAGGCATCGTTTGGCCTAGTCGACCGGTTTGAATTTCACGCGGGTTGGCAAACAAACCTTGATACAAAAATACACATAAAAATATAAATATTAATAACGGTGCTAAAGCTAAAATTTTACGGTTCATTACGCATTCTCCAACGCTTTTTTGCGTGTACTTGCTGATGTACGGTAGCGTTTATCAAATAAAATCATAAACCCTGCAAGCGATATAAGTACACCGCCTATCCACATCCAACGCACGAACGGTTTGTGATAAATACGCAGTGACCATGCCCCTTTACTTAATTGCTCTCCGAGCGCTAAATATAGGTCGCGAGTAAAGCCGGCATCAATTGCCGCTTCTGTCATAAATTGCATACCAATATCGTATTTGCGTTTTTCTGCGTGCAGCTCAGTCACTAGCTTATCGTTATTGAATACCGACACTACACCAGCATGTCCACTGTAGTTAGGGCCGCGTATTGCTTTAACGCCATCAAATCGGTATTCGTATTGATTAAGCGTAACAATATCGCCTTGCTTCATAGAAACATCACGCTCTACCGAGTACGCCGAAGTAAGTGTTACGCCAGCAATAACAAATGCTAAACCAACGTGACCTAGCACCATAGCCCAGTAGCTAATGCCTAAACGTTTAATGCCTTCTTTTAGCGTCCCGTGAACCGACGCCTTGGCGTATAAATCTATGGCAGTAGATACAGCAACCCATACACCTAATGTGGTTGCTAATAATGTAAGTGGTTTTACGACATCGTAGCTTGAGAACAACCACGCACAGGTAATAACAACACTTATTAACACACCTATTAATACTTTATTTTGTAGTACAGCCCACTTGTTTTGTTTCCAACGAAGAAAAGGCCCTATTCCCATTAATATGGCAAATGGTACTAATAAAATGGCAAACATTTTATTAAAGAACGGTTCGCCAATAGAAATACTGCCTAGGCCCATTTCTTTATGCACCATAGGTAACAAAGTACCTAAAAGAACAATTAATGTGGCTACCACTAAAAAGATGTTGTTAAGCCATAAGGCCACTTCGCGTGATACAAACTTGTAACGGCCTTCGCTTTTAACTTGTGATACGCGCAGCGCATACAACGATAAACCGCCGCCAACAACAATGCCTAAAAAGGCTAGAATGAATAAACCTCTATCGGGGTCAGTGGCAAATGCATGCACCGATACAATAATACCTGAGCGAACAATAAAGGTGCCTAATAAGCTTAGGGAGAATGCAGCGATGGCAAGCAGCACAGTCCACGATTTAAATACACCGCGCTTTTCTGTCACGCTCAAAGAGTGCAATAAAGCCGTAGCGACTAGCCAAGGCATAAGCGATGCGTTTTCTACCGGATCCCAAAACCACCAGCCACCCCAGCCAAGCTCAGAATAAGCCCACCAGCTGCCTATGGTTATTCCTAAACTTAAAAAGCCCCAAGCAGTCATCGTCCATGGGCGAGACCATTTAGCCCAGGTGTTATCAAGTTTACCTGTTAAAAGTGCTGCAATAGCAAATGAAAACGCAACCGATAACCCCACATATCCCATATATAGTAATGGCGGATGAATGATCATACCTGGGTCTTGTAGAAGCGGATTTAAATCACGCCCTTCAACAGGGAAATACGGCAGTAAGCGTTCAAATGGGCTTGAAAGCAGTAGTGTGTACATCATAAAACCGACACCTAAAAAGCCAAGCACACCTAAAACGCGTGCACGCAACACCCAAGGTAGCGATTTAGAACGCATAGCAACTACGGCGGTCCACCCTGCTTGCATTACAAGCCACAGTAAAATAGCGCCTTCGTGCCCACCCCACGTAGAGGTAATTTTATAATACCAAGGCAACGTACTACTTGAATGATACGCCACATAAGATACCGTAAAGTCATCTGTTAAGCTGGCATAGATAAGCGCAGCAAACGAGATAAGTACAAAAGCAAACTGCCCAACGGCTAAAGACGGGGCCGCACGCATTAAACGAAGATTACCGGTATGCGCGCCCCACAGCGGAAAAATACACAGTAAAACGCTTAGCACCATGGCAAGCGTTAAAGAAAAATAACCAAGTTCTGGGATCATATTAGCTACCGCTATCTAGGTTGTATTTTGGTTTTTCGTGTTTAATTCCTTTTACGGCTTCTGCAACTTCTGCTGGCATGTATTCTTCATCATGCTTAGCCAGTACTTCAAAAGCTTCAATCACGTTTGGTTCTACAAGCACACCTTGCGCGACAATACCTTGGCCTTCGCGAAATAAGTCAGGCAAAATGCCTTGGTATTTAATTGTTACCAATGGCCCGGTATCAATCAATTTAAAGCTGACTTGTAAACTTTGTTCATTACGAATGACAGAACCCGGCACAACCATACCGCCAATACGTAACTTTTGCCCTATTTGCGGTTTTTCTTTATCTGGGCCTTTGCCGTCTATTAGCTCGCTTGGTGTATAAAATAAGTTGATGTTTTCTTGTAGCGCATAAAGCACTAG
Source organism: Pseudoalteromonas sp. Angola-7 (assembly GCF_028599255.1). Taxonomy (NCBI): domain Bacteria; kingdom Pseudomonadati; phylum Pseudomonadota; class Gammaproteobacteria; order Alteromonadales; family Pseudoalteromonadaceae; genus Pseudoalteromonas; species Pseudoalteromonas sp. Angola-7. Next base: position 93,871 of record NZ_JAQREL010000010.1, read on the forward strand.
GCCTACAGAGGCACCAATACCAAACAGTACTGCAATAATTACCAATAGGCGTTTTTTACGTCTTGGGTTCATGAGATTTGTTCCTGCTTCGCTTTTTTAATTCGCGCTTCGCGCGCAACTTGCTGCTCTACTGAGGCCATAATACGTTTTGTATCACGTAAAGAGCTAAATAAAATGCCCAACAAAATTAAGGCGCATGTACCAAATGAAAGCCACACGTAAAACCCGTAGCCTCCCATTGCAATAAAATCAGAAAAAGAGTCAAACTGCATAATTTACCCCTTACTTAACAAGGCTCGAACCCAAGGTCGATGCTTTTCACGTTGTAATATTTCATTTTTAAGGCGAATTAACGTTACAGTGCCTACAAACGCTGCAAACGCTAAAATATTTACCATAAGCGGCCAAAACATACTTGGGTCAATGGCTTTTGTATCAAGCTTTGTGATTGTTGCGCCTTGGTGCAGGGTGTTCCACCACTCTACGGAGTAGTGAATAACAGGTAAATTAATTACCCCTACAATGGCTAAAATAGACGCTGCGCGCCCTGCTGATTTTTTATCTTCAAAGGCATGATAAAGCGACAGCACGCCTAAGTATAAAAACAATAAAATAAGTTCAGAGGTTAAACGTGCATCCCATACCCACCAAGCACCCCACATAGGTTTACCCCATGCAGCGCCGGTAATTAAGGCAATAGCTGTAACACATGCTCCCACCGGGGCAATAGCAATTACAGCAAGTTCAGCGTTACGTAATTGCCACACTAAAGCGACAATAGCTGCTATAGCCATAGAAGAGTATGCGCCCATAGACAAAATAGCCGATGGAACATGAATGAAAATAATACGGTAGCTGTCTTTTTGTTGATAATCAGCTGGTGCAAAACCTAAGCCCCAAATCCAACCAACAAGCATACTTATAACCGTAACAACGGCAAAATAAGGCAGTAACGTATTACATAATTGATATGCGCGCTCTGCTTTTGCGTAGGGATGTAACCACTTCCACATATTAACTTACACTCACTTTTAATGCTGACGATATGGCGATGGGTGCACACATAATAGCAACTACTAACATGGCCCCAAGAATGGCAAGCTGCCCGCTATAATCCAGCGACATAGTACTGGTATCAATGGCTGACGTTGCAAAAATTAAAACAGGAATATACAAAGGCAACACTAATAGGCTCATTAAAATGCCGCCTTTTTGTAATCCCACAGTAAGGCCAGCCCCAATTGCACCAATAAAGCTTAATAATGGCGTGCCTAATAATAATGTTAATACGGTCGCTAACAGCGCAGAGCTCTCTAAATTAAGCAATAAAGCAAATAACGGTGTCATTAATACTAATGGTAAACCGGTAACAACCCAATGCGCCGCGACTTTAGCCAACACGGTGAGTGATAGCGGGTACGATGATGCAATTAACTGCTCTAACGAGCCATCGTTATAGTCGTCTCTGAATAATTTATCGAGTCCAAGCATGGTAGAGAGCAAAGCTGCTACCCAAATAATACCTGGCGCCATTCTGTTTAATAGACCGGGCTCTGGGCCAATTGCTAACGGAAATAAAGAAATAACAATGAGAAAAAACAAGATAGGATTGATAATTTCAGCACGCTGGCGAAACGCAAGCTTTACATCTTTACTAAATACCGCACTAAACAGCAGCCAATATGAATGTTGACGAGTCATCAGTAACGATACTCCAAGGTCACCGTTTTTAGGTTTTCAAACTGTGTTGTTAAATCTTGATGGGTTGTTAGTAAAATAGCGCCACCACTTTTTAAGTGCTCAGAAAAACGTTGTTGTAAAAATGCAACGCCATTTTTATCAAGTGCAGTAAAGGGTTCATCAAGCACCCATAGTTTTGCATCGCTTAACCATAATCGCACTAAAGCGACACGACGCTGCTGCCCTGCAGAGAGCATTCTTACCGGCACATCTTCAAGGCCCACTAAGCCAAGCTTAGCTAAAATTGGATATAAGTCGGGCTCATTTGTATAGCCGTTAATGTGCAACCAATGGCGTACGTTTTCCAGTGCGCTGAGCTGCACATTGACTCCGGTTTTATGGCCTATAAATAGCAAGTCTGTGGCGTACTCTTCATAATGCTTGGTAATAGCTTGCTGGTTATAAAAAATAGCGCCTTCATCAGGCACACTAAAGCCTGCGACAATACGCAATAATGATGTTTTGCCAGCCCCGTTAGGACCCGCTAATTGCATGATTTGACCGCTATTTAGGCTAAAATTAAGATCCGCAAACAAACAACGTTCTTGCTTGATGCAGGTGACGGACTTAATGTGTAACAAGATGACGTTTCTCTATGCCAAAAATTAGGCGTTAGTCTACCATAATGATAGGGTAATACGAATATTGCTTTAAAATCGATTCACGAAAATTAGCGAAAACTTGATTTAAAATAATGAATAATCCAACGCAAATCACATTATCTAATTCATTGGTTAATAACCAAAGCGCTCCGAGCACTTCGGACGAATTAGTACAATTACCAGAGCAGGTACTTGCGGCTAAAAATATTCAGTTTTCAAAAGGCTCAATTACACTCGATGTTTTAATAGATAAACACTGGCAAACTCTACGCTTAGGCATAACGCATGCCCCTCAAAATACAGACAAAATAGCAAGTGCTAACATACAGCTCAGCGCTGATGGAAAGCAGCTAAATATTACTCCTAACAATACCAATATTACACTTAGCAACGCATCACAACTGCAGCGTTTTTTAAATTATGTTAGTACCGGTAGTGAAATACAAAGTAAACCCTTGCCAGTCAATGTACAGCTTTCGCCGTCACCGCAGCTTATGATACCTAGCCTTAATGCCAGTATTGCAATTAACAAAGAAACCGCACAGCTGTTAAATACCGAGCAGCCATTACAGGTACTTATTAATACAACCAATAAAGGCGCACAAATAAATGTTATTAACCGCTTTGCTGACACCGTCCATACTCAAACTCTCAGCCAACATAAAATTTCGCAGCTATTAACTAACTTACTGCCCAGCGCGCAACTACAAGCAACGCCTAAATTAGCTATTATTTCGCACCCTCAGCATAGCGGCTCGTTCACAACCCCGATAACCAATAAACAGCTTAGTGAATTGCCTAGCAAGCCCGTGGCAGTAAATATTACTAATCAAGCAGATAAGCTGCTCATTAAAACTAACTTACCTAAAATGCAGGTCGCACTTAATAACTCATTTAGTAAACCCTTTACCGACTTGGTTTTATCACAGCAGCAAAATGCAGCCAGACCCCCCGCTGATAAAACAAGCCCGCAGTTAAGTGCACAAAGCCCTATAAAGTCATGGTTACAAAGCAGCTTTAGCGATTTAAAAACGCGAATTAACGATGCCGTTAAATACTTTGAAAACAAACCCTTTGCGAGTAAAACGTCACCTTTGCAGGTTCAACAAGCTAAGCTTGATGTAAATAAAACGCCGACACAAATAAACACGCTAACAAACCTTAATTTAAGCAAGCTAAATATAACCGCTGAAGTTGCTAATCATTCTTTTACCCCTAACAGCCCTTTAGCTAAACACTTTGCGCAGCTTCCTCCTTTAGTGCAAATAACCCAGCAATTAAAGGCAAGTGTGTCGTTATGGCAATCAGCAAACAATACAGCTCAGCCCCAAGCAGTGAGCGCCCAACCAACAAATGTAAGTACGCAAGGCAACGCTTCTACGCCGCTGAGTTTAAAAACACTACATGCCACAACTTCACAGGTAAATACTCCCAATCAACCCAGTTTGTCTCACTCGCTTTTTAACACAGCTGTAAGTCAGCAGTTACAACCAACAGAAGCTAAAATTTTAACCTCGCTTTTAAATTTGCCAACAGAGAGTGAGCGCCCAAATAGTGCTTCCAACCCTAAGACATTGTTGAGTAGCCAAATTACTGACATAGCAAGTAAAGCTACTCAAAATACACCTGATCTTACGCGTTTAGTGAATCAAGCTTTTAATAGAATGGTCTCCAGTACTAATGTGCACCCAGCCACCATACAGCGAGAGCTTTTAAGTACCTTACAACCGCTTACTACGCCAAACGACACACTACAAAGTAGCTTTACAAAAGGGCTTGAGCAACTTGCGGTTACTATTTTAGCGGCGCCAATAATAAGCCAACCAAGTACTTCGCTAACGTTTAATAACCACACAGGGGTTGATGCCCTACTTAATGTGCTTTTACCTACTTTTAAAGTAGGTAATGGCGCGGATAAACTATTAGAGCAACTTCAACAAACACAAATACAAGAGCTTGCCCCAGAGCTGTTACAAGTTAAAAATACCCTTAGCCAAGTACAAGTAACTACGCCAAACCAACAAAGCGACACAAACCCGCTAGCACAGTTTTTATTTCCGATGAAACTTCCGCCTGAAGCGGGACAAACAGAGATAACCTTAGGGCAATATAAAAAAGCCAGTGTAGATAAAACCGAAAAAAACGTGTGGTTTGTTAGATTAAATTTTGATTATGCACAGCAAGGGCAATTACAAATAGTGGCTGAGCTTATGGACAAAGCGCTCGATTGCCAGCTGCTTGCCTCTAGCCAAGAAGTAAGTGCAATTGCACACCCTCACTTAGATAGCCTCAGGGCTAAATTAGCTCAGCATGGCTTGCAAGTAGGCGAGCTAAACTTAAGACGCGGAGATGCTAGTCATCAAGCGTTTTATCAATCGCATGCCATTATAAATATTAAGGTTTAACATGACTGACACCTCTAATTTAGCAGCAAATAATAAATCCGCGATTGGCCTGTTGTATGAAGCAGGAAGTACCCCAGCAGTAAGTGTAAAAGGGTTTGGCGAGTTAGCCGATGAAATAATCGCAGCAGCAAAACAAAAAGGCATTATGATCCACCAAGATGAAGCACTTGCTAAAACACTCTCACACTTAGAATTGGGAGAGGAAATACCTAAAGAGCTTTATTATGTTATTGCTGAATTGATTGCTTTTTCGTACGTGCTTCGTGGGCAGTTCCCACCTGGCTGGCAAGACTTTCAAGGTAAGCTAAATGTAAAGGCATAACTAGGTGGATGAATTATATCTCCCCCCTTTATTAAGTATTACTGCACATTGGTGTTGTGTGTAGTTAAAAGCAAAAAAGACGCTAGGCGTCTTTTTGTTTATGTAACGAAAATAATAGTTCAGCCTCAGCCCTAGGAAGCTCGCACTCGCGTATCACCTCATCTAAATCTGCGCCAAGCTCAACCATTTTAACAGCACGTGAATATATTTTTGCGTCTGGGTCATCATATTTTTGGGCAGCTTGTTGTTGCATCAACTCTTGATTTTGTTGCTCAACTTCAAGTACGCGCTTACCTATACTTAAAAGCCCTGTTCTGAGCTCAGACACTTCACTGCGTAATATATGTGTTTGCTCTGAGGTATCTTTTAATTGCTGTGATACCGCATTAAGCTCCGCCGACTGTTTATTTTTTAATGCAACAATTAGCGCCAGCGATATTAAACCTATCCCTAGCGCTGCTATTGCGATACTGAGTAACAACATAATTTTAGTGGTAAAGCTTAAATATCGCTTAACTCATCCCATTCGTCATCGCTAAGTAATTTATTTAAATCGACTAAAATAAGTAATTCGTTATCGCGGTTACATACACCTTGGATAAACTTAGCGCTTTCTTCGGTACCAACATTTGGGGCGCTGTCTATTTCAGAGCTGCGTAAATACACAACTTCAGAAACACTATCGGCTAAAATACCAATTACTTGCTCTTCTGCTTCAATAATTAAAATGCGAGAGTTATCAGTTGCATCCGCAGCAGGCAAACCAAAGCGTGCACGAGTATCAATAACAGTGACTACGTTACCACGTAAATTTATAATGCCAATAACGTATGAAGGTGCTCCAGGTACTGGGGCAATTTCGGTATAACGTAAAATTTCTTGCACCTGCATTACGTTGACGCCATACGTTTCTTCTTCAAGCTTAAACGTTACCCACTGTAAAATTTCATCGTTGTTATCTGCGTTTTTATTCGCTGATAATAGTCTATCTTCGCTCATGCTGTTACCCCGTAATGGTCGTTACTACTGACGGCTATCTAAGCCTTTTTCTAATAGTGCATTTAAATTATCTACATCTATTAAAGCACACATTTTTTCTTTAATAACACCGGCAAGCCAAGGGCGTTTGCCACTGTTTTTTCGCCATTTTACATCTTCTTTACTCAATGTAATGTTATTTATTAACTTTTCGGCCAATAAACCCCAGTTGCTATCGCCTAAGGTTATTAAATACTGATAATTAAGAGAGGCCTCTAACTTTTCATCGTACTTTTCAGGCATTACCCAACGGGCAGTATCAACTACGTTTAGCTTTTCATCTCTATTAAGCATAACGCCTTTAAACCACTTTGGCTTACCAAATAAATGATTTACTTCACCTAATTGATGAATTCCTCCAAGCGCTTTCAAAGGAACAGCCAATGTTAAACCAGCCACTTCAAAAAACAGAGCCTGAAATTCACCTTCAAAGTAATCTTCTTGGCTATGTAATAAAGGGGCAGGTTCTGTACTTAACTGGGTTTGCACCTCAGCTGTCTCTACTGGCTCAGGCTCAATAGGTGCCGGTGGCGAAATAGTGGCGTCAGCCTCGCTATTACTCTCTTTTACTTGCTCAGAATAAAGCTGCTCGGTTACTTTTAATTGCGCTTTGGGCTTTAAAAGTACTTCGTCGTTTTGTAAGGCACTAGGTACTTGCTCAAGTAGCTTTGCTACAGGCTCAAGGTTTTCCTCAGGTTCGTCTTCGCATAATAGCGCCCCTAAGTATTGAGTCATTACTTTTTCATTAGCAAATAATTGCTTACTCATTCATTAACCTTGTCCAATTAAATAATCTAATAACGCTTTATAAGCGTAAACCCCACGCGAACGTGGGCAAAACTCTATGGGTACCTTTTGTGCAAGGCTTGCATCTCTAAACTTTGTATCAACGGGGATCACTCCTGGCCATACTTTATCTTTATATGTATTTTGCAACGTTTTGTAGGCTTCAAGCGACGCTTTAGTGCGCTTATCATACATAGTAGGGATTATAGTATATTGGTACTGTTTCGCTTGAGAGCTTTGCATTAATTCCATAGTGCGCATCATTCTATCAAGCCCTTTGAGCGCCAAAAACTCAGTTTGCACAGGCACTAAAATACGTTCGCTGGCGGCTAATGCGTTCACCATTAAAACACCTAAAACGGGCGGGCAATCAAGCAGCGCATAATCGTAATGTTCACTAATTTTTGCAAGTGTTTTTTTTAAAATTAAGCCCATCCCCGTTTTATTGCCCATACTTCTATCGAGGGTTGCTATAGCCATCGTCGCGGGCAATATATCTAGGTTTTCCATGGTAGAGGGGCACAAGGCTTGTAGTATTTCTTCACTTTGCATTGAGGTGCCGCGGGCAAAAATATCGTACACACTGACTTCTAAATCTTCAGAATCAATACCAAAATAGTACGTTAGTGAGGCGTGAGGGTCGGTATCAATGAGTAATACGCGTTTACCTTGCAAGGCCAAAATACCAGCAAGACTGACAGCCGTTGTGGTTTTACCTACACCGCCCTTTTGATTTGCTACTGTCCAAATCTTCACATTAAGTCCTAATTACTGTTCATTGCGCGTGGTGATTCTGATGCCACCATGAGGTAAACGAATTATTTTAATAGAGTTATCATCAGAGGGAAGTTCCACCTCTGGCTCAGGCGCAGCTTGTTGCACTTGCTCATCAGGCTCAGCTTCATTTTCGGTGGTTTGTTGTACTAAGCCATACTTAGAAAGCGCAATAACAACTTTACGATTCTCTGCTCGACCCGCTGCGGTGTCGTTATCGGCAAAAGGTGAGTATTGCCCATACCCCTCGATTGCCATTCGCGCTGGGTTAATTCCTAACGTTTCTAATTCAACTAAAATAGAGGTCGCCCGTGCAACTGACAACTCCCAGTTAGAGCGAAACATTTCATTGCGAATACTTTCGTTATCTGTGTAACCTCTTACCCATATGTAGTTATCTACTGGGGCAATAATATCTTTTACAATTTTTACGACTTGCTTAGCTCGCGCGTGGGCCACTGAGCTACCACTTGAGAACAGCATTCCTGAACTTAGCTCAATAATAAGCCAATCTTGGTTGAGCTCTAAACTTGCTTCTCCATCACGAATTTCATCAATAAGTGCTGAATGTAATTTAGTTAACAGACTATCGAGTGGTTTACCTAAATGTTTTTGTTTTATATTGCTGGTATCACTATGTCCATCTAACAGCTCTGGGCCAGACTCCTGTTTTTGAATGCTCTCACCATACAATAACTCTTGCTCTGGGGTAACACGGTCAGTAAGTAGCCCTTCGCCTTTCACGCCCTCACCTTGTTGCGATTGTTGCCTTGCTGATTTGTCAAAAACCTGTTCTAGGGAGTCGGAGAGGATTTGAAAACTTTCTTCTTTATTTATGGCAATGGCATACATAACCACAAAAAAGGCAAACATAATGGTCATGTAATCAGCATAAGAGACTAACCAACGTTCTGTAAGTTGATTTTTTTCAGCTGATTGACGTAAGCGCCGGCGTAACATAAAAGTTACTCTACCACGACATTAGGGCGCTCTGTGCGATAAGCTTCAAGCTTTAATTCTATGTTTATAGGACTTTCGCCAAGGCTTATAGCAATCACCCCTTCGGCCATCATTTCATGGTAAAGCATTTTTTGCTCTACTCGCTGCTTAAGCTTATTGGCCATAGGTAAAAATAATAAGTTAGCTAAACCCACCCCATATATTGTTGCAATAAATGCGGTGGCGACCCCTGCACCAAGCTTTTGAGGGTCGGTAATAAATGACATTGCTTGAATAAGGCCAAGTACAGCCCCTAAAATACCTATAGTTGGGCTATATCCGCCCATGGCTTCGTACACTCTACTTGCTTCAAGTAAGCGGTCTCGTTCAAGCATTAAATCTATTTCTAAGGTGTCGCGTAGCTTTTGCTCCGAACACCCATCTACTAGTAAGCTAAGCCCTTTTGCTGCATAAGGATCTGGGTGACTAAGTGCCTCTTTTTCAAGCGCTAAGTACCCTTCCTGGCGAGCTTTATGCGACCACGTTTTAATTTGCTCTATGGCTTGCTCAATATTGTACTGAGGTGAAAAAAACACCCAATGGCTCATGCTTAGCGTTTTTTTAAAGGTGCTTGTCGCCGTTTGCAACATAACAGCCCCTAAGGTGCCGCCAAGTACAATAATAAGTGCAGGGCCATTAAATAACGCCGTGACAACGCCCCCCTCTAAAGAGTAACCAATCGCTATAGCGCCCAGCGCAATGATTAACCCTAAAACAGAGAGCTTATCCACAACCAGTCTCTCTTTTTATTCTTGCTGCTACGTCGTTTAACGCTAAATGCTCAGAGGCAAGCCCAGCGTTGGCAATAGCTTGAGGCATACCGTATACCACACAGCTTTTTTCATCTTGCGCCCAAATTGTTGCGCCAGATTGCTTAAGCATTCGCGCGCCATCACGTCCATCAGCGCCCATGCCGGTTAAAACAATAGCAAGTACATCTCCTTGGTAGCTTTTGGCAACACTTGCAAAAGTCACATCAACGCTTGGTTTGTAGCTTATACGTTCACTATTATCTTCAAATACACGCAACGTTTTGTTACCACTTCGCCCTTCTACCATCATTTGCTGTCCACCAGGTGCTAAGTAGGCTGTGCCGGCTTCTAGCCTGTCACCTTGTTGCGCTTCTTTAACGCGTATTTTGCAAAGGCTATTTAAACGTGCCGCAAACGCAGGCGTAAATGCTGCCGGCATGTGCTGAATTAACAAAATAGGGTGAGCAAAGTGAGCAGGTAATTGGGTTAATATGGTTTGTAAAGCAACTGGCCCGCCAGTTGAAGTGCCAATAGCCACTATTTGATAGTGTTTACCGCTGGCACGCGTGGGCATACTGGGTGTAGTTGTTGTCTGCACTGGGGCAGCACGTTGAAAGCTTCTATCAGGTTGTTTAAGCGATGAGCTTGTTGTGGCAAGTTTGCTTGCAGATGGAGCAGTAGTCTTACTTGATGTTAATGGCCTAACAGGGCGCGGTGCTTGCCTGCGACCAATTTCCTTCACTTTAGCTTGCAATAACTTGATTGCATCTTCGTTATTTCGTGCAATGTCTTCAAACTTTTTCGGTAAAAAGTCCATAGCTCCGGCATCAAGTGCATCTAAAGTTGCGGTTGCACCGTCGCGAGTTAATGAAGAAAACATAAGTATTGGCGTTGGGTTACTCCCCATAATTTCTTTAACTGCGCTAATACCATCAAGCACAGGCATTTCTACATCCATGGTGATCATATCTGGACGTAACTGCGCTGTTTTTTCTACGGCTTCTCTACCGTTAACAGCAAAGCCTATTACTTCGATACCGCTGTCTTGTTCAAGGATTTCGCTCACTCGACGGCGAAAAAAACTGGAATCGTCAACAACTAAAACTTTTACGGCCATTGCGCTCTCTTATTAAATTTATGTATAGGCATACACAGGTATGCCTACATTTTACCCTGCGTAATGCTTAAGCATATTAGGTACATCCAGAATCAGCGCAATACCACCGTCAGATGTAATTGTTGCACCAGCCATTCCAGGCGTACCTTGTAATAACGCATCAAGAGGCTTAATAACAACTTCTTCTTGGCCAATTAATGAATCAACCACAAAGCCAACTTGCTGAGTACCTATTTGTACAATTACCACATGACCTTGCGCTTTTCGCTGAGAACAATCAGCACCTTTAACTAACCAATGCTCTAAGTAAAATAGCGGTATCGCTTTTTTACGAACAATAATTGTAAGCTGACCATCTACCACATTGGTTTTGGTTAAATCTAAGTGGAATATTTCACTCACACCAGCAAGTGGTAACGCAAACGTTTGCTCACCAACAATAACCATCAGCGTAGGTAAAATAGCCAGTGTTAATGGTACTTTTATCTCTAAAATAGTCCCTACGCCCAACTCTGACTGTATACTCACAGAGCCATTAAGCTGCGTAATTTTAGTTTTTACTACATCCATGCCTACGCCACGGCCAGAAATATCAGATATCTCTTCTTTGGTCGAAAAGCCTGGTGCAAATATTAAGTTATACGCTTCTGTATCTGTTAAGCGACTTGCCTGATCATGATCAATAACGCCTTTACTGATCGCTATTTTTTTCAGTTTTTCCGCATCCATACCTGCACCATCATCTTTAATGGTTAACAAAATATGGTCGCCTTCTTGCGAAGCCGATAATGTAACGTTACCAGTTCTAGGCTTACCCGCAGCTTCACGCGCTGCTGGCATTTCAATTCCGTGGTCAACTGAGTTTCGTACTAAATGCACCAACGGATCGGCCAGTGCCTCAACTAAGTTTTTATCTAAATCGGTTTCTTCACCTACAAGCTGTAAATCAATTTCTTTATTTAAGCTACGGGCTAAGTCACGTACTACGCGAGGGAATCGGCCAAACACTTTTTTGATAGGCTGCATTCGCGTTTGCATTACTGCACCTTGAATATCAGCAGTGACCACATCAAGATTTGATATCGCCTTACCCATCGCTTCACTGTCTGTATTGGTCGCTAAACTGACCAACCTATTTCGTACTAATACCAACTCGCCAACCATATTCATTATTTGATCTAAACGCTTTGTATCAACACGTACTGTGGTTTCAGCAGGTGGAGGCGTAGCTTTTTTAGGTGCAGCGCTACTCGCTGGTTTTTCAGCCACTTTAGGTGTAGGCGCAGCGGCTTTTGCCGCCGGAGCTTGTTTTACTGCAGGTGCTGGCGTAGGTTTTGCTGGCGTTTGTGCTACAGGTGCAGCCTTAGGTGGCTGCGGTGCAGGTGTGTCAGCTTCTTTTGATTCTGGTGCGGCACCTTTACCATGCAATTCATCAAGCAGTGCCTCAAATTCATCATCGCTGATTTCATCATCACCGCTATCATTTGTAACAGCCGCTGGTGGTGCTGTGTGTTTTACTTCTGGCTCACTGCTTGAAGTATCTCCTGCAACCGGACCAAAACTACCTACACCGTGTAATTCATCTAATAAACTGTCAAATTCATCATCGGTAATATCTGAACTTGAATCTGGCTCTGCACTTGGTTGCGACACTGGGCTTTGCCCTTTGCCGTGTAGCTCATCGAGTAAGCTTTCAAATTCATCTTCTGTAATTTCATCAATTTGCGTGCTATCTGCTGAAGGGCTTGAACCTGCCACATCAAATAGTTCATCAAATGCAAATGGGTCTTCATCATCTGTTGCGCTAACGGGAGCTGCGGGTTCTTGTTCAACAACTTCGGGGGCTGTTTCAGTAAGCTCGTCATCCGTAGGCGGTTGACCAAGTTTGTGAAGGGTTTCTAGTAATTGAGGGTCTGCTGGGTCTGGCTGTTCGCGGTTTTGAATAGTGGCAAACATTTCATTAATGGTATCTAGTGCTTGTAAAATCACATCCATTAATTCTGAATTAACAGTTCTAACCCCTTGGCGTAAGAGATCAAATACGTTTTCAGCACCATGACAGGCATCAACAAGCTCAGTCATAGCTAAAAAGCCTGCCCCCCCTTTTACGGTATGAAAGCCCCTAAAAATAGCATTTAGTAACTCAGTATCTTCTGGGTTATTTTCTAGCTCAACTAACTGTTCAGATAAAAGCTCTAGGATTTCTCCAGCCTCTACAAGAAAGTCTTGTAAAATATCTTCATCGACTTCAAAGCTCATGCAGTTACTCTCCTCTTAGAAGCCCAAACTTGATAATAGGTCATCGACCTCGTCTTGGTCAGATACAACATCATTTCGCGACTCTTTATCAATAATAGGGCCTTCAGGACCTGCTAATGTTTGTGCGGCAACCAGTTCTTCTGTTTCTTGTTGTTCTTTACTTTCAACAATGCTGTCATCTTGTGCAGCAAATGCTGTTAAAAGGTGGATTAAACTTTCTTCTACTTCTCTGACTAATTCAATTACACGGCGGATAACCTGGCCAGTTAAATCTTGAAAATCCTGCGCCATTAGTACATTGGTCATTAAAGTTTGCAACTCATCGGTTTTATGATGAGAGCTGTTCATAAACTTGTCGATGCTGTGGCATAAGGTTTTAAACTCGCCCAGCTCTATTTCGCGGTTCATAAGCCTATCCCAAGTAGGCTTAATATGTGCAATTTCATCTGCTAGCTGCTGCGCAATAGGAAGGCTTGCTTCGACCGCATCCATTGTCTTATTAGCTGCATTTTCTGTCATTTCCATGACATAGTTTAAGCGCTTTTTCGCATCCGGTATTGCATCAGTGGTTAAATCGGTTAAACGCGTATCAAGTTCAAAGCTTTTAAGGGCTTCGTGTAATTGGCGTGTTAACTTACCTACTTCAGCAAAAAGCTGCGATTGCTCTTGAGAGGCAGTATCTAAAATTAATTGATCTGCTTTATCTTGCTCACCGTTTTCTAAAAAAACGACGAGCTGACGAGCTTGTTCTAAAGTAATTTGAGGCGCAGCTGGTGCTGACATAAGCCTCTCCTCTCATTAACCTAAGCGTTCAAACACTTTTTCTAATTTAGTTTTCAAAGTACCAGCAGTAAATGGCTTAACAATATAGCCATTAACACCTGCTTGCGCTGCCGCTATTATTTGTTCTTTTTTAGCTTCTGCCGTCACCATTAAAACCGGAATATGTTTTAATTTTTCGTCAGCTCTAATGGCTCTTAGCAAGTCAATACCCTGCATGCCTGGCATGTTCCAATCGGTTACAACAAAGTCAAAAACCTGATTTTGCAACATAGGTAATGCTGTAGAACCATCGTCAGCTTCTTGAACATTCGTGAACCCTAGGTCACGCAACAGATTTTTTATAATACGTCTCATTGTAGAGAAATCATCAACAACAAGAATTTTCATGTTTTTATCCAAAACATCCTCCGGTGAGGTCTTAACCTATAATTTACTTACTACTAGTTTATCCAGTCATTGATTTTTGCTTTGAGCTTAATCATCGCCTGACCATGTATCTGACTTACACGCGATTCACTTACATCGAGTATATGCCCAATTTCTTTTAAATTCATTTCATCGTTGTAATACAAAGAAAGCACCATTGCATCTCGCTCTGGTAAAGACTTTATTGCCTCTAACAATGAATTATTAAACCGTTCATTTTTAACATTATTAAATGGTTTGTCTAGCGCTAAATCTTGACCTGCAGGGCTAATAACATCTTCATCTACCCCTAGGTCTTCTATACCAAGCACTTTACTGGAATTAACATCATTTAAAATATGATGGTATTCTTCTAGCGAAATATCAAGTTTTTCAGCTACTTCAGTATCTTTTGGTTCTCTATTTAAGCTATTTTCTAATTCTGTGATGGTTTCGGCTACTAATCGGCTTTTGCGGTGCACCGAACGTGGTGCCCAATCCCCTCTGCGCATTTCATCAAGCATAGCGCCGCGAATACGAATACCAGCAAACGTTTCAAAGCTTGCCCCTTTACTGGCATCAAAGTTTTTTGAGGCCTCGATAAGGCCAATCATTCCCGATTGGATTAAGTCATCAAGCTGAACGCTAGGAGGAAGACGAGCTATTAAATGGCACGCCACTTTTTTGACAAGCGACGCGTGTTTTTCAACAATCACATTTAAATTTTGTGTTGATTGATATCCCATAGCTCTTTTCACCGATGTTGTCATAATCAGCCGTTTACTAGCTTCTCAATGAAAAACTCTAAATGTCCTGAAGGTTGATTAGGTATAGGCCATTTTACTGCTTTTGTCGCTAATGTTTTAAACGCGACTGCTGCTGGTGAATTAGGGAAAAGATCGACAATTACTTTTTGTTTGCGCGTAGATTTACGCATATTTTCATCATATGGAATAGTCGCAACAAGCTCCATAGACACATCTAAAAAGCGGTCTGTTACTTTAGAGAGCTTTGCAAAAAGCTCTTGGCCCTCGCGCATACTGCGCACCATGTTTGCAACAATTTTAAATTTATAAACGCCATGCTCGCGGCTAAGTACTTTAATAAGCGCGTAGGCATCAGTAATAGAGGTCGGCTCGTCACACACCACCACCATGACATCTTGCGCTGCACGAGAAAAACTCAGCACCATGTCAGAAATACCAGCGGCGGTATCTACAATTAAAATATCAAATTCGGTATTAAGCTCACTAAAGGCACGAATTAACCCAGCATGCTCAGATGGGGTTAGCTCCACCATACTTTGCGAGCCTGATGTAGCAGGCACGATTTTAATACCGCCTGGGCCTTCAACTAAAATCTCGTCAAGTTCGCACTCGCCTGAAAGGACATGAGATAAGTTTTTTTCAACACGTAGTCCTAGCATTACATCACAATTAGCTAGGCCTAAATCGGCATCTAATACTAATACACGATTACCCTGCTGCCCTAAAGCAATAGCAGTATTTAAAGAGACGTTGGTTTTACCCACCCCTCCTTTACCGCCGGTGACAGCGATAACTTTTACGCCGTTGTTGTTGTTTTGACTCATTTTGCGCAGGCCGCTTGCTTGATCTAATACTGTGTTAATCATACATCCCTACTGTGCTTGACGCCACTGCTTGGTGTCTTGAATGTTGTGCTTTTGCTCTTTTTAAATACAATTGCTCAGCTTTTTTTACTAGTTTTTCAGCATTTGCAACGCGAATATCTTCTGGTACACGCTGACCATTAGTAAGATACCCTATTGGAAGGCGATTTTGAATCGCTATACTAATAATCTCACCTAAACTTAATGATTCATCTAACTTAGTGAAAATACAACCGCTTAGCTGAACCTTTTTAAAATGTCTTACGGTTTCTTGCAGTACATTTATTTGTGCTGTGGCACTTAATACCAAATAACTACGTATATCTACTCGCTGGTTGCGCATTAACGTATTTAATTGCTCTGTAAGGCGTAAATCACGTTGGCTCATACCCGCTGTATCAATTAATACTAGACGCTTATTGCGTAAATGATATAAAACTTCAGCTAATTCATTGGCATCTTTTACTTGTTTAACACCACAACCAATAATACGACCATACGTTGCAAGCTGCTCATACGCACCAATTCTGTATGTATCAGTGGTGATTAGGGCAACTTTGTCGGCGCCATACTTTTGTGCGCCTAATGCGGCAAGTTTAGCTACTGTGGTTGTTTTACCTACACCAGTAGGCCCAACAAGTGCATACACACCCCCTTGGCGAAGAATTTCGTTATTGGTGGTTTGCATTTGATCTTCAACCATTTGCAATAATGCTCTCCAACCTTGCTGTCGCGATACGTCATCTGGAATAAAACACGCCATTTGCTCTGCAACGTCTTTATCTATTCCCATGCCAACTAACCGATCAATCATGCATGCACGTGTAGGGTCGCGACGTGCCATATCTTGCTGCATTAAACCCGATACTTGGTGTTCTAGTAACTGGCGAATTGCGTTCATTTCATCACGCATCGCGCTCATTTGGGCGCTTTCGTTGTTATTAGTTTGGCTACGTGGTGCAACCGGCGCATCTAGCTCGTCAAAATCTTGATCTAGGTCATCAAAGCCTAGGCTGTCTGCTTGGGTTTGCATGCGTTTTGGCGCTTCATTTTCGCGAGCAAACATATTTGTCGTACGTGGCTGTGCTGGCTCTTGGTAATGCTCAGACGTATCAATACCTGATTGCGAAAACATAGAGGCTAGCTCAGGAGAGCGAGGGCGTGGCGACTGACGCTCTAATAATGCTTGTAAGCTATCGGCGACTGCCGCTTGTGGCTCAGGTTGCGCACGCTTAGGCTCTGGCTTTACAAAGTTATGAGTAGGCTGTTGCACGGCTCTTTGCGGAGCAGGCGCTGCCTGTGGTTGCGCTGCGGCTTTAGGGGCTGCTTTGTCGTAATCTACTGCGGCAACAATTTCTACACCATTAGCGAGTTTTTTGTTCGACATAATAACGGCATCAACACCTAGCTCATCTTTAACTTCTTTCAGTGCGGTGCGCATATCTTTGGCAAAAAAACGTTTAATCTTCATGGTTCAACCCCTGTTAAAATCTTTATTGTTGGCCTACTGAGCTGACAATCTTGATCTGTCTTTCATCTGGTACCTCTTGATAAGACATCACCCTTAAACCCGGTATGGTGTACTTAACAAAACGAGATAACACAGTGCGTAACATTCCTGACGTTAGCAATATTGAAGGTTCTCCGGCCATTTCTTGATTCTGATGCGCTTCGTTTAATGATGTTTGAAGTCGCTCAGCAAGGCTTGGTTCTATTCCGGCACCTTCGTCGCCTGCATTTTGTAATGACTGATGCAACATCTGTTCCAACTCAGGCGCCAAGGTTATGACAGGGATTTCTGATGACATGCCCACAGCGTCTTGTACGATTAAACGGCGCAGCGAAATACGCACTGCAGCGGTTAATACATCTGCATCTTGGCTACGTGGTCCGTACTCCACAAGGGTTTGAACAATAGAGCGCATATCACGAATAGCCACACCTTCGTTTAATAAATTTTGCAGTACTTTTACAACGGTTGTCAGTGGTAGTACTTCTGGCACTAACCCTTCGACTAAACGTGGATGGCTTTTAGCTAACATATCAAGCAGGTTTTGAACCTCCTCATGGCCTAGTAATAATGCGGCACTGTTAGTTAATAACTGGCTAATATGGGTGGCTACCACAGTGGCTGAGTCAACCACGGTGTAACCTAGTGATTGTGCTTCGTCTTTTTGATCAGGCTTTATCCACACCGCATCTAAGCCAAATGCTGGGTCTTTGGTTTCAACCCCTTTAATAGGGCCAAATACTTGCCCTGGGTTGATGGCCAGTTCATCGCCATGTTTGAGTTCGCCCTCACCACTTGAAACACCCATCATGGTAATACGGTACGCATTAGGGTCTAACTCTAAGTTATCGCGAATATGTACAGGCGGTACTAAAAAGCCAAGCTCCTGAGATAGCTTTTTACGCACCCCTTTAATTCGGTTGAGCAGCTCACCACCTTGAGATTGGTCAACAAGCGGAATAAGCCTGTAGCCAACTTCTAAGCCAATAACGTCAATTTGTTGTACATCGTCCCATCCAAGCTCTTTTTGCTCTTGCTTGTTTGCAACACCAGTACCGGCAACGGTACCACTTTCAGCCTCTTGGGCTGCTAGAGCAGCGGCTTTTAATTTTTGCTGCTGAGTAAAGTAAGCTAAGTAGCCAAGTAGTGCGCCTAAACTTAAAAAAGCAATATGAGGCATACCCGGAACTAACCCCATAATGATTAAAATACCTGAGGCGATAAATAATGATTTTTCGTTACCTAATTGGGCTTTAAATTGCTCACCCATGTTATGTGATTCGTTTTGGCGAGTAACAACAATAGCAGTACCAATAGAGAGCAGTAATGAAGGAAGCTGCGCCACAAGGCCGTCACCAATGGTAAGTAAAGTATATACTTCCATTGCGCGGCTAAAGCTCAAGTCATGTTGGATCATGCCCACAAATAAGCCGCCAACAATATTAATAATTAATATCACGATACCGGCAATGGCATCGCCTTTTACAAACTTACTCGCCCCATCCATAGAGCCGTAAAAGTCGGCTTCGCGGGTTACTTCGCTGCGGCGCTCACGTGCTTGCTCTGCACTAATAAAGCCAGCGTTTAAGTCGGCATCTATCGCCATTTGCTTACCCGGCATAGCATCTAGCGTGAAACGAGCCGATACTTCAGAAATACGCCCTGCACCTTTGGTTATTACTACAAAGTTTATGATGATCAGAATTAAAAACACCACTAAACCTACCGCGTAGTTTCCGCCAATAACCACTGAGCCAAACGCTTCAATTACTTTACCAGCCGCATCACCCCCGTTGTGACCCTCAAGGAGCACCACGCGCGTACTGGCAACATTTAGTGCTAAACGCATAATTGTAGCGATTAACAATACCGCCGGAAACATGCCAAATTCGAGGGGTTTCATGGTGTAAACAGTCACCAGTAAAACAACTAAGGCAAGGGCAATATTAAATGAAAATAATATATCAAGAAGAAATGGCGGCAGCGGTAAAATAACCATACCCAGCGCTGCAAGTACTAATAGCGGTGTGCCAACACCTTTGGCATACTCTTTTTTATCTTTGTTAAGTTGTTGTAATACCGCTTTAAAATCCATAACTCTACAATTCAATAAATTGACACTAGCCTGAAATTGCAATAACTATTCCAAGTATAGAGCCAGCAATAGATTCATTGAGTATTGATACAAAATTTAAAGCAAGTGAGAGACAAGAGCGAATGGGCTTTATGGTTTGAATTTGCAGCCCCATGTTGGTATTTAGGCAAGGCGCCCCTGTAAAGTGTGGTTAGCTCAGCTTACCCTAATCGTATTTAAAATCATCCGGAATAGGCAGTTTAGACTTAAGAGGGATGGGGCGCTTTCCGCGACCTTTTTTAAAGCGTTTAAGCTGAAATACATAGGCTAAAACTTGCGCTACAGCGGTAAATAGCTGATCTGGGATCTGTTGGCCTATTTCAGCAGTATGATAAAGCGCCCGCGTAAGCATAGGAGATTCTACAATCGGTACTTCGTTACCTTTGGCTATTTTACGAATTTGCATAGCCATTTCATCTATCCCTTTGGCAAGTACAATCGGTGCACCTGCTCGCTCAGTATCGTATTTTAGCGCCACAGAATAGTGAGTAGGATTGGTTACAATTACGTCGGCATCGGGGACATCTTGCATCATCCTTCGCTGCGACATTTGCCTTTGTGTTTGCCTAATGCGCGCTTTAATTTGCGGATCACCCTCTGAGTTTTTGTACTCGTCTTTGATCTCCTGCATGGTCATTTTAAGTTGTTTGTTGTGGTTATAACTTTGATAAGGCGCATCTATTGCGGCAATAATCACCAAAGTGCACGACAACCCTAAAAACATCCACGAGAGCATTTCAAGGGCATGAATTATATTACTAGGTGCGCTTTCAATACTTAAATGCAAAATTTCATCAAAAAAAGTTTGAATCAAAAACACCGCAAAAATAGCCACCAGCGCAAACTTTAATATAGACTTTACAAGCTCTATCGCTGCTTGTGGGCCAAACATGCGTTTAAAACCCTTTATTGGCGACATTTTACTGGGCTTAGGTGCTGCAGCTTCCCAACTAAAATTAAAGCCGCCGAGTAAGGTATTTCCTATAAATGCTGCAATAACAATAATTAAAACAAACATCGCCACTGGAAACAGCAGCGCACTGGCCACCTCACTCCACACCGCAAACATTTTAGTGGTGTCGTAGGTTTCACTGCGATTTAAAGACAGCATCCTACCCATAATATTGTATAAGCCTTTGCCTATTTCGGGCCCATATAACAGCAACGAAATTGCAGAAAAAATAAGTACAAACATAGTCCCTAGCTCTTTTGAGCGTGCTATTTGACCTTTCTTTTTAGCATCTTCGAGCTTTTTGGAGGTGGGTTCTTCTGTTTTTTCTTGTCCTGAATCTTCAGCCATTGCCCCTCCTACACCGTACAGCCAACAAGGCTACACATTAGCTCAATCATTTTTAACCACTGAAATTCAAATTGGGTTACAAAATTACCTAAGGTAGCCCAAATAATAATTAAACCGGCAACTAATGTAAACGGAAAACCTATTGAGAAAATGTTTAATTGCGGTGCTGCGCGGGTCATAATACCAAATGAAATATTAATAATGAGCATGGCCGTAAGGGGGGCTAAAGCCAATACCAGTGCAGTGGTAAACATCCAGCTGCCCCACGTTACTATGTCCCAGTAATGATCAACAGCCCACCACTGGCCGTTTATAGGCAACACCGAAAAACTATGCACCACCATTTGAATCATCATTAAATGGCCATTAAAAACAAAAAATAACAAGGTCGCTAAAATTAAGTAAAACTGGCCAACTGCAGGCACACTCGCACCATTTGAAGGGTCTATAACAGAGGCAAAGCCCAAACCGGTTTGCATTGCCAGTATTTGCCCAGCAAGCACAAAGGTATTTAGCATTAGCGTAGAGGCAAACCCTATCGCAACACCTATCAACATTTGCTGAATAACCACCAGCACCATTTCAAAAGAAAATAAATTAGTAAATGTTGCAGGAGGCAGCGCTGGCACCACTAAAAACGTTACCACTACCGCCAATCCCATTTTAATGCGGGTAGGTACGTTTTGTGCGCCTAAGCCCGCCATAATCATGATCATAGAGCTTATGCGAACTAAAGGCAGTAAAAAATCACTTAACCATTGAATAACAAAAGAAAAAGGAAATTCCACAATTAGCCTGCAATTTCAGGAATGAGTAACACTAGGCGGGTAAAAAAGTCCATTAGCTCTTGAGTAAGCCAATGCCCACCTACAATAAGTGCTCCAATGGTAATTAATAAGCGCGGTAAAAAACTTAGGGTTTGTTCATTAATTGAGGTTGCCGCTTGGAACACCGCCACCACTAAACCAACAAGTAAACCAGGTACCACAATAGCTGATACCAGCTTAATAACTAAAAACAGTGCATCGCTAAGAATATCAACAAAAATTTCTGGTTCCATGTTGTACTCCTAATGTTTAAAAGTGCGAATGTAAAACATGGTTTATGTACCTAGTCCAAAGCTTTTAGCTAACGTGCCCATTACTAGGCTCCAGCCATCGACCAGTACAAATAACATTATTTTAAAAGGCAAGGACACTATCATGGGCGAGAGCATCATCATACCCATGGCCATTAATACCGAGGCAACCACTAAATCCACAATTAAAAAAGGGATAAAAAACATAAAACCAATAATAAACGCAGTTTGCAGTTCACTGGTCACAAACGCAGGTATTAACACAATTAGCGGCGTAGCCTCTGGCGAGTCAAGCTGCTCATAACCTGCTATTTTGGCAAACGTTTCTAAGTCTTTTAATCGCACCTGCGAGAGCATAAAGGCTTTCATTGGCTCTTTTGCAAGCTCTAATGCTTGTACCGAAGTAACTTGCTCATTTAAGTAGGGTTCTATAGCGCGCTCATTAACTTGCTGATAAATAGGCGCCATAATAAAAATACTTAAAAATAGCGACATCCCTAATAAAACTTGGTTTGAAGGTGTTGATTGTAAACCAATGGCTTGGCGTAAAATGGCCAGTACAACAATAATACGGGTAAACGAGGTCATCATAATTATGGCGGCAGGAATAAAGCTCAGCGCCGTCATAATTGCCAGTACTTGCAAGGTTACAGAGTAATCTTGCGTCCCGTCGGCATTGGTTGTAATAGTTAGTGCGTCTATGCCCTGTGCACTGCTTGCAGCAGGTACAAATAACATAGCTAAAATAATCAGCAGCCACTTTATCATAGGGTTAATTCTTTTTATTTTGATTCGTTTGCGGGTTAAGTAGTTTGCTAAATCGCTTAGCAAGTTCTGGCAACTCTTTTTCACTTAACGGCGTTTCAAGTTTATGTAAGTAGTTAATGCTGTGTGGGGTCACCCCTAATAAATGCTGTGCATTATCTATTTCAACCACCATTAACCGCTCTCGCGAGCCAAGTGGTAAACTTCGCACTACTTTAAACTCGTCGCTATTGGCTAAGTTTGGATTAAGCTTTTTAACAAAAAATGCCAGCACCACAATCAGTACTAGCACCATTATCAACGACAGCACCATAGACAAAATATCGGCCGTAGGCGTTACGGCGTCTGCTTTGGTAAATACTGAGCTGGTTAAAGCTACAAGTGTATTCATCGTAATTTTTTGATCCGCTCTACCTGGCTAATAACGTCCGTTAAACGAATACCAAACTTATCGTTTACTACAACCACTTCGCCATGGGCAATGAGCGTACCGTTTACAAGTACATCTAATGGTTCACCGGCTACGCGGTCTAGCTCAACAACAGAGCCTTGGTTTAGCTGCAATAAATTACGGATATTTATTTTAGAACGCCCTACTTCCATAGAAATTGTTACAGGAATATCTAAAATTGTATCGAGTTTGCGTTTTTCGTCGCCGCTAAGTTCATGTTTGTCATCACTTAACTCATCAAGCTCGGCAACTTGCGCCTCTGCGCCATCATCACCGCCTTCGGCTTCAGCTAGGGCTGCTGCCCATTCGTCCATTGTGTCTTGATCATCGCTCATACTTTTAACCTTTTAATCAATTACCAGTCTAAGTCTACACCGTCAGAAAGGTGTAGATCATCTTCTAGTTCTGCTAATTCTGCATCTGAATCAATTTTCTTGCCGCCTTTGGTAAATACATGCAGCTCAGATTTAACTGAATCAGGACGTTTAATTTTTTCACTAATTTGCAGCGCAACGTTATCGCGAGAGCGACCCATTTTAGCTCTAAATGTAGGTAACTCTTCAACAAATACCGTAATATGCTCTGGCATTTCTACCGGAATAATATCGCCCGCTTTAAGTTCCATTATCTGCTTGAGCGACAAGTCAACCTCAAGAAGCTGTGTTGATAAATCAACTTCAACATCCATAATTTCATCGCGTAACGCTTTGCTCCAACGCAAGTCGGTATCTTCTGTATCCGATTGCACACCCGCATCAAGCAGCTCTCTAATTGGCTCAAGCATTGAGTACGGTAGTGCAATGTGAAAATCGCCACCACCGCCATCTAATTCAATATGGAAAGAGCTAATAACCACAACCTCAGTAGGGCTCACTATATTAGCCATTGCTGGGTTCACTTCAGAATCGAGGTATTCAAACGATACGTCCATAACTGGCGCCCATGCTTCTTTGTAATCTTCAAAGATAATTTTTAGTAGCATTTGCACAATTCGGCGTTCGGTAGGGGTAAATTCGCGGCCTTCAATTTTTGCATGGTAACGTCCATCACCACCAAAAAAGTTATCTACCAAAATAAACACAAGTCGTGCTTCCATGGTAATGAGGCCAGTGCCTTTTAGCGGTCTAAAACGCACCATATTTAAACTTGTTGGCACAAATAAGGTATGAATATATTCGCCAAATTTAATCATTTGTACGCCATTAATCGACACCTCTGCGGTGCGGCGCATCATGTTAAATAAGCTTATTCGCATATGACGAGCAAACCGCTCGTTAACAATTTCCAGGGTCGGCATGCGACCACGCACGATCCGATCTTGCGAAGAAAAGTCGTACTGTAGTGTACTGCCTTCGCTGTCTTCACCTTCGTGTATATCTTCCTCTTCGACTTCATCAACGCCGTGTAAGAGTGCATCAATTTCGTCTTGGGATAATAAATCGCTCACGCTAGCCCCTTATTGCATCACAAAGCCGGTAAATAATACCCGCTCAATTACTTTCGTGCCTTCAACATCATTTAGTGCGGCTTGCACTTTTTCAAGCGCTGTAAAGCGCAGTGTTTCTTTGCCGGCACTTGTGCTGAGCTCATCAGCGGTGGTGGTTGAAAACACGCTTAATAAGGTGCCTTCAATTAAAGGGATGTGCTTTTTAGCGGTTTCTTCATTTACATCGCCACGCACAAGTAACTGCACTTTAATTTGTACAATTCTATCTCTGCTTGACCCAGGTACATTAAATACGAAGGGTCTTGGCATAGCAACATACAACGCACTGCCCATTTCAGCTGAAGAGCCTGAAGGAGCGGCCGAGTCGCTTTGCGCTGCGGTTGTTGTCTCTTCATCTAATGTTTCAACGGGTGCATCATCGCCCGCCATAAAAAAATAGCCAGCACCACCGCCAACAACAAGCAGCACTGCCACTATGATTATGATCAGCTTTTTTTTGCTTTTACCGGTTTCTTCTATTTCTAAACTTGTTTCTTCGGCCATTGTGGTTCCTTTTTTAGCAAAGGTACTTGCTTGTTTTAGTTATTATAATAGCAGTACTTAGGCATAGTAATCTATTGATGATGAAGTTTGTTGTCGAGAACTTTGTGGGTTACCCCCATCTTGCTCATCATTTTTATCGTGCTGTGTATTTTTATTAGCCGATTGACCTTGCGAGTGCCCCTCGCCTTCATCGCTTTGCTCATTACCTGATTGCCCATAAGAAATAGAGCTTTCCCCTAAATCAATGCCCTGCTCGGCTAACATTTCACGTAAACGCGGCATTGATTGTTCGAGTGCTTCTTTAGCTTGCTGATTTTGCACCACAAAATTTATTTGTGCTTGCTCAGCATCACTTCTGATACGAATTTGCATACTACCCATTTCTGGTGGATCTAAGCGAATTTCAGCTTCTTTATTGCTAATACTTAGCATTGAAGATACACGCTCTTGAAGCATTTTAGCTGCATCACTTTTAACAATATTAATAGCCTGCATCATACTTGCATCTATATTCACCTGCTTAATCTGCGCGGTACTACTTTGTAATTGCTGTGACTGTATAGCTTGGCTCTCTAAAATAGACTGCTCATAACGAGCGCTGTCGTACTGAGCATTTATTTGTGCCTGCGTGTTATTCATACCATCGGTTATCAGCGTAAACACCTGAGCTACACGGGGCAAACCAGTACTTGTTTTAGTCTCTTTAAGTAAGCTTTCCTGCTCGGCTTCTAAGGTGTCTAACTCTTTTGGAATTACAGCGTCTTGTTCAATACTAGAAGGGGGTTCAGCATTAATCATGACTTTATTTTGCGGTGTACTCGCACTCATTGCAGCATTACTAGCTTGCTGTGCATTTAAAGCCGCATTTGCAGAGCTTGAGACACTTTGCGCTTTGCTCTCACTAAGCTGCGTATCAAGCATAGTTTGTAAGTTGCTTATTGTTTCATTTACTTTTTTGAGCGTATCACCTGTCGGTTGCTCGTTACTCACATAGCTTTTTAATTGACTAAGTAGTGCCTGCTTTTCATCGCTATTTAAGCTTTTTAACTGAGATTGAATTAGCTCACCGCGCGTACTTGTCTGTTTTTCGTTTTGTACGACAAACTCTGTAAGTAATTGTTTAATGGCGCTTGCGCGATCATCACCTTCACTTGGCGTGGTTTCAGTAAATGAGTTTTTAACTTGCTCGTTTAACTGTGCACGTTGCGCTTCGCTTAATGAGTTCAGTACTTTAGATGTCGTTGATAGCTCTGATTGCGTAGATGTACGAGTCAGTTCTTTGGCTAATTGCTCTATGTCTGCATCGCTTATAGGCAGCGCACCTTCAGCATTTGACGCAGTGACTGGCGCTTTTGTATTTTCAGCACCTTCACCGTCACTATTTACAAGAGCCGCGTTGCTATTAGTTTTATTGATTTGTGTTTGCACTGCTTCTGCTATTGGGTTTTTAGCAGCACTACTTGCTAGGCTCTCATTTTTTAACGAAGGGGCTAAATTTTCTACAGCGCTTTGCTTAGTCGCTTTAGGTTCAAGCTCAGCGTGTGTAAACGCGCCTTTTTTGCCGTTGCTACTATTATCAGTTAAAAGAGTATCATCGGCTTTAGTCGTTATGGCATCGGCTTCATTAGTTTCACCTAATTGCGAAGCTAAAAAGCTAACACTTTTATCACTCTTTTGTGCACTTAATTCGCTAAAGTCACTATCGCTACTGCCGTGTTTTTTTACACTTACGTCAATCACTTGCGAGGAGTTTATTTGTGCTAAAACGCTGTCGCCAGATAATAGCGTATCTTGTGTGTCATCACTCGATGAATCTGTCGGTTTTTTGCCATTGGCTAGCTGCTTATCATCAGATGGCAATAAAGAACCTGTTTGGTTAGGAGCCTCAGAATTAGCAGGCAACACAAAGGGTTTGTCTGCATCTTGTAGCTGGCTTAAAAACGCATCACCAGATTCGTTACCTGCAGGTAAGTTATTGTCTTTAAATGCTAAAAAAGAGTCTTTTTCAGCTGTTGCCAACATTGAAATATCGTTTATTGCCATAATTCACCTACACAGCACTGCGGCAAGTTGCCACCGCACTTTGCCAAAATTAATTACCACCTACCAATAAAGCAATAAACGCGCCAGAGTTATAAACTTTTACGGCGCTGAAAAAACTGATTAGCAGAAAACTCGTCCAGCATTTTTTGCTCACTTTTTGCCATTAACGCCGCTGCTTTTAAGTTTTGTTTTTCAATTAGTTTTGCCACGGCTTTTGCTTTTACCTGCTGCTTTAACCACAGAGCTTTACGCTGTGATACAACTTGCTTAGCAGTATTTACCGTACTGGCTTGCTGGCGAATTGCTTCTTCAATTTTTGCTATAAAGGCATGGTACTGGCCAAAGCCCGCGCTTGATAAACCGGACTTTCCTTTCACATGTAATTGCTGAGAGTATTCTAATCTAAAGTTATTTAACCCTTGCAGCTTTTGTTGGTTAGCTTGTAAATTTTGATTGGCTTGTAAGTAGCTCATGCGCAGATTTTCTTCTTTGTCGTTTTCGAGCTTAAGCAGTAAATCGAGCTTATTTTTTGCCATTATGCTTGTCCTAGTAATTGAGCTAGGCCGTGTAAACCATCGTCGTAGCTTATTACATCACGCATACCTTGCTGTAAAAATGCATTAACGCGCGGCATCATATTAATAGCTTGGTCAAGCATTTGATCAGCCCCTTTTTGATACGCACCTAGAGTGATCATATCTTTATTTTGCTGATACATTGAATACACTTGTTTTAATACGCGGGCCTGCTGCATATGAGGCTCAGATACCACTTGTGGCATAACACGAGAAATTGATTTTTCGATGTCTATCGCAGGGTAGTGACCGCTATCGGCTAAGTCACGCGAAAGTACAATATGCCCATCTAAAATAGCACGTGCTGCATCGGCTATAGGGTCTTGCATATCATCGCCTTCACTGAGCACTGTAAAAAACGCAGTGATAGACCCTTGCCCTTCGCCGCCATTTCCCGCTCGTTCCACCAGCGCCGGTAATTTGGCAAATACAGAAGGCGGATAGCCTTTTGTCGCAGGGGGCTCGCCAACCGCAAGCGCTATTTCACGTTGCGCCATGGCGTACCGGGTTACAGAATCAAGCAATAACAATACATTTAAGCCTTGATCACGAAAATATTCAGCAATGGTGACTGCACTTTCACAACCTTTTAAGCGCATAAGAGGCGATGCATCAGCAGGAGCGGCTACCACAACAGAGCGTTTGCGCCCTTCTACACCTAATATTTCTTCAATAAACTCTTTTACCTCACGGCCACGCTCTCCCACTAGGCCAACCACAATAACATCGGCTTCACTGCCACGGGTCATCATACCTAAGAGTACTGACTTACCAACACCAGAGCCTGCAAATAATCCCATACGCTGGCCTTGCCCTACAGTAATCACTGAGTTTATTGCCCGTACACCTACATCCATAGGTTGGCTAATTGGTCTTCTCGCGAGGGGGTTTATAGGGTTTTGTGCAAACTTTAAATAGTGCTCTGCGTTAATTTTTCCCAGGCCGTCAAGGGGGCGGCCTAAGCCATCCACTACACGGCCCAGTAAGCTCATACCAACGGGTAAACCTGTATCATTTACTTGTGGAATAACACGTGCACCAGGCAACACACCGGAAATGTGGTCATTAGGCATTAAATATAGAGTTTGCTCACTAAAGCCCACTACCTCAGCATCTACAAACCCTGACATAGTTTCTATTTTGCATTGGCTGCCTACAGGCGCACGTAGCCCTTTCGCCTCAAGGGTTAAACCGACTACTCGGGTTAAAATACCCGCTACAGCAGGTTTGAACGCTGCGATATGGTGTTGGTATTGATTTAAGCGTTCGCTTAGAGGTGCACGTTGAGCTGCCATAACACGCCACAAAAAAGATTAGATACCGCTATTATGCAAAAAGCTATCCAACGTTTCTTTGACACGGGTTTTTAGGGTCATATCTAAAGACGATTGTGGCGTTTTAACTTCGCAACCGCCGCGCTCGAGTGTGGGTTCTGCAATTAGCTGCCAATTATTATCTGCAATAGTTTGCTCACCATAGCTTTGCTTTACCAGCTCTAGGTCGTCTGGGTTTAAATGCACACGAACTTTTTCTTGCTCAGTATTTAATGCATCTATGCTTTTTTTAAGCGTATGTAAAATAACATCGGGTGATGTTTTAATTTCTTGATAGGTGATAGCCTCAGCCAACATAACCGCTAATTGCACTAAGTGCTTTTCTGCCAGTTCGTCCACTTTGTCGAGCGGAGCGCTGAGGTTGTCGATTATGCTACGCAAGCTGGTTAACTGCTCTTCTATTAACGGCTTAACATCTTCTTGGCCTTGTGTTTTACCAAGCTCTACGCCTTCTTTGTAACCTGCTTCTTTGCCCTCACCAACCCCTTTTTCAAAGCCATCTATGTAGCCTTGTTCGTGCCCTTGCTTTAAGCCTTCCTCATAAGCATCTTGCCTAATGCGCTCAAGCTCTGCCATAGTTAACGAAGGCAGTTCAGGCTCTTGCGGCTGAGTGTCTTCTACTGCTTCTTCTTCAACTTCTTTTTTATACAAATCAGAAAGCGGTGTACCAAAAGCCGTTGAACGATTGCCAAAACTACGCTCATCAGGCGCAACATCAGGTATTGGCCAGTTTTTTAAAAGCTCATCAGCTTCATCTGCATGTAAAGGACGGCCTTTTAATTTAGACATAGCTTACAGGAACTCCTCGCCGCCACCGCCGCCTAACTGAATCTCACCCGAATCAGATAAGCGCCTTGCTGTTGAAAGCACTTCTTTTTGGGCCGCTTCTACTTCACTTATTCTAACTGGTGCCATGGCTTCTAAGTCATCGGCAAGCATTTCGGCAGCACGTTTAGACATATTACCCAAAATTTTATCTTTAAGCGCTTCGTCAGTGCCTTTAATTGCTTTCATGAGTACGTCTTGCTGTACTTCACGTAGTATGGCTTGAATACCGCGGTCATCCACATCCATAAGGTTTTCGAATACAAACATAAGATCTTGAATTTGCTGAGACATTTCTTCATCGTGTTCACGAATAGAGTCCATCAGCTGCCCTTCAACATTTGTATCTAGGTAGTTCATGATATCTGCCGCAGCTTTTAAGCCACCCATTTTAGCGGCTTGTGCACCAGCTTGGCCGGCAAATTGTTTTTCCATAATCTCGTTAAGTTCTTGTAAAGCTGCAGGTTGTACTTCTTCAAGGTTTGCAATACGCATGGTTAAATCTAGGCGCACTTTTTCAGGAAATTGCGCGAGGATTTCTGCCGATTGCTCTGGCTCTAAATACGATAAAACAATGGTTTGAATTTGCGGGTGCTCATTACGAATAATATTGGCAACTTGCTTTGAGTCCATCCATTTAAGTGAATCTAAGCCTTTAGCCCCTGAGCCCATTACAATTTGGTCTATTAAACTAGCTGCTTTATCTTCACCTAATGCGGCGGTGAGCGCCTTTTTAATAAAGTCTTCTGACTGGAAGCCAATAGTACTAAAGCTTTGTATTTGCTCTATAAATAAATTATGAACTGCGCTAATTTTAGATTGCGACAAGTCATCCAGCGCAGCCATAGCCATGCCTACCTTTTGCACTTGCTTAGGCTCTAAGTGCTTTAGGATTTGCGCTGCGTCTTCTTCAGATAAGCTCAATAAAAGAATCGCGGCTTTATCTACGCCATCTAACTTGTCAACATCAAATGCTGGCGGGAGTTGTTTTTGTTCTTGATCAGTCATCTTCTGTTAACCACGCTTTCACTACTTGTGATGAGAGTTCCGGTTCGTTCGCTACAAGTGCTCTTACCGCTTTAAGCAAATCTTCGTCGCCATGTAAGTCTGGCAGCTGCAGTGTACCATCACTTGAGAAACCAACAGCAGCAGAATCAAAGTCTTTATTTAGCATATCTAGCGTGCTATCGCCAATATCAACCCCTGAGCTTAATGCATCTTCGTCGTACTCTTCAAGCGTATCATCTGGGTAGATCAAGCGCTTAAGCATAGGCTTAACAACCGCCATAATTAATACAATAATAACTAAGGCGCCAAGCACAAGGCGGATGATTTTCATAAACCAATCTTGTTCCCACAGCGGTACTTCTAAGTCTAAATCAACTGCTTCACGCACAAATGGTACGGTTACCACTTCTAATGCATCGCCACGTTGCATATCAAAACCCACCCCACCTTGTAATAGGCGACGTATATTTGACAAAGCTTCTACTGAGCGCGGTGCCATGGTTGTTTCGCCGTTTTCACCTTCTTTGGGCACATAATCAACAGCTACCGATACGCTAATTCTGCGAATAACGCCTGTTTGTTGACGCTTATGCGAAATAGTGGTGTCTAGCTCAAAGTTACGCGTGGCCTCTTTATGCACTCGGCTTGGGTTGGTTGCCGTACCAGCATTGCCCTGGCCTGCCACTTCTGGGATAGTTGAATTCATAGGGGGCTGATTAGTCAGTGCCCCAGGAATACCTACTGCTAAGCCACCTATGTTGTTTTCTTCAAATGTGGTTTCGCTTCTGACTGCTGGTAAGTCTGGGTTGTAGCGCTTTTGTGTTTCCTCTACTGAGCTAAAGTCCATGTTTAAATCAACTTGCGCCGTGTAGTTACCCAAGCCGACTACAGGAATAAGAATACTGTCTATTTTTTCTAAATACTCTTGCTCACGCTTTCTTTCAATGTCGTACTCTTTACGAGAGCGTGCTGCTAATGAGTCTTGTGAGCCTGAATTAAGTAAGCGGCCATTTTGATCTGTTACCGTAACACGTGAAGGCTCAAGCCCTTGTACTGCAGAGGCAATCATATCAACGACTGAATCAATCTCTTCACCATCAAGCGTACGGCCACGTTTAAGAGTCAATACCACTGTGGCTGATGGCTTTTTCTCTCTGCGTGCGAATACGTTTTCTTTTGGGATGGCTAATAAAACTTTAGCGCGAGTAACGTTGTTTAGTTCTTCTATAGTGCGGGCAAGTTGTTGCTCGCGACCGTGCTTTAAGCGCTCACGCTCGAGCCGTTGGCTCACACCAAAACCCATATCTTGCATTATGATATCGGTGCCTGAGGTAGGGCCTTGCTCTAAGCCTTCACGCGCCATCAATAATTTAATGTTTTGATACTCGCTTTCATCAACCGAAATAACGTTGCCGTCTAGCTCGTAGTCAATTTTTTGTGCATCTAAAAAATCAAGTGTTTGGATCAGCTCTTCTGTAGGCATTTTGCCAAGCGGACGCATATCGGGTTGGCGCGCCCAAATAATCACAAATATGGCAATAGCTAAACAAATAGCCAGCGCAATAATTAGGGTAACTTGGCGAAGCACATCAACCCCATTTAAGGCGCTTAAGTAGCCCGACTTTTGTTCTTGTTGCTCGATGTCTTCACTTTGGTCAATACCGCCGCCAGCAAGAGCAAGATCTGTTGATTGATTAGATTGCGCCACAATAATTCTCCACTACCTACTTAAACAGGCATGTTCATAATTTCTTGGTATGACTCAACAAGTTTATTTCTTACTTGTACTGTAGCCTCAAATGCCACTGATGATTTTTGCGAAGCAATCATTGCCTCAGCAAGCGATACACTTCTGTCACCCATTTCAACAGCCACGACTTTTTGTTTAGCATCTTGTTGTAAGCCATTAACC
The DNA here is from genome assembly GCF_028599255.1 of Pseudoalteromonas sp. Angola-7. Classification (NCBI taxonomy): domain Bacteria; kingdom Pseudomonadati; phylum Pseudomonadota; class Gammaproteobacteria; order Alteromonadales; family Pseudoalteromonadaceae; genus Pseudoalteromonas; species Pseudoalteromonas sp. Angola-7. The sequence goes on from NZ_JAQREL010000010.1 coordinate 126,408, forward strand.
GTATTTAATGCATCGCTTAGTAAGTCACCAAATTGAGCAGATGACGTTGGCTGAGCTTGCGTTGGTAGCTTATTAATTTGATTTGTATGGCCTGCTTCTAAGGCCATAGATTGCATTTCTTGGAATAACGCGCTGTTTTGAATTTTCATAATTTTCTCTGGCAAATGCAGTTAACGTTCATAAAGGGATTAAAGCACAAAGCGTGCCATAAAAATAAACCTTTAATAACATGCAGTTAACTATTATTTTTAAGAGTCAGAGATTTGACAACCCTAAACTAAGCGTGGTTAGTTTAGGGTTATGTACAGAAGGGAGAGTTAGTTTATGCGGGTAGTGAAATACCTAAATCGCGCATTTGTGCGAGTTTATAACGTAAAGTACGCGGGCTGATGCCAAGTGTTTGTGCAACATCTTTACGTTTGCCTTGGCAACGCGCGAGGGTTTCTAAAATTATTTTATGCTCTTTATCTTTTAGCTCATCTTTATAGCTGCCAGTATCTACGCTTGGCAGTGAGCTACTTGCCTCTACAGGCGTTATTTTGTCATCATAATATGCGTCACTGGGGGTACTCTCTTGCTCAGGCGCTATAACCTGAGTAGGCGCAGTGGTGCTTGACGCTTGCATTAAATTTTCAATAAAAATAGCCTGCTCGCCAATTACACTGCCCGTTCGCAAAATAAGCGCACGTTGAATTACATTATCAAGTTCGCGCACATTACCTGGCCAGGTATGGCTCAATAGTTTTTGCTCGGCATCACTATCAAGCGTTGCTAACGGCTCTTTATTTTTAACTAAATGGCGCTCTATTAAATGCTTAGCCAATACAATTATATCGCCCGGGCGCTCACTAAGTGGTCGCCACATTAATGGGAATACATTTAAGCGATAATATAAGTCTTCTCTAAACTTATTATCTGCAACAGCTTCTTTAAGATCGCGGTTACTGGTTGCGAGCACTCTCACATCGAGTGAAATTGTTTTGCGCGCACCTAAGCGCTCAACTTCACGCTCTTGTAATACTCTTAATAGTTTAGCTTGCAGCCCTAAGTCCATTTCTGTTATTTCATCAAGCAATATAGTACCACCTTGGGCTTGCTCAAATTTACCTGGGCACGCTTGTATTGCACCAGTAAAGGCGCCTTTTTCATAGCCAAACAAGGTGGCTTCAAGCATATTTTCGGGAATAGCCGCGCAATTAATTGCCACAAAAGGCGCATCGCATCGGTTTGATTTATCGTGAATATATCGCGCTAATACCTCTTTACCTGAGCCGCTAGGGCCAAGCACCATTACACTTGCATCTGAGCGAGCCACTTTACTTGCAAGTTCTAATAGTTGAATACTGCTGGGGTCGGCTACAATTGGGCCATCAGTGTCTTTTGGTTTTTCGGGTAAATAGCGGCTAACCATATTTAAAAGCACCTCAGGGGCAAATGGTTTAGCCATATAATCAATTGCACCTAAGCGCATTGCCTCTACGGCATCATCAATCGTTGCGTAAGCTGTCATCATTAATACGGGGAGTTCTGGGTAGTTAAGCTTAATGCTCCTGAGCAAATCTAGGCCGCTCATCGCGCCCATTTGCACATCACTTACAACCAACGAAAACTCAGATTTTTTTAATTGGATCATGGCTTGCTCAGCACTTTGCGCTGCAACGCAGGCAATACCTGACATTTCTAACGTGTCTATGAGTGCTTCTCTTAAGCCTGCATCATCTTCAACTACCAGTATTGTATTGCTCATGCTGTTTTCTCCTGCGTTGAGGCCGTGAATATGGGCAGCAATAAACTAAAACATGCACCACCATTGGCATTATTAACCACTTCAACACGTCCTTGATGCGCGTTTGCCACAGAACTTACTACAGCAAGCCCAAGCCCCGTACCTTGGCTTTTAGTGGTATAAAACGGTTCAAAAATTTTCTCTATTTGGCTCAGCTCTACCCCAGGGCCGTTATCGCATACGCTAATACGTACGGTGTCAGGTTCGCTACTATCTCGCTGTGCTTTTAAGGTCACTTTTGCCTGGCTGCCAATAATTTGAATACTATTGTGAATAAGATTTTGAATAGCGCTGGCCAGCGCAGTTTTATTACCGGTGATTTCTATATCTGGCTCTGGTAACTCAACAGCAAGTTCGCTGTTATTTAAAGCCACCATAGCATCGGCACCAAGTTTTACTTCGTTTAAAAGTTGCTGCATAGAGACTTGCTCAACCACCTGTTGTTCGCCACTTTTAGCAAAAAGTAGCATGTCATTAACTTGGGTTTCTAAATCTTTTAAACGCGACATAAGCTTGGTTTGAAAGTTATCGCGTGATGTTTCAGGTAGCTTTTTAGAGCCCAAATTGGCCGCGTATAACATAGCTGCAGAAAGCGGTGTACGCACTTGGTGCGCAAGCGATGCCACCATTTTACCAAGCGCACTCAAACGTTGCATATGTGCAACACGCTTTTGTAAACGACGGGTTTCTGTTAAATCGGTCATTAATATAAGCTGACCAGGCTCTGGCGCAAGTGCAGTAATATCAAGTTTTATAAGGCGACCATCTTTTAAAGATACTTCGTGCCCATCATCTTGATGCGGGCGGAAAGAGCGTTGAATAATATTAAACCACTTTTCACCTTCTAGTGGCTCGCCAAGCATATCAATGGCTATTTGATTGGCTTTTGCAATAAGGCCTTTGCCATCAAGTACAACAACACCTGCTGGCATGGTATCAACTAAGTGCGACAGCCAACTTGCTTGTTGTCTTAAATCACTTAATTCACCAATGTACTCTTCTTGGAGTAAACATGGGTTATACTGATTTGCAGTAATAAACTGTGGTTTAAGTACACTTGCAAGGGCCATAATCAAATCTCTTAATGATGTAGATACAGGGCTTAATGCAGAATTTATACCAAAATTATTTTATATATTTTTCATTTAGTTAGCTTACAATAACGCGTAACAAAAAAATGACGCACAAAAAAAGGAATAATAATGAGTGAGCAAAATAAATGCCGTTGTGCGTGGCTCGACACCACAAAACCAGACTATGTGAAATACCATGATGATGAATGGGGGGTGCCCCTTTATGATGACACACTATTATTTGAATTTATTACGCTAGAATCAGCACAAGCGGGACTCAGTTGGTACACTATTTTAAAAAAGCGTGCAGGGTATAAAAAAGCATTTGCCAATTTTGATGTGCAAAAAGTGGCTAACTTTACAGCCGATGATATAGAGCGGTTAATGCAAGATAAGAACATAGTACGTAACCGATTAAAAATAGCTGCCACGATTAATAATGCTCAACGGTTTATCGAAATTCAAAAAGAGTTTGGCAGCTTTAGTCATTATCAATGGCGATTTGTGGACAATAAACCAATTATTAATAATGTAAATAGTGATGAAGACGCTCCTGCAATGACCGAAGAGTCAAAAGCATTTGCAAAAGATTTAAAAAAACGAGGCTTCAAGTTTTTAGGGCCTACAACGGTGTACGCACATATGCAGGCCTGTGGCATGGTAAACGATCATAGTAGTGATTGTTTTAGAAAAGAAGAAATTATAAAGGCTTTTGGTTGATAAGTTATTTATTACCATAAAAGTGATCTGTTCACAAAGAGGATAAGAGACGCTTCGCTTTAGAGCAGTAACGTGTAAGCTAACTGTGGTTTCTCATTTAACCTCGTTTTTTTGGGTCTAAGTAATTAAAAGCTGCGCTTTTTACGCGAGCAAGCTCAGCGTCTACCTTCAAAGTTTAAGTTTGCGTTTATCTTATAGACGCCAAGCTTGCTTGAGTGACGGGCAAAGCCCGTAAATTAATTTCTCAAAAATGAATAATAAATAACGAAAAACCTATCAGCATTTGCATACTGCTAATCTCGTGACAGATTGTACTTTTTCATTTTTTCGACAAGTGTTGTACGCCTTACACCTAATATTTCTGCGGCGCGCGCAACAACATAATCAAAACGCTCTAACGCTTGGGTAATTAAGCTTATTTCAAGCTCTGCTAAATAATCTTTAAGTTCAATGCCCTCTTCGGGTAATACGCCAGATCCCTGTTGGCTAAATTCAGGCTCAGGGTCATTATCATAATCGCTAAAACCTGAGCTAAAAATATCGTTAAAGGCATCTTTTTCAAGTAGCTCTTCAGGGTATTCAGGCTCGTAGGCATCTACCTCGATGTAGCGGTATTTATTAGGTAAATCGGGTACATCCACTACTTTTTCAGGGAACATAATCACCATGCGCTCCACTAAATTAGCAAGCTCACGGATATTACCAGGCCAAGCATGTTCTTTGAGACTCTCAACTGCGCGCTCTGTAAATTTAGCCGACGTACCACTTTGCTCATTAACACGGCGCATTAGCTCTTTAAGTAATAAAGGTATGTCGTCAGCACGCTCATTAAGTGACGGGTTTTCAATAGGAAATACATTTAAACGGTAATATAAATCTTCCCTAAAGCTGCCCTTTTCAATCATTTCCTCAAGGTTGCGGTGGGTAGCGGCAATAACACGTACATCTGCTTGAATCGCTTTTGTGCCACCTACACGCTCGTAGCTACGCTCTTGTAATACGCGAAGTAGCTTAACTTGCATTTGCAGTGGCATATCGCCAATTTCATCTAAAAACAGCGTACCGCCTTGCGCTAATTCAAACCGCCCTTTACGTGCAGAAATAGCGCCGGTAAACGCCCCTTTTTCATGACCGAATAACTCACTTTCAAGAAGCTCTCCTGGAATAGCACCACAGTTTACTGGTACAAATGGCCCCGTATTGCGTTTAGATAATAAATGTACATTACGCGCAACCACTTCTTTACCCGTACCCGACTCACCTAAAATAAGCACGTTTGCATCGGTTTTAGCCACTTGCTCTATCAAAAAGCGTACGTTTTTAACCGCGTCAGTTTCCCCTACTAAACCATCAAATGTTTTATGTGGCTTATGATGCTTGTGACTTCCAGGAAGCATACGTTGGTACTGTTGGCAGTCGTGTAATAACTGTGTGGTTACTTCGTGATTAAACGGCTCACAAATTAGTCCCACTACATTAGCAATGCTTAATAATGGCTTGAGTGTTTCACCAATGAGTAAAAAAGGCAGGGTTGGGTAGCGTTTAATTAAGCCTTCATGATCTAAGCTTTGTAATGCGCCTAAAATAACAATGCATTCTTGCTGTTGATACTTACTACATACTTCTTCAAAGTCATTTTCATCAAGCAACTGCACAGCTTCCCCAATAAAGGTAAGTGATGCATGTAATCCTATTGCACGGTTATTATTATTATCTAAAATCAAGATCATAGTTAGCGAGCCATAATTTCACTAATTTATTTTATTAGCTAAATTGTAAGCGAGATCTGTATGGATGCAAGTAATAGCGGCGGTTTTTTGACATAAACGCCAAAAAATAGACATCGCTATAAAACAATAATACTTAATAATTAAAACTTAAGTATTGTTTTGCTGTTTAATACTTAAAGCTAATGCTATGTCTTGTTTTTTACTTAGTGTATAAATCTACGTAGGTCAAAAATATAAACTATAATTAACTTAAGTTGAAAGCAACAATGCCGATAACTAAATAAATGCAATATGCTTGGCATTAATATTGCTTTTGTTACGTACAGACGATTTCACATATTTATTTAGGATTTTCCATGGCTCATGTTTCATTAAAAAAATATTCTCAAGTGCGCGCCAGCAACATCGCAGAAATGGCGCCCTATGAGCAAATTAACCTTATTTTTAGTAACATAATTGGCCGTTTGGCCGCTACTAAAGGGTTTATTGAGCGCAAAGAAATAGAAAAAAAAGGCGAAAACATCTCTGCCTGTATTTTACTCTTAGGTGCATTACAAGACGCGCTTAATTTAGAAGTGGAACAAGATCCGAGTATTTCAAATAATTTATTAGCACTTTATGACTACTGCCAAAGACGCCTTGTGCAAGCAAATGTTGACAATGACATTAAGATTATTTCTGAAGTAGCTGGCATTATTAAAGAAATTAAAGAAGGGTGGGATAGCATTCCTGTCGATCAGCGTAATCCTGCGGTATAAGCGAATGGCTTTAGAGGAAACAAGTAAAGCTGAGCATATTAATCAATTGCTCAACAGAATCGAATTATTAGTGCAAAGCAATAACGCTGATGAAGCTCCCCCTATTATGGATACTTTAAATAGTGAACTTAAGCGCTGGTGCGAAAGTGAGAACCCGCCTACCGCTGAGCAACTTGTGGCTGTGCAAACCAATATCAACAACATTAGCAAACAGGCAAATGCTGTAAAAAATGAATCATCTAAAGCCATAATTAAGCAAAAAAAAACAGGTAAAGCAATTTCGGCTTATAAATCGGTATAGCTACTTCTAGCAGTTTTAAAACTTACTAAGCATCTTAAAGGCAATATTTAGACATAAAAAAACCGTTTTAAACGGTTTTTTTTGCTCGTAATTAATATGGAAAATTAAGAATTATTACTCACCACACCAGGCATATTTTCAAGCTGCGCTTGCACGTAACTACTTGTCGAGTTTAAGCTCGCTACCAATAAATCCATGGCGTTGTATTGAGCGTATAGCCTGTCAGATAACGATTCCATTTTATTTGTTAGGCTTTCACGTTGGCTATCAATATCATCTAGTTGATTTGTTTTACTTTCGATACGGTTTTGGATAATGCCGTCAGAATCTGTATAAAAGCTCATTAACTCATCAAACGATTGGGCAAAGCCGCCTTCGTCTTCATCAGAGCCTACAAAAAACTGCTGCACTAAGTCGACATCTTCATCAATTTTTTCATTTAAAGTCTCGGTATTAAGCGTCAATACTCCATAACGATCGGCTTCAACACCTAATTGCGAAAGTGATAATGAGTTGCCATTGCCTAAATCTACAGAGTCGGTAATCTGCTCTCGCAATTTAGACATTACACCGCGTAGTAACGAATCACCGGCCATTACACCAGCGCCATCTTCGCTTGATGCTCCTAAGTTATTACTAAGTTCAAGTAATTCATTGTAACTAGAAATAAAATTGTTTAAGCCCGATTGGATATTGTTATTATTTTCGGTTACCGATATATCACTTAAATCATCATCAGTACCCTGAGCTTTTTTAGCGGTGATTGTTATACCGTCTATAACATCAGTAAACGTATTTGAAGAACTACTAACTGTGAGTGAGCCATCAATGGTAATGGATGCATCGGTTGCAGCAATAATTTCAGATGCATTTTGTACACCTGCAGAGTCAAAAGCTAAACGAGATAGTCCGTTGGTATCTGTGTTATTACCGTCAGTATCCGTTACTTCTACTTTAATCTCGTTTTCTAAGCCACTCTCTTTAGCTGAAAGAACTAAATGCTGGCCTGTATCATCCGTTATGATTGTTGCGTTTATGCTATCGTTATCGCTGCTGTCGTTAATCGCGTCTCTGATTTCGCTTAGAGTTGCGGTGTCTGATACTTCAATATCAAAGCTATTCTCGCCGGAGCTGAGTGTCATAGTACCTTCACCCACAGCGGCGTCAGCATCAAAAGCTTCTGAAAGTATTTTATGCTCCGTAGCAAGGTTATTAACCTTTACAGAATAACCACCTGGTTGGGCGTCTTCATCAGCACTAATCGATATAAAATCATCATTGCCTGACGTGCTACGTTTTTGGTAATTATCTGCATCACCTAGCGCTTCCATTGCTGTTTGTACTTGCTGTAGCGCAGACTTTAAAGCCCCTACAGCAGAAATATCAGTAGTTAGCGTACTTTCTTGAGTATTTAGGCGAGCCTCAGCTGGAGCCTGCTCAGCGTTAACTAATGCATCAACTATGTCTGATACAGCTAAGCCAGAGCCTAAGCCATTAAACGAAATAGACATACTTCACCTCTTTATACTCAAAAAATTTAACTAATAATATATCAACGATACGTCGACTAAACGGTTTGGTCGATTAAAATACCCGCAGATTCAGAAAGCTTTGACACTAAACTTAATACCTCTTCCGAAGGGTATTGCTTAATTACATCACCACTGGTTTTATCAAGTATTTTAATAACATCACGGCCTGAGTCTTCATCAACTTGAAATTGCAGACTACGGTTCATTTCACCCATAAAGTCCTGCAATTGTTGCGCCACTTTTTCAAGCTGTTCACGCTCAAGCTGTTGGTTTTGCGAACTATTAGTCTCAATTCCTTGTTGTGCGTATTGGTTGCTTAACTGATTTTGTGGGCCTTGTTCATCCGTTTTATTTACGTCATCAACAGCGCGCTGAGTCAATACTGAGCCAGCCTGCCCTATTTGTTTATCTTCACCAGTTAAAGATGTTGATGCTATAGTAACTTCTGCGTTTGAAGTAATGGTGTTCATAACGCCTCCTAAAATTGCCGAACTTGTATAGTTATTAGACTAACAATAGCTTAATTTATACCCTTAAACCACAAAAGGAGGTAGCTAAAGCCACCTCCTTGTTTTTTAAAACTAATACTGACTTTTTGTACTAGCTAGCTATTCATTAAGCTATAACGTTTTACTTATTAACCTAGTAAGCTAAGAGCTGTTTGTGGTAACTGATTCGCTTGCGATAAGATTGATGTACCCGCTTGTTGCAAGATTTGGTTTTTAGTCATCTCTGCTGTTTCAGTTGCAAAGTCTGTATCTTGGATACGGCTACGTGATGCCGATACGTTTTCAGAGATGTTTGATAAGTTGCTAATAGTGTGATCAAAACGGTTTTGAACCGCACCTAAGCCAGCTCGCTGAGCATCGATGTTAGCAATTGCGTTATCAATGATATCTAGTGCATCCTGCGACCCTTTTTGGTCAGTAATATCGACATCCGCTACATTGTTTAATTTACTTGTAACTTCATTTGTTGTAGAAGCTAAAGAAGTATCGCTCGCCTCAACTGTAAAAACTTCAGAAGAGTTAAGTTGTATACCACCTGTAATTCTTGTTGAATCATTAGTAGTTCCAGCAACTGGGCCACTAGTTAATACTGTTGGGGTAGTATTATCCTCGGCAGTACCATTATAACTTAATGCAGAAACTGTTAGAGTTGCAGCTACATCGGCACCTGCAGCATCCGTAGTTGCGAAATCTTCGATAGTAACATCTTCGCCTTGATTGTTCGAAATGCTAAGTACGCCATTATCTATTGTAGCTGTAACCCCGTGCTCATCAGTGCCAGCATTGATAGCTTCAGCCATAGCTAGCTCATCACTTACAGTGTTAGCTGTTGCTACAAAAGAAACTTTTTCATCATTTAGTTTAAAACTTACTGTTTCGCCTGCTACTGTAGCCGTACCACCAATATCTAAAGTCGCCTCTGTTCTTGCCTGGGCTGTTACTCCTGTTGTATTAGTAGCTTGATTAATAGAAGCTGCAGCTTCTTTTGCTGAAGCGCCTGAAGCTATATTGATTGTAGCATCACCTCTACCAGAAATGTCGTAAGTGCCACCTGCAACTGCACTAGCTGGCGCAGTAGTGCCCGCTGCAACTGTAGTACCAAAACCTGTATTGGCTGCACCTTGAAGGTTTGTTTGGTTAGAGCCTATTTTTTCTGCAGCTACACTTGATAATGAAACGTTAATAGTTTCATTTGAGTTAGCACCAATTTGGAAAGATTTAGAACCAAAACTACCATCTAGAAGCTGTTGACCACCAAATGATGTTGTATCTGCGATACGTGTTAATTCAACTTGCAATGCAGACACTTCCTTTTGAAGTGACTCACGGTCTTCTGTTGAGTTTGAGCCGTTAGCAGATTGTAGTGCTAGCTCACGCATACGCTGTAAAATGCTTGTAGACTCGCTCATTGCACCTTCAGCGGTTTGTGCCATTGAGATACCGTCGTTAGCGTTACGTTGTGCTACTGCTAAACCATTTACTTGTGATGTTAAACGGTTTGAAATTTGTAGGCCTGCCGCATCATCTTTTGCGCTGTTAATGCGCATACCTGATGATAAACGCTCCATTGACGTTGCAAGGTCAGAGCCTGAGGTAGATAGGTTACGCTGAGCGTTTAATGAAGATACATTTGTATTTACTGAAATCATAATAAAACTCCTGATTACTTTCGTAATGTGACTGTTTAGATTTAACCAAGAGCTGTCACAATTGTATGTTCAAGCTCTGTACTGGTTAAGTTAACGGCAGGAGAAAATTTATCTTTAGCGTTATTTTGATTTATTTTTAAAGTTATTAATAAAATAAATATAAACAACTAATTTTAAAGGAAATAATAAATTAAATTCCCCCTGAAAAAGTTTTTCATTCACGTACAACGTGCTATTTTTGGACAAAAAACAAAAAAGCACACCTATCAAGATGTGCTTTTTTATAAGTTTTATTAATAGCGTTTATTACTAACCACCTAACAAGCTAATCGCAGCCTGTGGTACTTGGTTTGCCTGCGAAAGGATTGATGTACCTGCCTGCTGTAGTATTTGGTTTTTAGTCATCTCTGCTGTTTCCGTTGCAAAATCGGTGTCTTGAATACGGCTACGCGATGCGGTTACATTTTCTTCAATGTTTGCAAGGTTGTTAATTGTAAAGCTAAAGCGGTTTTGTACCGCACCTAATCCCGCACGCTGCTCATCAATATTGGCAATGGCATTATCAATTATTGAAAGCGCATCTTGAGAGCCTTTTTGAGTAGTCACATCAATATCGGCTGCATTTTCAAGTTTACTGGTGGTCTCATTAGTAGTCGCAGCTAAAGATGTATCATCTGCAGTAGCAGTAAACACTTCTGCAGAATTAAGCTGAATACTTCCCATTACTCGTGTTGAGTCTGTACCAGTACCACTGGTAAGTGTTACTGCGGTATCTGGGTTACCATCATATGAAGCTGCGGTAACAGCTAAAGTAGCAGCAACCGGCGTACCTGTAGCATCAGTCGTTTCAAAATCTTCGATTACGACGTCTTCACCTTGGTTGTTAGAGATAGTTAGCACGCCATTTTCAATTACAGCTGTAACGCCGTGCTCATCTGTACGCGCATTTATCGCTTCAGCCATTGCTTGCTCATCGCTGTCTACATTAGCAGCGGCCACAAACGATACTTTTTCGCCATTTAGCTCAAAGCTTACTATTTCATCAGCAACGGTAGCTACACCACCAATATCAAGAACGGCCTCAGTACGCGCTTGCGCAGTAACGCCGGTAGTCCCCGTCATTTGGTTAATTTTAGCTGCGGCATCTTTTGCTGTGGTACCTGCTTCAATATTAATTATTGAATCATCACGTCCTGAAATCGTATATGTACCCGCAGCGACTGAGTTTGCAGGTGCAGTAGCGCCAGCCGCAACGGCAGTACCAAAGCCTGTATTTGCAACACCTTGTAAATTTAATTGGTTTGACCCAATTTTTTCAGCTGCAACGCTTGAAAGTGATACATTAATGGTTTCGTTAGCATTAGCGCCTACTTGGAAAGTTTTACTACCGTAACTACCGTCTAGTAACTGTTGACCACCGAATGAGGTGGTTTCTGCAATACGGGTTAGCTCAACCTGAAGTGCTGATACTTCTTTTTGCAGTGCTTCTCTATCTTCTGCTGAGTTTGAACCATTAGCCGCTTGCAGCGCAAGTTCACGCATTCGCTGAAGTATGTTGGTCGACTCACTCATCGCACCTTCAGCGGTTTGCGCCATTGAAATACCATCATTGGCATTACGTTGAGCCACTGACAAACCATTTATTTGAGAGGTTAAGCGGTTTGAAATTTGTAAGCCCGCCGCATCATCTTTTGCGCTATTAATACGCATACCTGATGATAAACGCTCCATTGAAGTTGCTAGGCCTTCGCCAGATTTTGTTAAGTTACGTTGTGCGTTCAATGACGACACATTAGTATTTACTGTTAATGCCATTTGACCATCTCCTAGGTTTAAACAGAGTGTGGTTCAACACGTTTTAACAGGAACCACTATTCGATAATTTCTTATCATTAGAAAAGCATTTACTGTGCCAACTTTAAAAAACATTTAAGTGGTTGTTTTTAAGTAACTTTTTTAAAAGAATTGGAGAGTTAACGATGCGTTAATTGTTTAGGCATTAAAGTGACAAATTATTGCCACGCTGATGAGGGAGGTTTTTGCCGCTTTGTATTAACCAAAGCGGCAAGGTATTTCTGCTTATAATTTATTTACAAGTAATCAAATAATGAAAGGTTAGTTAAACGGCCAAATGTGGCTTGCGAGGCTTGCAGTGCGGTTTCTTGTTTAGTGAGGTCACTAATAGCTTCTGCCATATCTACTTCTACTAGATCAGAAAGGTTGCTTTTGTTTTGAATATCTTGCGCAAGGTTTGAGTCGCTTACACTTTCAACCGCATTCATACGCCCGCCTAAGCTCGCTTGCGTATACACAACTTGCTCACTTGCATTTTGAAGCTGTACTACACCATCAGCTAGCACTTGCTGAAAATCATTGTTATCCAGTGTACCATCATTTAGCCCTGTAATGAGTGATTGTAATGTATTAAGCACATTTTCTTTGTGCGGCTTTTCGAGGGTAAAATCAAGCTGGCCTGGTGCTGCGCCTTCAAATTCGATTTTCATTCCAGCAAAATCGATTGGCTCATCCGTTACCTCGCCAACTTGTGCAGGGCTTAGCGACACACCGTCACGCAAAATTTCATAAGTATCGGGGTCATTAGCGGTAGCGCCTGGCGTTATTATAACATTATACGTGTTCGCTGTTGCCGCAGCGGTTGGGTCAGCATTGTAATTATCTTGATGGAAACGGTCGAACTCTGTTTGACCATCTACATAAACCGTGCCCGCTGTAATATTATTTGCAGGGGTAGTTACCGGGATAGTAGCTTGATTATCTGTAACATCTAACCTTGCATCGCTTTTTTCAAATGTATCAAAACCGTTATCGCTTGATTTAATACTCACCCCTTCAGCAATGGTTATAACATGCTGGCCTTGATCCCCATTATAAGTGTACTCACCTGTTGTAGAGTCAAACTGATAGGGTTGAGTGCTGTCTTGGTAGCCTGAAAATATAAACTTACCGTCTTCTGAGCGGGTATTCATTAAATTGACGAGTGTTTTTTGTATTTCACTCAGCTCAGCCGCGATTGACTCTAAATCATCTTGAGTATATACACCATTACCTGCTTGAATCGCTAGCTCTTGCGCTTGTTGGATATTGGTATTTATACTTTGTAAGATGGTTTCTTCAGTCTCAAGACGGCCAGTTAATTGGTCAATATTTTTAGTATATTGCTCATTTGTTTGTATTTTATTTGAATACAGCATTCCTTGCGAGATAGCGGCAGGTGCTTCTGAGGTAGTTAAGTATTTTTTACCTGTTGTTACTTGCTCTTGTGCATTAGCAACACTTTGTTGGTTATCGAGTATTTTATTAATGTTGTTTTGATACATTAAGTTATTTGATAAACGCATAATTACCTCGCCGCACTTAATAAGGTGTCAAAAACTTCTTGGGCCGCAGCTAGTACTTGAGCTGATGCCGAATATGATTGTTGGAAACGTAGTAAATTGGCTGCTTCTTCATCAAGGTTTACACCCGAGAGTGATTCATACCAGGCTTCAGATTGCTGGGCTAATGCATCAAATGCACTGGCACTGGTAATGGCTTGACCAGTGACTACACCAATATCACTTACTAACCCCGAATAGGCTTGATTAAATGTGTCGTGATTGTCGGCAGTGGCTGTTGTCACTACATTTTTCCGCACTAATTCGCCATTTTGTAAATCAGCGAGTTTTAAACCATTGCGGTTATCATCAAAGCCGCCTTCGTTAAATTCAAGGGTGAAAGTGTCTCCAGTGGCTGGCGTGCCTTCAATGTCAAAGTCAAAGCCATAGTTGCTATAAGGTGCACCAGCCTGAGCCAGTATACCCTCTGCCGGTGGCGTTATAGTAAAGGTTGTGGTGCCATTTGCATCTGTAATTTGGTATTCATTTGCAGCGCCCGTTTTAACAAGAGTGATATCACCATTGGCTAAACTAGGGGCGGTGGTAAAGCCACCCGATGTAACGCTTGTTACTTCTCCAGCTGAAATAGTAGCAGTGCCTACATTATCTATGCTGTTAGCTGTACGAATAGGCGATGCCAGAGCTAAGTCTTCACCGCGGCTTGTCGCAAGGGAAATACTGGTCGCCGCCTCAGAGTTAAGTTTAATTTGAAACTGATCGCCAGTATTACCTGTACCCGTTACATTAATTTGTAAACCAAACGACTCCCCACTTGTAATGTCGTCTGAGTCGATGACACCAGATGGGGGTATCGTCGCTAAAGAAGCGCTGCCTATCGGCTCCCCTTTATTATCAACGGGCTGAATGCTCACTTCATTTGCATTAGCGGTATAAGTAACAATAAAGTCGCTGGCAGGCAGTTCACTGCCTTTACCGGCCTCAAGCGTGGCAGTTAAACTGGCGCCACCGGTATTAGCTTGATATGCATAAGCACCCACAGTAGGTATGGTAAATATATCACCGCCTAGCTCGCCGTTAGCATCCATACCCAATTTATTTTGCTCGTTGAACGCATCTGCAATTGCCAATCCCATTTGGCCAATCTGGTTTTGTGCAGGCACGAGTATGTCGTCTCTAAAAGCCAACAAGCCGCCAATTTTGCCTTTTAATTTAGTTGCATCTATTTCTAGCGGCACAGCTTTGCCGCCATTAACGTCAAGCGTCAATTCTTTAAAATTAGGATCGGGGTCGCCCGACAGTGAAAACAAGTTAAATGTACCGTTTTCCATAACTAAAGATTCACCGCTGCCCATAAAGACGAGTTTTTCGCCATTAGGGCCATCAAGTGTTTCTATATCAACAAGCTCTGATAATTCACGAATCGCTAAGTCGCGCTGGTTATAAATAGAGCTTGCGTCAGAGGCGTTATTTGTGCCATTTACGACTGCAATTTCTTGGTTTAACGTATTTATATTTTGGATAAGTGAGTTGGCTTCTTCAGAAAAAATCTCAAGCTGCTCATTCACTATACCTTGTTGCTCAAGCACGATACCCGAAAGCCTATCCATTTGATCAACTAAACTTTGCGCATCGGTCATTACTAATGAGCGAGCAACCGACGAAGAGGGCTGGTTTAGCGCCTCTTGCACGTTATTAAATAATGAATTTATGCCCGTTGATAAGTTATTAGACTCTTCTGAAAAAATAGTATCAACACGGTTGGCTTCTGTTACAAATTGATCAAAAAACGATTTATTTGACGTATCGCGGTTTAACTGCGACTGGGCAAACTCGTTCAATAATCTGTATGTTTCGCCGCGTCCTACTTGGTTATCTACCATCGTGGTAAATTCAGTGCGCTCACGTACGTAGCCTTCTGTATTTACATTGGTGATGTTTTTACTGGTCGTTTGCAACAGCTCAGAGCTTGAACGCACCCCAGCACTGGCAATATTTAATAAACTAAACGACATATTACTTCACTCCTTGGGTAAACGCGCTTGTTGCAATATTTTTAAGCTCACTACTATTTAGCACTTTTTTTATTTTGCTCGCGTAATTAGGGTCCGTTGCATAGCCTGCTTTTTGTAGCGAATCTAAAAATTCGTTTGGCTGTGCTGTTTTTTGTAATGCTTCTTCGTAACGTGGGTTTTGCGTTAAAAAATCGACAAAGTCGTTTACGCTTTCTTTTATAGAATCATAAGCTCTAAAACTTGCTTGCTTTTTAACAGGCGTGCCTTGCTCAAATTCAAGCGTTACTTTACTTGCTTTGTCGCCTTCCCAGCTTTTATCTGATTTAATATTAAACAGG
Organism: Pseudoalteromonas sp. Angola-7; assembly: GCF_028599255.1. Taxonomy (NCBI): domain Bacteria; kingdom Pseudomonadati; phylum Pseudomonadota; class Gammaproteobacteria; order Alteromonadales; family Pseudoalteromonadaceae; genus Pseudoalteromonas; species Pseudoalteromonas sp. Angola-7. Next base: position 142,172 of record NZ_JAQREL010000010.1, read on the forward strand.
TTATTTGAGCTATTACCGTCACTTTTATTAATAATATGCTTGCCCCATCCAGTCTCAAGGGCCGCCTGAGCGACCATCACTGCAGGGTTTAAACCTATTTTTTCGGCCGCTGTTTTGGCATGCTCCCACACGGAACTCACAAACTCTCCAGCATTATTAAATGTCGGTTGCTGTACAGGCTGTGTTGGGGTTTTAGTGTCTATTGCTTCGCTGCTGAGGGCTAAGTCGTCTTTATTTACTTGCTCAACACTATTCAGTTTTTCGTGGGGTAGTTCAGAGCCTGCGCGTTTATCACTGATAAAGTCGTTGGTTGTTCTTAACACTGAGCCAGGCATAAAGTTTTCAGCCTCTGGAGAGAGCTGCTGCACAATTAAATCAGCCAAGCCTAAAGACCCATTTGATGAAAGCTCAGAAGAGAGCTGCTGATCGTGCATTTCTTCAAAAAACTTTACGCCGCTAGAATTAAATGGGCTGTCTTCATCTTCAAATGCTTCGTTAGCTTTACGCATGCCTTTTAGAAGCATCTGCGTAAAAATAGCTTCAAATTGTGCCGCTGCTTTTTTAAGCGCCGCTTTAGAGGCATCAGTAGATGCATCACCGCTGTTTAAGGCGTCTTGACGTAAAGTATTAAGATTACTTAAATCAAAAAAGTTTTGCTTATCGAGGTGATTTGTTTCCATCAGCTTTTTGACACAAAAATGAATAATACTTCGATAAATGCAAAAATTAAGCCAAAGGCATTTTAAAGGCAGGTTTTATTAAAAAAGCTCGGCTACATTGTTGTAACACCAAGCTTTTAATAATTTAAATAACAACAAGCTGTCCGTTAATTGCACCCGCTTCTTTAAGGGCTTCTAAAATAGCCATTAAATCGCCAGGTGCTGCACCTACTTCATTTATAGCACGCACTAAGTCATCTAAGCTGACGCCTGGGTTAAATACAAACGCACGAGAATCATCTTGGTTAACGTCAATAATACTTTGCTGTGTAACGACGGTTTCGCCTTCTGCTAAAGGATTAGGCTGCGTTACATTTTGCTGTTCAGCAATCGTAACTGTTAGGCCGCCGTGGGTTATTGCCGCAGGCTGTAACTTCACATTTTTGCCAATGACAATTGTGCCTGTGCGTGAGTTAACAATGATTTTTGCAGAGGTGTCAGCAGGCTTAAACTCTAGGTTTTCAAGCGTTGATAAATAAGACACCCTTTGCGATGCATCACGCGGGGCAATAACGCGTACTGAGGCTGCATCAATCGCCTGTGCACTATTAGGACCAACTAAATCATTAATTGTTTTTTCTAGACGTTTTGCAGTAGTAAAGTCTGGACGATTTAAGTTAAACGTAATGTAGTCGCCTTGCATAAAAGGACTTTTAACTTCGCGCTCAACAGTAGCTCCGTTTGGTACGCGGCCGACGGTTGGGGTATTAATTACTACTTTGCTACCATCAAGCCCTTGTGCACCTAACCCCCCTACTATTAAGCTGCCTTGTGCTATGGCGTATACGTTACCATCAACCCCTTTTAAGAAGGTTTGCAACAACGTACCACCACGTAAACTGCCTGCGCTACCAATAGAAGAAACCGTAATATCGATTGTTTGACCAGGTTTTCTAAACGGCGGCAGCTCAGCATGAACTGCCACTGCTGCTACGTTTTTAATTTTAGGGCTTTGCGTTGAAGGTAAGGTAATACCAAAACTGTTTAACATGCCCCTAAAACTTTGTTGCGTGTAAGAGTTTTGCTCCCCTGTGCCAGGTAGCCCCACCACTAAACCATAGCCTACCAATTGGTTGGCACGGACCCCTTCAACCATAGAAACATCTTTTATTCGTTCCGCGCTGGCAGAAAATTGCCAGCCTAGCAGTATGATCAAAATAAACGCTTTAATGTTTTTCATACTACTATCCTTTAAAATGGAAATAACGAGCTACTGAAGAAACGGGTTAACCACCCTGGACTTTGCGCCTCTTGTGTTTGCCCTTTACCTGAATACTGGATGCGGGCATTCGCAATTCTATTCGACTCAACCGTGTTATCGGCGCTTACATCTTGCGGGCGAACTAGCCCTTCGAGCCTAATAAACTCTTCGCCAGTGTTAAGTGTTAGCCATTTTTCACCACGGATAACTAAGTTACCATTGGGTAAAACACGCATAACATTTACAGAAATATCACCCACTAAACTGTTTGACTGATTTGATTTAGAGTCACCGGTAAATGATGAATCACTACCAATACCAAACTGAATACTGTCGCCACCTATATTTACAGGTAAGCCACCTAATCCAATAATGGGGTCCAAACTGGCGTCGGTTTCTTTGTCAGTTTCAGTTTTTGCGGCTTTTGTAGCTTGTGTTGACTCTTCAAGCTTGACGGTGATGATATCGCCTGTTCTAAGCGCTTTTTTATCTGAATACAGGTCATTAAATGTGTTGGTATTAAATAGCGAACCTGTTGCAACAACGGGCTCTGCTACGGGCTCTGGGTACATGGGTGCGTAGTATGGGTCGTCTTGAACCACTTCACTATTTTGCGTAGAAACACAGCCACTTAAAAATATGGTGCCTGCAGCAAATAAAATAACTTTACGCATAACTATCCCCTTGTGCACGATTATAACTGTTGATTGATGTAGCTCATCATTTCGTCAACGGCTGAAATTACTTTTGAATTCATTTCGTAAACACGTTGTGTTTCGATAAGGTTTACCAGTTCTTCTGTTACATTAACGTTTGATGTTTCAAGCGAGCCCTGAATAATAGTACCCAACCCTTCTACGCCTGGATTACCTTGCACAGGTGCCCCACTAACAGCCGTTTCGGTGTAAAGGTTTTGACCAATTGGCTCAAGACCAGATGGATTAATAAAGTCGCTAATTGTTAGCTGACCAATCACCACATTATCGGCTTGCCCTGCAACACGTACAGATACTTCACCATCTTGAGAAACCGTAATTGATTGCGCATCATCGGGAACATTCATTTCGGGCTGAACAACAAAGCCAGCACCTGAAGTAACAATGCGGCCGTCTTCATCGGTAGTAAATTGTCCATTACGCGAATAGGCAATATTGCCATCAGGTTGCAACACTTCAAAAAAGCCTTCGCCTGAGATCATCCAATCAAGTGAGTTTTCAGTGGTAAGCATATTGCCTTGCGTAAACTCTTTTTGGTTAGCAACCACTTTTGCACCGGCACCAAGCATTAGGCCTGATGGTAACTCAGTATCTTGTGATGATCGCCCGCCAGGTTGGTTGATGTTTTGATACAGTAAATCTTCAAAAATAGCGCGGCTCTTTTTGTAACCTACGGTACTGGCATTCGCCAAATTATTTGAAATAACTGAAATATCAGTTTGTTGAGCGTCTAGCCCTGTTTTACTTATCCACAATGCAGGATTCATAAGTATGCCCTCATTTTAAAGTTAAACTATGCGCATCAACTGATCTTGACGTTCGTCAATCTCTTCAGCTGTTTTCATTAGTTTTACTTGTAACTCAAATTGACGTTGGTGGTTGATCATATCGACCATTTCGTGAACTGGATTAACGTTAGACATTTCCAGTGCACCACTTAACACTTTTACATTTTCAGAGGTATCAACGGTTTGCCCAGGTACTGGTCTAAATAAACCATCGTTACCTTTTTCAAGCTGCCTGCTGTTTCCTTCAACAACACGTAGCGTGTCTACTTCTTCTAAAAAATTGGCTGGTGCGCCTTGCGGGCGAACCTGAATGGCGCCATCTGCACTAAAGCTTATTTTTTCAATAGGGACAGGTAGAATTACGGGGCCACCTTCGCCAATAACTTGACGACCATGGCTCGTTACTAACATGCCTTGTGCAGTAATGTTCAGCGTACCGACTTTAGTGTAGGCTTCATTCCCTGAGTCATCTTGAACAGCGAGCCAGGCGTTATCGCTCATGGCAATGTCTAAATCTCGCCCTGTTTCGATTATGCCGCCAGAGGTCATGTTAGAACCAGGTCGCTCTTGCATAGAAAACACTCGGGTCGGCAAGCCCTCGCCAAATGCTTGCATAGAACGCGCTTGCGCGAAGTCAGCTTTAAAACCTGTGGTATTTGCGTTTGCCAAATTATTGGCTTTAAGTGCAAGCCCCTGTAGGCTTTGCTTAGCGCCAGAGGCCGCAATGTAGACCATTTTGTCCATAACATCGACTCACATAAAAAATCTCTGAGTTGATAAATGCAAAATAGATGCCAGATTAAATTTGACGCAATATAAGGAAGGTATTGAACGGTTCAGCTAGGCTAATTTGTGGTATTAGGTATAAAAAAGGCTGCAAAAATGCAGCCTTAAAATCTTAACCAAAAATAAGGTTAACTTATCGAATCTGCAAAATACTTTGCTGAATTGTTGAGTTAACTTCAAGCGCTCGAGAGTTTGCTTGGTAGTTACGTTGAGCGGTAATCAAATCAACTAATTCGTTTGTTAAGTTGGTATTTGATTGCTCAAGTGCGGATGAATTAATACTACCAAAAGTACCCGAGCCTGCTTCACCGGCTACCGGCTCGCCAGAGTCAATACTTTGCTTCCAGCTGGTATCGCCTACTTGCGATAAACCTTGTGAGTTTGGAAAACGTACCATAGCCACTTGCCCTAAGTAGGTTGAATCACCATTACTGTACGAGGCCACAATTTTACCGTCTGTACCAATATCAATACCCGCTAAACGACCGACTGTAGAACCATCTTGGTCAAGGGCTTTTACTTCAAAACCACTTGAGTACTGAGTGGGAATACGTCCTGCTGTGTTATTTTCATCGCGCCAATTTAACTCAATACCCGTGCTTGGAAATGTCGCGCCGTTATCAAGCATTGACGATAAACCAGTGCCTGCACCTGCCGGTAAATTAATTTCGTCAAATGTTGTGGCGTTAGTATTTGCTATACCGTTGGTTGTCGCAGGTAAACCACTAGAGTCGAAGCCAAGTGTAGCTATCGGTGTATAAGGTGTAGTTGTTTGCTCTGCACCTGATGTACCATCTACAACTTTCCCATCTAAGGTGGCGTATACCTCCCAGCTGTTATCAGTACCACCTGCAGCAGCGTCTTCTTCTTTAACAAAAAAGTACTGAAGAATATGCGGCTCACCCAGTGAATCATAAACGGTTGTAGACGTTGACGAGTTATACGTACCATTTGATGTAGGGTCAAAAGCAAGGCCTGTAGCATCTGCTGTTGCATCTAAATTAAATGACAAAAATACGTTTTCTGTAGCGCGAGGCGAACCAGATGAATCAGGAATTTGAATTGGGTTAGTTGTACTTAGACTTACCGATGTGGTGTCCCCACTTGATGCATCAACCGGAAAAGCTTGTAAGTAATTACCTTTGGCGTCAACCATAAAATTGTCTTGATTAAGCTTAAATGCACCTGCACGAGTATAGGTTAAATCTTGCGACGAAATATCATCGGTCATTGCAAAGTAACCTTCGCCAGTAATCGCTAAGTCTAACGAGTTGTTAGTAAATTGCAGTGAGCCTTGATGAAATTGCTGTGCAACCATGGTTGTTTGCACACCATCACCATTTTTGGTTTTACCTGCGCTAAACACAGATGCAGCATATACATCAGCAAATTCAGCCCGCGATTCTTTAAAACCAGTGGTATTTACGTTAGCAATATTATTTGCTGTTACGTCTAAGTCTTTTTGAGCGGCAGCTAGGCCTGTAAGTGCGATATTAAAGCTCATAATTCACCTCTAACTTTTAATCTAATAGCCTGCTAGCAGGCGAAATACTTTTAAATGGTTATGCGATCTCTGCGACATCCGTCAACCTAACCGCACCCTCTTTGGTGTTAATAATAATGCCACTAGAGCCGTTGATATTAACGCTTTCAATGTTTTTGAATGTGGCTACCGGTAAGCTTGAAAACTCGCCGTTGGTACTGCCCTCTGCAGTAATCGTGTATTCGCCCTCTGGTAGGCGTTCGCCAGATTCATTATTCCCATCCCAACTAAAGCGCACAGCACCCGCTGCTTGCGAACCCATATCGATAGTTCTTACCAGTTGCCCAGAGGCATCTGTGACTTTGATTTTTAAATTATCAACGGCTTCTTCAGCAACTGCCGACCCTTTTGCCTCGCCACTTTCACCAAGTTCAAGCGTATTAGATTCTAAAAGCGCTTGTTTACCAACCAGGGTTGATGCTTGTAAAGCAGAGTTTGAAGTCATTGATGAGGCAAGCGACTCAAAATTTGTGTTTAAATCTGTGATACCTTGCGCCATGGTAAAATTAGTCATTTGCGCAATCATCTGATCGTTATCAGCCGGATTACTCGGATCCTGATACGATAGCTGCTGAGTTAGCAACGAGAAAAAATCTTCCTGTGTTAACGCATCGCTCTCTTCAGTGGAAGTCGCTACTTGAGTCTCTTGCCAAGTAATCGAGTCCATAAAAGATGAACTAGTACTAATATCGTTACTCATAACCTACCCTCGGTTATCGCTGCCCAAGTAACAGCGTTTTGCTTAACATTTGCTTAGCTGCATCGGCAACTTGCACGTTTGTTTGATATGAGCGAGAGGCAGAGATCATATTTGCCATCTCCTCAACAACATTAACGTTGGGTTTATAGATATAGCCATTTTCATCCGCACTTGGGTGATTAGGGTTATATTCAATTTGTAGTGGTTTGTTACTCTCAACAATCCCCAACACTTTAACACCAACAGCGGAGCCCTGAGGGTTACTGGCTGAGGCAGACGCTTTAGTCAGCTCGGCAGCAAATACAGGTTGGCGAGCTCGGTATGTTTTGTCTTGGGATGAACTTATTGTATTAGCATTCGAAATATTACTCGCGGTAGTATTTAGGCGCACATTTTGCGCACTCATACCACTGCCTGAAATATCAAAAACATTATATAAACTCATAATTATTACCCTTGACTACCGAGCGCTTTATTCAGGCCCTTAAATTTACTACTTAAAAATTGCAGGCTTGCCTGATACTCCATCGCATTCTGTGTATACAAGTTTCGTTCCACCTGTATATCAACTGAGTTACCATCGCCTGTATCTCCTTGATTTGGAGTGCGAAATAATTCAGAACCACCTACGCTGCGAGTACCGCCAGCAATGTGTTTTTCATTGGTTGTGACCATGCTATTGCCGCTTTGCTGAGTTGACCTTGCCGCTTTTAATGCAGAGGCAAAGTCAATATCTTTTGCTTTATAGCCAGGCGTATCAGCATTCGCTATATTTGTGGCAAGCACTTCTGCCCGCTGTGAGCGGATCAACATCGCATGCGGATGGACACCTAATGCTTTATCAAAACTGATAGCCATAACATTCTCCAAAAAATTGACTTAACTAAGTTAAAGCAATTAATAAGCCAGTAGTTTTGAATAAGGTTACTTTTTTATAGGAGTTTGTTATTAAAGAAAAAACGACGCACAGAGCGTCGTTTTTTAATGGGAAGGAAGAGGCGTTATTTTTTTTGGTAGATGATTCCGGGGTTACAACGAACCATGTCGAACTCGTTACTTAAGCCAGTCATTGACTCTGATGCACCTAAAAACAAGTACCCTTTTGGGTTTAGTGCTTGGGCAAACTGGCTAATAATTTTTGCTTTAACCTCTGGTGAAAAATAAATAAGTACGTTGCGGCAAAAAATAATATCGAACTTGCCCATTAAGGCATAAGAGTCGAGCAAGTTTAAATGTCTAAAGCTCACCTGCTTTCTGACTGAATCGACAACTTTTGCCATTCCATTGCCGCTATCCATAAAGTACTTTTTACGGCGTTCTGCTGAGAGCCCTCGCGCTAATGCCAGCGCATCATATTCAGCGTTTTTACACATATCAAGCATTGTATTGGAAATATCAGTACCAATAATTTGTGCGCCCATACGCAGCACACCCGGCTGCTGCGCTTGAAACTCAGCAACCGACATGGCAATAGAATATGGCTCTTGACCTGAAGAGCTGGCCGCTGACCAAATTTTTACTGGCCGGCGAGCGTCTTTGAACTCAGGAAACAGTTTATTTTTTAACAGCTCAAATGGGTATTGATCCCTAAACCACAATGTTTCATTTGTGGTCATGGCGTCAACCACTGCGGCTCTAAGTTGCCGCTCATGGGGGGCAAGCGTTTTACTCACTAACTGTGATAAAGATTCAACATTAAAACGAGCCATAAGCGGAGCAAGCCGACTTTTTACTAAATATTGCTTGTTTTCGCCTAGCACAATACCACATTGCTGCTCTAAAAAAGAGCGGAACTGATCGTAGTCACTTTGCTGCAAATCTTTATTATTCAAATTATTAACACCTATTGTTGCTTAATCACAATGAACCCATTTTTTAACTGCTGTTGCCAATTCATCTGGGTTAAATTTTGCTATAAAGTCATCCGCGCCGACTTTTTCAATCATCGCCTGATTAAATACACCACTCAAAGAAGTGTGTAAAATAACATGTAGAGGCGCTAATTTAGGGTCAGCTTTAATTTCTGCTGTTAATGTATAGCCGTCCATTTCAGGCATTTCAACATCAGAGATAAGTAAACCTACACGCTCCGTAATATCATTTTTACAATCAAGCTCGGCGATTTCTTTAAGCCTAACTAAAGCCTCTTTACCATTTTTTGCAAGCTCGGTTTGCACGCCAAGCGGCTCGAGTGCTCTTTTTACTTGGTTACGAGCCACGGCTGAATCGTCGGCAATAAATACAATACGCTCGCCTAAGTCTTTTTGTATAGCACTATCGGCCGCCAGATCTGCACTAACCTCTGTATTTACCGGACAAATTTCGTTTAAGATTTTTTCTACATCGAGAATTTCGACTAATTCGTTTTCAATTTCGGTAACAGCCGTTAGATAAGAATAACGCCCTGCACCCGACGGGGGTGGCATTATTTTTTCCCAGTTCATGTTAACAATTCGCTCAACGCCGCCGACTAAAAAGCCCTGCACAGAACGATTGTATTCTGCAATTATAATGAAGCTGTCTTTTACATTTTCAATCGGGCGGCCGCCTACGGCCATAGATAAGTCGATAACTGAAATAGTTTGACCACGAATATGCGCAACTCCCCGAATGTATGCATTTGATTTTGGCATACTCGTTAAAGGGGGACATTGCAGTACTTCTCTTACTTTAAATACATTGATCCCAAAACGCTGACGCCCTCTGAGCTTAAATAATAGTAATTCTAGGCGGTTCTGCCCAACCAACTGGGTGCGCTGGTTTACTGAGTCTAAAATGCCTGCCATTCAAATCTCCTAAAGAAAACAAGTAATGCGGAACGATAATTGCTTTCTGTTTATAAAGCTACATAACATCGCGGGAGCGTCTAAAGTTTGACGCAAAATATTTATACCCTGTTTGAAACCATAAGCATAGTCGAAACATTATGAGTTTGTTAAAAAAAGTCAGAAGATACAGTGTTTTTTATTTTCTTGCTAGCCTCTGCTTAGCAACACCTTTGCATGCAAAAGTGTTTAGTAAAGATTTATTACAACAAATTGCAATTTCTCATATTGCTGAACAAGTTACCGTACCTCTTGAGAAAAATGTGGAGATCACCGCGCTTGCGCTTGATAGCCGTATTCCTGATAGAGTGTGCGAAAATGACCCAGAGTTGGTTGTGCCAAATGAGCCGCCATTTACACGTCAGGTGACTGTACAAATAAAGTGTAACGATGCGCAAAGCTGGACTCAGTATGTTCATGTAAGAATAGTAAAAATGGCACCCGTTGTGGTTGCCACGGCAAACCTGGCCCGTGGGGAGGTTATTACTGAGTCTCATTTAAGTGTACAAATGAAGCCTTCACAATTTGTTAGAGTTCAATATTTAGATGACCCTTTAATGCTTATTGGCAGCCGCAGTAAACGAAATATACGCAGCGGTATGCCCGTTTTACTTAATCAAATTTGCATGGTTTGTAAGGGCGATGCCGTAAATATTTATGCGAGTATTAAAGGACTTAGGATAAAAACAACAGGTATAGCACTTGAAGATGGCACTTTAGGTGAACAAGTGCAGATTAAGAATAAAAAGTCCGGTAAAATTTTGAATGCACGCGTAGATGGTGTAGAGTCTGTGCAAGTTAATATTTAATTTCGATTTATACTAAAGTATCCTATGTATATGCCGATAACTTGGCATAAGTTGGGTAATATACAGGTTTATTATTATGGTTAATCAAGTTAATGGCAGTAATCAACAAGCTAATGCGCTTACAAACGCAAAACAGCAACAAGTTGATATTAAAAAAGATAATGCTGCAAGTACACAAACAGCACCCACCCCTTCGCCGAAAGCTGCGAGTGACTCAGTGAGTCTAACACCACAAGCACAGCAGTTAAAAACACTGCAAGATAAAGCGCAGCAGTCTTCTGGCTTTGACAGTGAAAAAGTTGCTGAGCTTAAAAAAGCGATTACCGAAGGTAAATACCAAATCGATGCTGAAAAGCTGACCAAAAACTTAGCGGATTTTGAGTTTAACGTATATGGCTGATCACAATAGTTTAATTAGCGTTAAATTAAATGAACAAGTGAATTGCTTGGATTCGTTACATGCGCTGTTAAACGAAGAGCTTAGTATTATTGCCTCTCGTAGAGGTGAAGGTTTAAAAGAACTTGCCCAACAAAAAATGTCTTTTTTAACTAAGCTTACGCAGCTTGATAAAGAGTTGAATAAACTTTTTGCTGCAAATGATGAAAATGCCCCTGAAGTAACTGAGCGAGTAGCGCAAGTTAAGGCGCAGTTAGCGCAGTGCCAAAAACAAAATAAAGTAAACTCGCACGCTGCCCGCCAAGCGCACTTAAGTGTAAAACAGCTTAAAGATATTTTAATAGGCGCCCCAACTAGTATGACCTACGATCAAGGCGGTAGCGTGGTTAATACCGACAGTAAGCTGGTACGTAATCTAAAAGCTTAACTGCTTTTATTTATCCAAATTTATTAAAAAAGCCCTTATTGAAGTCTCAATAAGGGCTTTTTTAGGTTTACTATTTAACCCAAACAATACCCGTTGTCTTAAATATTTAGCCTTTATAACGTGCTAAAAAAACGCTAACAGCATTATAAGTTTCTCAGGTAAAACAAACCACCTTTTAATAAAATGAGTATTAGTGCCCCACTTCAGTTATTTAACTGAAGTGGGTACTCTCCATTTATACCAATCCGCTTAATTAAGTGATCTATTTTGAGGCTGGAAAAACGTGTTGTTAGCTAGGCAAAAAACTCGCTATTTAGTTGTTCTAAATAAGAATTTTTTAACGCTGATAACGACACGTTTAGCCCCACAAAATGATTAAGTATTATTGCGGGTTGGTATTATATATCCGTTTGATTGTTACCATTTTCAATTAAGTGTTTAATCATTTCCTCTGATTGGTTTTGAACATCAACGGCTGGCGCTGCCTCATCAACACGTCCTCCACTTTGTGCAGGGCTATAAGCAATTGCAGAGCCTTCTTCGTCAAGTAAGTTATTTAATGCAAGCAATTGCTCTGTTTCAGAGTCAATAATTACATCGTTTAAATTAAGTGGCTCTGTTTCGCTTACTTGTACAACTTGCTCAGATGAACTTGTCATACTTCCTATATTTTCAAGGTTTATCGTTTCTGTGTTTAACACGCCATCGCTCTGCGTATCTCCCAATGCCGACTCTTCGCTAAATGACGAAGGCATAGTATCGCCAGCACCTGAGCCAGATTGTGACGTGTATATATTGCCAGACTGTTCTATCTCATTAGCAGTATTTTTGATTAAGTAGTTTCCTACCTCATCAACAGTAACGAAATAATATTGCTCCCCTCCACCAATGTTCAGATTAGCTAAGTTTAAGAACCCTCCCCAATCCCCATTGTTATCTGAAGTAAAGCTCGCTGAAAGTTCTAATACATCTAGATCTAGACCGAGCAAGTTAACACCCAATAATGAAGAGCCAATAATATACACTTCTGTATCTGGCTCTGTTGTTCCTTCAACTGATGGAAGTAGAATACCTAATACTCCTGAACTAAAATCAGTAACCTCAAAACCTATTGGTGTTGTATCAATAACCAACCCAGATACGCTACCGCTTGAAGTTGTATTGCCTGATGTATCCGTTGCTACCGCTGTTACAGAGTATGCGCCATCAACTAAATCTGTATCTGGCGAAGCGCTCCATGCCCCGGATGCATCAGCGGTTACTTGCTTAGTGACCTCAATGGGGCCGCTAAAGGTGACTAATATCGTTTCTCCAGCACCAGCAGTTCCTGTAACAAGTGGACTTTGATCCGCGGTTAGAGCGAGTCCTGAGTCAATTGTAATACCTGAGTCAATTGCGCTAGTTGTGGATTGCGTACCTGTATTACCTGCGCTATCAGCAATGCTTACATCTACGCTGTAGTTACCCTCAGGAAGTAATTCTTCTGAGGTCACGCTCCAAGTTCCATCAGGACCAACTGTTGTTTGAACATTGTGAGTGGCACCCGCTGAATCAGTAAACATAACGACTACTAACGCGCCTGCAAAGCTTCCCGTTACTGAGCCTGTAACAGTAGGCGTAGTATCTTGCCCTACCGATATTGGGTCTATGACGACAGTTGGCGCTGTGTAGTCTGTACTTGACACCATAGTATCGCTAGAAGAGTTACCCGCAGTATCACTTATGGATGCTGTAGCACTAAAGCTACCTTCACTTAATGGAGTAGTCGCTGTTACTGACCATGCGCCATTGCCTGCAACTTGGGCAGTAAGTGTTTGTGAATCATTATTAGCATCAGTAATAACCACGCTCAGTGTTGTACCTGCTGGTGCATCACTTGTACCTGTAATGGTTGGTAGTGAGTTATTAGTCACTGGTAGCTGGTCAATATCGATTGATGGCGGTGTTAAATCAACAATGCCACTTAGGCTTGTAGAACTTGTAAGGTTTAAGTTTTCGACTGTCGCATCAACCGTAAACGCACCTTCAGCTAATGGAGTGGTCGGTATTAATGTCCATACACCAGCAATAGCTTGAGTGTTATAGGTTGTTGCATTACCACTACTATCTGTAATAACAACCTCTACATTACCGTTTATTACATCGGTAGTACCACTAATAGTAGGAGTTGTATCGCTTGTATCTATTATTGGGTTGATTAATAGACTCGGTAAAGTGGTGCTCACAACGCCCGTTTGCGTCACCGTTGCTATATTACCTGCATCATCAATACTAATGGCTTCTATGGTTAATTCGCCTTCAGCAAGTGCAGGTGCAACAATAAGCCACGTGCCATCGCCTAATACTGTTGTAGTAACTTCATAAAGTGTGTTTGTAGAGTCGGTAATATTAACCGTAATTAAGCTACCAGCCTCTTCGTCACTGGTGCCAGTAATAGTTGGCGTTAGCGTGTTAAGTACACCAAAGGCATCTATTTCTAACGATGGCGGTATGGTATCAATCGTCACTTGCTCAGTAGCAGATTGGCCTACATTACCCGCAGCATCAGTAATACTTGCAAATACACTATATATACCATCAGGTAGGCTCGTGGTTAATAACGACCACGTGCCATCACTCCCAACAAGGGCATCAAATACTGTTGCGTTGCCGTTACTATCTACCACAGTTACATCAATGTCCGTACCCGGAGCTTCCTCTGAAGTACCCGAAATAGTTAGTATGTCAGTATTGCTGATGTTCAACGGTAAAATATCTACCACAGGTACTAACGTATCAACAACAAACTCAAGCGTTTGCGTTACTACATTGCCAGCATCATCAGTGATACTCACGTTGGCAACATGCTGCCCTTCAGTCAGCGCATCGACTTCTAGTGAAAATAGACCTGCTGCATTCACTGTTGTGGTTAGTACTGAGCCGCCGTCTAACTGAATTTCTACCACACCATTAATTAAATCACTGGTTCCTTGAATTATTGGAGTAGAATCTGACGTTGTACCAATTACTTGTAAATCAAGTGTTGGCGAGATGGTATCTACTACACTACTAATTAGCTGTGTCGCTGTGATCCCAACTTCACTTAATACATTTACAGTTACAGTAAACACGCCCTCAGCAAGTGATTGAGGAACTTGTACTGCCCATGAGTTATCTGCCTGTACTATTGCAACGAGTTCTTGCACAACGTTATCACTATCAATGACTTCAACAAGTACTTCGGTGCCTGGGGCTTGGTCGGTCGTACCGCTAATGATTGGTAAATCCCCTTGCCCTGTAACAAAGTCAACCACTGCATTAAGTAATGGCGTTGACGCATCAACATCAGCCGTAGTTATAGTGGTTGTGTTACCTGCATCATCAGTCGCAGAGGCTTCTACAACTGATAGGCCAATAACATTAACCGCTAGGCCTAGTAATTCCCAATCACCATTGGCATCGGTGGTAACATCGTATGTTAAGTCAAGTAAATCACCTGCAAGCTCTAGAGTTACCGTAACGGTTTTGCCTTCACCTAAATCAGATGTACCAGATAAAGAAATAAGCTGCCCTAGCAAGAACGAAGGCACAATAGTAAGCTCTGGCCCTACTGTATCTACTTCGCCACCCGTTTTACTATCTACCGAAGTATTTCCTGCACTATCAGTAATCGTAGCCGTAACACTGTAGACACCGTCAGCTAAAATGTTATCGGCAGCGGCTTGCCAGTCTCCATTTGCATCCGTTTGTACGGTAATTTGGTGCGATGCACCAACTGAATCCGTAAACGTAACAATAACGTTTGTATTTGGCTCGTTTGATGTGCCACTAATTAATGGCGTGCTGTCTTGGGTAAGTATTAATGAACTTTGATCAATACTAATTTCTGGCGCAATTGTATCTATATTTGCGTTAGTGGTATTGCTACCTGTATTTCCGGCATTATCAGTAATAAATACCTCAACTGAATATGCTCCCTGTGAAAGAGTATTACTTGCCTCTACTGACCAAGTCCCACCGGCTTGCACCGTTGTATTGACTGTATGCGCATTACCTTGGAAGTCGGTAAATACCACAGCAACCACATCTCCTACGGCTGCACCTGTTACACTGCCAGAAACGCTAGGTGTTAAATCTGTACTACCTACAATATCGTTAATGCTAACCACTGGTGCGGTTATATCAACCACACCGGTAGTGCTAGTATTTACAGGGTTGCCCGCGGTATCACTTGTTGATGCAGTAACAGTATACGTGCCTTCGCTAAGCGATAAAGGAGCTGCAACTGACCATGTGCCATTTGCACCTACTGTGGCATTAACTGTTTGCTCTGCGCCTAAGCTATCTGTAATCAAAATAGCGACTATCGCGCCTTGTGGGGCTGTACTTGTACCTGAAATTGTAGGCGTTGTATCATTACTCGTTAGTAGCGGTGTAATATTCAATTCTGGGGCTGTTAAATCTATCAGCCCTGTATCTGTTGCACTGCTGGTTAAGCCACCTTCAGTCACACTGGCTGAAACAGTAAACGTGCCCTCAGGAAGGATATTTGTCGCATCTACACTCCATGCATTACCAGTTACAGTTGTTGTAACCGTGTGCGAGACATTATTAACATCGGTAATAGTAACCGTAACTAGCGTACCATTTGCAGCACTACTTGACCCAGAAAGCGTAGGTGTTTGATCGTTTGTATCAACAATAGTGTTTATATTAATGGTAGGTGCATTAGTATTAAGCGTGGCAGTAGCATTTGCTTCACTACTGTTACCTACAGTATCAGTAATGCTTGCTGAAACTGTCACTTGTCCATCAGTTAATGGCGTGGTTACATCAACACTCCAGGCCCCGCCTGCTCCCACAGTCGTTGCGTAGGTATCAGTGCTATCACCATCAGTAATTGTGACATTAATTGTAGTACCTTCAACCTCATTAGATGTACCTGAAATAGTAGGCGTGCTGCTATTAATTGTACCTAATGCGTCAATGTTAATGGTTGGTGCTTGAGTATCAACAAGCCCTGTTCCAGTCGCTGAACCTGTATTATTAGCATCGTCGGTAATACTAACAACAACACTGTAATTTCCTTCAGGTAAATTAGGCGCTGTTGTTTGCCAATTACCATTTGCATCAACCGTAGCAGCTAACGTATGCGTATCACCATTACTATCTGTAATAACAATATCTACATTTGTGCCAATAGGTTCACCAGATGTACCACTAATAACTGGCGTATCTGTGTTAAATACGGTTATGTCGTCCAATGCGACTATTGGTATCTGAGTATCAATTGTTAAGTCGATTGTTGTGTTAGTGATATTATTGGCGTCGTCAGCAACATTAATTTGCGCCGTATAGTTACCATCGGTAAGTGCAGTTGGTACCTCTACCTGCCAATTTCCATCAGCATCTACTACCGCAAAAAAGGTTTGGCCATCAATGCTAATTATTACATCAGCACCTATAGCATCACTAGTGCCTGATAGGGTTGGCGTTGTATCTGCTGTAGTGTCGATAGGATTAACGCTAAGAGTAGGTGCTATGCTGTCTATTTCACCTTGTGCTTGCTCAGTGGTTAAATTACCCACATCGTCTCTTACCTCTGCGGTAACAGTGTACTGCCCTTGTGCTAACTCGGTTGGCACTTCAACAGACCAACTTCCATTAGCTTGAACTATGGCCGTAAATTGCTGGCTTTGACCTGCACTATCTACAACGGTTAGTTCTACCTCGGTTCCTTGAACCATATCAGTAACACCAGAGATCACAGGCGTTGCATCGTTCGATAAGGCATCAACAGTCACAGTGAGCGCAGGTGCTTCATTATCAAAATTAAGTGAGTTGACGCTCGCAACATTGCCGGCTGCATCACTTGCAGTTGCAGTAACATACGCAAGACTAAGCAAAGGTACTGTTATGTTGGCAAGTCCCCATGTGCCATCAGCATTCGTGGTAGCAGTGTACGTTGCGCCCACTAAACCACCGACTAAATACTCGGTAATTGTGATCACTGACCCTTCTGGTAAATCAGAATCCCCTGAAAGAGAGACTAAATTGCCTAGGGCAAACGAAGGAATGATCTCTAAAGTCGGTGGCGTTACATCCACTTCGCCGCTGTCTGTCCCTGTGCCCGTGTTACCCGCTACATCCGTGATGCTAGCACTGACACTGTAGTTACCTTCGGCTAAATCAGTCGCTGGGGTGGCACTCCAATTACCATTGGCATCGGTTTGTACATCAATAGTTTGTACGGCATTGGCTGCATCGGTAAA
>NZ_JAQREL010000011.1:0-155404 GCF_028599255.1 Pseudoalteromonas sp. Angola-7
CGACGACATTACTTGCTTCATCCTATGTATTAACTCGCTCTAATTCGAGCTAAAGTAATTATGGCTTAAAAAGTTAGGCAGGGATCAGTGCGTTTAACTTGACAGTGGGAGTCATACCAACGCCTCATTAAGAGGCTAAAAATAATTGGTTAAAATTGGCGACGCATGAGCAAAAACCAACTGTTTTTTGTCCTTGTTTAACAGCTTGTTAGGGTTACTTAAATCTTACAGTTTTTATATGCATCTTTGTAGTTAGATGAATTTCTAACCACAAAGTCAAGTTGGATAGTAATTGCAACAGGTTGTCTATTTGGATTTGTTGATGTTGGAACCCATTTCCATTTTTCAATAGCCCTTGTAGCCTGAATATCAAATACACCTTCAGGAAACGCTTTTATTATTTTAGGGTTAATTGCATTACCACTTGAATCAATAATTAGCGAGAATTCAACGCAACCCGATATTTTTTTGGTGTTAGCCTGTTGGGGGTATTTGGGAGCAATCTTTTTTAACCACCCAGTAATCAAGTACAGCTTATTTATTACCAATTAAATCTAAATGCTCGTTAGAAGAATTTTTCTTTGTAGTTGAGCATCCACTCAAAAGTAAAACTCCTATTGCGAATAAAAATGATACTTTCACGAACTCTCCTTGTAACCCTAACAGTTTATTGAACACCACTTTGGGGGGTTATAACGCCCCAAAACCGCGCATATTACATCGCTCAATAATTCCACTAAATAACTGCAATGTAAACAACCAATTAGGCATGCAGTGAAAAAGCCTTTGTTATTTTGCACCAAAGCAACTTTTAATAATGTTATTGGACAAAGTCAAAATAACTGTTTATGTGAACAGTTCTCTCTAAAGGTAAATTTGCCTTTGTGCATTTAGCCGTATGAGTTAAAGCATTGGCGAGATAAGCGAGCCTTAACATAATGATGAAACAGGCTCGCTGGAGTGTTTATGATAAAACGAATGGGTTAGTGATTTACTTTACATCAAAGTTCACATGATCAAAATAAGGATTACTCTCACGCGCTTTAAGTAGACTAATTGTAGTGAGCACAATAAGCTTTAGCTCGCCATTTAGGTTAATGGCAATGCACTCTTGTTTGAGTGCATTGCGTTTTGTATCAGTTGCGACACCACATACACTATCACCATTTTTTAATATAAGCTCAATGCGTAAATGGTGCATACAGGCAATTTCGATGTAGTCGTATTGGTGGCAACTGATCATAATGCCCTCTTTATATTATTTAGCTGGCTTAAGTAGCATTAAAGTGGCAATAACAATTAGGTTGCCTACATACCATAAATCTTTAATTACAAATTGCCCTAAACGCTCTAATAACGTGCTTGAGCTAAACGCGCCGTTTGCGGTAATTAAAAATGTTTGGGTCATTAAAAATACGCTTAAACACGCTAAGCCACTAACAATAATAAGCTTTTTATTATTAAGTAAAATGCCTATGCCAAGTAACACTGCAAATAATACATCAAACCCACCAATTACGTTTGATGCGCCTTGTACGCTAAATACCGTGTATAACCACGACATAAACGGTGAGGTTTCTACAAGTCCTACAATGGCTTTGGCTTCAAACTCATAAAATTTCATGCCGCCAATCCACAGTAAAACCATAGCAACCGGTATAAAGTTTAAAAGTACGTGTTGTTTGTCTGTGAGCTTATTTTTATAAAACAAAAATAAATACAAAGGGATAACAGCAAAGTATTTAATTATGCCTTGCCCACTGCCAATAATTGGAAAGCCACCTAACTGTGCCATCCAGCGGTTACTGGCAAATAAGGTAAGTAAAGGCACCATGCTAACAACTAACACGAGTATAAGTGCAGGCACAGGCTTTATTAATTTTAAATGCGCAGCTAAGGTGGTGACTGCCAACGCAATCATCGCGGTGCCTGTGAGCAAACCTAATGTATTGTTACTGAGTAAGGTATCAAGTTCATAAAAACTAAAGGTAGCTGAGAGTGCGTTTGGATTTGCACCTAAAGCAAACGATACAGCAAGTAATGCAAAGCTGAGTGTAAGTAAAAAGGTGAGTGCGTTATTTGTGTGTGTTATGTTCATTGTGTGCCCATTAAATCTGTAATGGCTAATAAAGACCTAATTTTTACAAAAAGTGATTCAACTAAAGTTAAATTTTTTAAATACAAGGAAGGACATTTTGGTTTTTACGTTTACAAAAGCCACGCGCGAAAAGAGGTTTAACCTGAGCTTTGGTTAAGAGATTTAGATATAGTTGGCTAGTAATGTTATTGGGTCAGTTTTC
Organism: Pseudoalteromonas sp. Angola-7; assembly: GCF_028599255.1. NCBI lineage: Bacteria > Pseudomonadati > Pseudomonadota > Gammaproteobacteria > Alteromonadales > Pseudoalteromonadaceae > Pseudoalteromonas > Pseudoalteromonas sp. Angola-7. Next base: position 2,301 of record NZ_JAQREL010000011.1, read on the forward strand.
TCTAGCTAGAAATTTTAAGTGAAAACAAGGCGAATTTGCGCGTCAATAGCTAGCCTATTGCAAGTAAATTCAACGCAGTTAGCGCTAAAAATAGCTGCTTGAGATAGATTTATTAGCCAAGGCTCAGGTTATTAATTAAATCTTAGAAAACTTACTATGGTAGCGCACCTTGAGGTGGCCGGCTTATTTTTAACTGAGCAACAGCATAATGAAAGGGTTGACGAGCAATACGATTGCTCTCATCTTATACAGTTTAATGGTGATACTATAGGTACGCTAAATTACAAGGTATGGGGTAGCCACATTGAAATAATGCAATTACAAATACACCCCAACCATCAAAATAAAGGCTACGGCAGAGGCGTTATTGAGCAAGTAATTAAACCTGCAAAGTTAAAGCCTATCAAACTAACAGTACTTAAAAACAACCCTGCTAAAGCACTTTATACTCGACTAGGCTTTAAGGTCACTGGGGAAGATAACTATGAGTACCATATGCAAACCCAGCCTATAAATAACTAAGAGCTACTCTCTTTGATCTTTAAAATCTTTTTTTCTGAAAATGGTTAGGTGCCAGCCCCATTTAAGCGAGCCTAATCTTAAAAATACAGTGGTAAAAAGTGAGCCTAAAATACACCAAATGTAATCGACTTCTATGGTAAACAGCGCAGCATAAACTAGGCCGCCAATTAAACACGCTGAGGCATAAGGTTCGTTTCGCATAACCGAGGGCAACTCACGACAAATTACATCGCGTATAAGCCCGCCAAAAATACCGGTTGTTACACCCATAGTAATGGCGATTAACATACCTGTGCCGCTAATCAGCGCTTTTTCGATCCCCATAATATTAAACAAACCCATGCCTATGGCATCGACGAATAAAAAATAAGAGTTATTTACATGAGGCAAGTAACGTACAAATAATATTGTGGCTACAATGGCGGCGTAAGTTGAGTATAAATATTCGGGCGTAGCAATCCAAAATACAGGCTTATTTAGCAAAATGTCTCTGAGAGTACCGCCGCCAAGCGCAGTGACAGTAGCCACCACAACCACCCCAAAACCACTTATGTTTTTTTCGTAGCCTAGCAGTGCTCCTGCAACCGAAAAAAAAGCCACTCCGAGCAGCCCCAGCACCATAAAGTATTCAGCAGTCATGTGCATTCCCTTTTAAATTTTATACATTGGTGTATCAATTTATATGCCAGATGTAATTAGCAAAAGCCAAAAGCGAGGATTGAAAATACAATTAAAAACAATGGGTTAATAAATTTTTGATGAAATTAATGATGGGTTATTGTGAAATGCGGTATTTAAAAAGGTAATTATTTTAAAAGTGAGTAGTTTTTACACATTTTTTATAAGTAGGACTGTAAATTAAGTTATTGCGATTAACCTATTCATAATAAGCTAAATAGCCAACAAAAAGAGACTCTAAAATTAATAGGCTTATACCCTTCCAACTTGCAGAATCTAGGTATATAAAAATGAAACAGATGCAAATCAATGTCCAAAATGTGTTAGCTAAAGCTAATAATTTAATGATCAAAAAGCTTCTTTTTCTTTTAGAAGCCAGCAATAATGCCAGCGCACCATAAAGCATATTAGCTGCTGTAATAAATTGAAGGACATATAGAGGTAAAGAATAAACTTCGTGAAACCATCCTTGAAAACTAAACAACGTTAAACCTGCAAGTAGCCCTGCGACACCGTCAAGAAAGAGTATGTCGAATTTATTATATGTAACCACTTTTAGTATCTTTCAGCTTTTAGTTGAGCTGCCTTTTTTAGTGCCCACCAGCCAATTATTAGGCTCATTAGTATACGTACGGGAAAGTAAATAACGGCTGGAATGCCGAATAACCAATTAGCAAAGCTTTGCGGCATGACATAAAAAGCAACCTGCTTCACCCAATATATAAACTCTACATACTGCGCTAAAAAGTCATTAAGCGATAAGCTTAAAAATGCTAAATTATTACTTATTAATACCCATAGTGCATACAAGCCAAGCAGGCCATCGCCCACACTGCCAATATAAGATGAGTAACCAATAAATAATAACAAGCCGCGCATGGTAAGTCCCTGTTAGCTGTATCGTTAAGTTAAATAATAAACTCGCTTAGTTAATTGCACCATTTAGCTTTTAGCTTTTAGCTTTTAGCTTTTAGCTTTTAGCTTTTAGCTTTTAGCTTTTTGAGCATAAAAAATGGCGCTAAAAAGCGCCATTCAAAAAACAATTAAATTAAAGCGCTAGGCTTAAAATTTTCTTCGCTTTAGCTATGTCAATATCGCCATGTTCACCAAGGGCTGTCATGCCGTTACGCTCAAGGTTGTTGGCAACGGCTTCAACCGCGTCTTCACCTAGGTCGTAATCGCCAAGTTTTGTTTTAATGCCCATTTGCTCAAAAAAGTCTTGAGTATGTTTAATGGTTGCATCAATCAGCTCGTTTTTGTCTTGCATATCAAGGCCAAATACACGCTCACCTAACTGAATAATTTTAGCGCGTTTTTGCTCTTGCTGAACAAACATAAGCGGCGGTAATACAATTGCAAGTGTTACAGCGTGATCTAAGCTATAAAGCGCTGTTAGCTCGTGGCCAATCATATGCGTAGCCCAATCTTGCGGTACGCCTTGGCCAATTAAGCCATTTAGTGCCATCGTTGCCGACCACATTACGTTTGCACGTACGTCGTAATCTTCTGGGTTTTCAAGGGCTTTAGGGCCTTGCTCAATTAGCGTAGATAAAATGCCTTCAGCAAAACGGTCTTGCAGTGGCGCATTAACTGGGTACGTTAAGTATTGCTCAATAACATGTACAAACGCATCAACTACACCGTTAGAAATTTGGCGAGTAGGCAGTGAGAATGTATACGTAGGATCAAGCACAGCAAATTGCGGTTGCACTATTGGCGTACCAAAGGCACGTTTTTGCTGGGTTTCTTTACGGGTAACAACCGAGTTACCGTTGCTTTCTGAGCCTGTAGCCGGAAGCGTTAATACCGCGCCAATAGGTAATGCACTTTTTACTTCTGCGCCATTAACTAAAATATCCCAGCCGTCGCCTTCGTATTTTGCTGCTGCCGCTACGTATTTAGCGCCGTCGATAACACTACCGCCGCCTACAGCTAATATAAAGCTAACGTTTTGCTCTTTCACAATTTCTACAGCTTTTGAAAGTGTTTCGTAAGTTGGGTTTGGCTCAACTCCCGAAAACTCCACAAAGTCCACACCTTCAAGTGCATTTACTACATCGTCATATACGCCGTTCTTTTTGATCGAACCGCCACCGTATAAAAACATGACCTTGCCTTGGCTTGGTACGCGGCTTGCGATCTCATTAATTTGATCTTTGCCGAATAAAATCTCGGTGCGGTTTTTAAATGCAAAATTTAACATATTTGTACTCTACTTGGTTACGGGGCTCAGCCCCTGGTGCTCATTGCTTTATAAAATGGGAATTAATAGTTAACTTTCAAGTAATTAATTACCTATTTTATAAATTAAATATGAAAACGTTTAATGTCTAACTGAACGAGCGCAAGTGTACGCGCACTTTACAATAACTAGAATTCAGTTAATCTTGCTTTACCTATCGGATTTCTGATACCTAATGTTTTATGTCTTATTTTGTACAATTACGCACCTTTGTTGAGGTATATCGTTGTAAAAACATCTCTCGGGCTGCTAAAAATTTGGGGCTGTCGCAACCAGCTGCAACCGCGCATATACAAACAATGGAGTCGGTGGTAGGTAAATCGTTATTTGAGCGGCGTCACCGAGGCGTAGAACCAAGTAATGCCGCCCACGATTTAGCAGGCCAAGTGGCAAATCACCTTGATGCTATAGAGCAAAAAGTTGCCTCTGTACGCACCCGTTCAAACGATGTGAGCGGAACGATTACACTAGCCGGACCCGCCGAATATATTAGTTATGTTGCCTCAGCACAGCTGGCAAATTTGTTACAAGCAGGCAATGTTGATGTGGTCGTGCTGCCTGGTAATCGTGAGCAAATTTATTCAGCGCTCGACACCGGCGTTGCCGATATGGCCATTACAGCCTCTCTGCCCGATAACAAAATTTACGACTTTGAAGTGCTCGACAGCGAAGAGCTAGTACTGGTGGCGCACCGTTTATTAGCGCAAAGCTTAGAGGGACAAACCATTACGCCAGCACTTTTAAATACGCTGCCGGTGGTCAGTTACGACAGTCAATTACCGCTTATACGCCAGTATTTTGATACTGTATTTAAACAAAGCTGTACGTCAAAAATAATTGCCCGATGCCCCGACATACGCGCGCTCGCCGGCATAGTAAGAACCGGTGTAGGCTATACCGTGCTGCCTGATTATATATGTCATGACGATATTCAATCGGGTAGATTAATTAAACTTGGTCCGCAAGGGCCGGAAAACAATTTGTACTTAGCGTGGCGTAAAGGGGCGCTTGCTCACCCGCGGCTTAATTATGCCCGCGATGTGTTAATGGCTTTTTCTAATATTAATAAATACGCAAAATAGTTTTTTAACTTATACCAATCCGCATAATTAAGTGATCTATTTTGAGGATGGGTAAACGTGATGATAGCAAGGCAAAAAATTCGCTATTTAGTTGTTCTCGGCAATTGCTCCTGCATTGCTCTACCTTCTGCATCCATGCAGTCGTAAATGAGAATTTTTTAACGCAGATAGCGACACGTTTAGCCCCTGAAAATGATTATGTATTATTACGGATTGGTATTGAACGCTGGTTATTTAATAAAATAGCCAACCGCGCGCCATTGCCCACTGCTTTTACTTAATGTAAGGGTTTCCACCGCAAGCCTTGCTGAAAATTGCGTTTTAAATTGCACAATAAGGTATTTACCTTGCGGGGCACCAGGTAAAGATGAGTAAGCATTAGCACTTATTTGTTCTCGCGTAGCCACTTTACCTAGTGGCGCACGCACTGTGTTTAGGGCGCTTTTCCAGTTTGCTTTACTTAATTGCGATTTAAATAGCGCATCGGCTTGTTGCCAACTTTTTGTGTATTCACCCGCATCAATTAACTGTAACCAGTTTATTGCTACGGGCATATTTTTAGTGGTTTCGGCCCACACTGAGCAGCTTATAAACAAGCATAAAATTAAAATGAGGGGTTTCATCATTCATCCTTTTAATCTGGCGTTAAAAGTAAATATAGATACTCCAAATTACAACACATTGGTTAAATGGTTAACCCCTAATATTAAAAACTTTTGCAAATAAGTGCCTTACTCTCCTTTAATTTTTAAAACCTGCGCGTAAGTGCAATCGCTCAACATAGAAAAACCATGCGAGGCTTGCTCTTGGCCTATTACAAATGGATGCGCCGCCTCGGGGGCTCTATTTTTAAGTTGCTTTATGCGCTCAAACGAACCATCGCGTTTAGGGTGGTTTGATATAAACACATCTACACCGGCTTGTATTGCCACATTGCCAAAACGTTTTGCGGCAACACTGTAAGCGCTAATTCGCTCAATATCAGGCCCATAGTTTAGCCCAGTCCCTCCCCACAGGCTTAGCATATGTTTTTTGCCGTTATCATATACTGGGAACAACAACGAAATAGTGCCGGGGGTGTGTCCAGGCGTTAAATGAACGCCAATGCTAGTATCGCCAAGCGTAATTGTATCTGCCTCTTTTGTGCTTATATCTCTTGTTGGCCGTTTGCCCCAACGTGGGCTTTCAAAATCAAGCTTTGATTGTTCTAAGCGTCGCCACTCAACCTCACTCATTACAACACGCGGTTTGTATTTATTAACTAAGTACTCTTGCCCACCGTAATGATCACCATGCCCATGGCTAATAATTAAATACTTAATATCTTCGGGGTTTAAGCCTAGTTTAAGCAAACCTTTTTCAATGTAATTTTTAGCTTGTTCGTTGTTATTTAGCGCATCAATAACAATAAGCCCTTGTGATGTTTTAACTACCCAACTTGCCACTCCACCAGTACCTACATAATAAAGGTTATCAAACACTTGTGTAGGTTCAATCGTTGATGAACGCCGTTTACTACCCAACTTTTTACTGCGCTTTTTACCTTCATTATTAGTACGAACACGCTTTGTTAAATCACGTAACGGGTTTTGTATATCGCATAGGCTTGTTAACCCCGGAAACTCATCAGCGTACTGCATGCCTTTTTCGACATAATCTTGCGCTGTTAATTGTGTATTTTGCGCAATAGCCGGGTACGTAGCTAAAAAGCTAAGTACCACAGCAGATAATATAAACTTTGGCATAAACACCCCTTATAGTTTTGTATCTATAGCTAGCCAGTAGCGTCGGCCATCTTCTACATAGCCGTATTCATCGTAGCTGGTTGCTTTATCAAATATATTGTAAATACCAAACATAACTTTAACGTTACCGTTTACTTGCCACGCACTGCCTATATCTGCTGTTGCAATAGAAGGGGCTGAGGTTAAACGGCTAGTTATAGAGGCTGCTTCGGTTTCTTTACCGCGGTAATTAGCACGTGCCCACGTATTAATGTTATCGCTTACATCCCAGTTAATATTTAGCGTTGCTAAATGTTTAGGTATTTGCGTAAGTGGCTGGCCTTTATTGTCGCCACTGCGTTGCTCAGAAAAAGTATAGCTGTAGCTAGTTGCAAGGGTAATATCTGCACTTAACATTGTTTCTATATTTAGCTCAGCCCCATAAGTCACCGCTTTATCAATATTGATGTTATAGCGGTCGGTTTCATCACCACACACTGTGAGAGGACATAAAACGGTGTTAATTTTGTCTTCAAAGCTATTATGAAAAACCGTGATATTAGTTTGAAAGTCACTGTTAGCATAATACACAGCCGCTTCTTTACTCACGGATGTTTCGGGCTCTAGGTCAGCATTTCCATATAAGTCGCCACCGCGGCTGCTTTGGATCCAATTAGGGCTAAGCTCGCGTAAATCTGGCGCTCTGTAACCGGTAGCTACGCCCGATTTAAAAGTCCATGCCTCATTAATATTCCAAACTCCGTACAGGCGTGGACTCAAGTGCGAATCAAACTGCTCGTTATCATCAACTCGTAAACCCGTGGTAAGGGTAAAATCGGGGTGTAAGCTCCACTCATCTTCAGTAAATAGCGACCATTGTTTGTTACCTATTTTAGTAATAGTGGCTGCGTTTGTTGTTTTGTCATCAAGCTTTTCTTGTTCAAATGCGCTGCCTAATGTTACATGGTGGTTTTCAAGTGCAATTGACCACTGCGTATTTGCTAAGGTATTTTCGATGGTTATTTCACGGCCTTCGTTTTCAACCGACTCTTGTTGAATATACGAATGCGCAGCGCCCCAACTATAGCTACCTTTATGTGCTAACGACCACGTGCTGCGGTTATTGTTCGTTTCGCTAGAGCTATTTCGACTAGGTAACGATAGCCCCGAGGTAGAAATACGTTTTTGATCGTGTTCGCTGTATTCAAGCGATATCACATCGTGCTGGGTGGCTGTTAAATGCAGTGTACCACTGTAACTTGTCAGCTCTTTTTCACCGTAACCGCGCTCAATTTCATCTTCTTCACGCTCTTGGTAAAGAGCCGAAAGGTTAACGCTAAATAAATCTTTTATTAATGGCCCCGCTGCATATATTTGCCCTTGGTATTCATCACCCGAATTACTGTTTTCTTGCTGTGTAGTTTCTAGGCGAACATTAGCATGCCAATTGTCGTAATTTTTACGGGTTATAACATTAATAACGCCGCCAATTGCATCCGACCCATACAACGTAGACATAGGCCCACGCACAACTTCAATACGTTCAATAGCATCTAGTGGTGGCAGCCAATCTTGCTCAAAGCCACCGCTGCCGCTTGGTTGTGATTCACGCCCTGACTGCTTTTTACCGTCTACCAAAATAGCAGTGTACTGCGCTGGCATGCCACGCACGCTTATATCTTGTCGCGAGCCACCACCGGTAACCGTAACCCCTGCAACATCGTTAAGTGCATCGGTTAAGTCTTTATAAGCGCGGTTTTCTAGCTGCTTTTTGCTAATTAAAGTAATAGAAGCTGGCGCTTGCGCTAAGGTTTGTTCAAAGCCAGAGGCGGTCACTACTATTGTTTCTATATCATTGTTAGCGTTAGCCAAAGTGTAAAATGGCGCGACAGCAATTAGAGGCAGAGCTAAAGTGTTTTTCAGAGTCATTACGTGGTATTTAATTAGTTACTTTGCGTAATGATAACAATTATCAATACATTCAGCAATTAACATTTCATTAATTCACAATAAAACTTAACCGATTAAGATGCGGGTTACTGCAGTGTCATTATTAACAATAAGCCAATTTTATTGCGTTTAATAATACAAAAAAGGCTGCATTAACTAGCAGCCTTTTTTGTATTCTGTAACGCTTAAAGTTTTAAAAATGCCATTTAACCATCAAATTTGGGTTGTGCTCTGTTTGACCATCTACACCAAACTTATTTTTCCAATATACGTATTCTATGCCTACATCAAGGCGACCTGTGTCTAGGCCAAGCATAGGAGCAATGTTGTATTTAAGTTGTGAGGTAAAGTTAAAACCGCCTTCACTTTTACCAAACATAGTGTCGGTACTGTCAACAATATCTAAAAAGCCATCGTATCTAAAGTTACCCTTGTTATAGCCCCACGTTACGGTTATTTGGTTGTTATCTTCACGCTCTATCCCAATATCGTCCTGAAAACGACGGTAATAAGCCACATTAAAATATTGAAACCCTGGTACATCTAACGATACGCCGCCACCTAATAAGTAGTTATTTTGATCGGTATCGCCCGAGCCATATTCTGTTTGTAGGCCTAAAAATACCTCTTTAACAAAGCTGTTTTGTGGCTTGTATAGCGTTGGGTTTATGTTTAGCTCTCCGTATACTTCATCGGGGTTACTTAATCTATCCATAAAAAAGAAGGTACCGCCCCATGTATGCCCCGATGCATGCTCAATGGTTACTACGCTTCTGTCATCTTCCTCCCCCGAAAACGGCTCGAGGTAATCGGCGCCGGTCATGGCGGTTATACTAAAATCTGACCACAGCTCTTTTGCCGACACACTACTTGAACACAACGCGATAGCACTGACTAAGGCTAATTTTTTAATTGTTGTAATTTTCATTGTTAATCCCTTTGTTATAATTTTATTAGTCTAGTTAAGATGATCTGTACTTGCTGAATAATTTTCTGGTAAAACAAGCGTCATAACGATGGCGGTTAAACCCGATACCGTTACAGCGCTGCCAAAAATAGCGGTTACCAGCTTAGGCGCATTTATAAACATTTCGGGCACAAAGCTAACCCCTAGCCCCATACCTAAGCTCACCGCAATAATAAGTAAGCTACGACGATTTATTTTTTCGCTTGCAAGAATTTTTACCCCTGCGGCAGCTACTGTGCCAAACATCACAAGCGTTGCACCGCCTAGCACTGGTTTAGGAATATTTTGTAGCACGGCACCAATCACCGGAAATAACCCTAAAATAATCAAAATTACACCAATCCACAGGCCAATGTATCTACTTGCTACACCGGTTAACTGAATAACGCCGTTATTTTGGCTAAAAGTAGTATTAGGAAACGTATTAAATGCGGCAGCAATCATTGAGTTAACGCCATCGCCTAAAATACCTCCGCGTATACGCGCTAAATAGCTTGCGCCTTTTACCGGTAATTTAGACACCGCACAATTTGCGGTTATATCGCCTGTGGATTCAATGGCGGTAATTAGGTATAAAAAGCTAAAGGCAATCATGGCGCCAAAATCAATATTAAAACCATATTTAAAGGGTAATGGCATGGCGATTAAATCAAATTCGCCCATTTTAAATTTGGCTATACCTAAAATAAGTGCAAGTAACCACCCTACTAACATGGCAACGACTACAGCGGTAAGCCTTACCCACTGATTTTTGCTAGCATTTAGTAATACCACCAGCGCCACCACCGAAAAACCCACAATTAAGTTGCTTGGCGAGGCAAACTTTTCAGGCATATTAGTTAACAACCATTGCCCGCCGCCTATGTCCGTCATACCTACTTTAATGAGGTAAACCCCAATGGTGGTGATCACCACACCGGTCACTACAGGCTTAATTACTTTGCCAAGCTTTTCTATAAAAAAGCTAATAAATATCTCTACAAAGGCTGCTAAAAAACACACAGCAAAAATGGTGGCAAGTACTTCATCGTTTCCGCCTCCAGTGGCTTTTACGGTAAAACCGGTTGCCAAAATAGTGCCTAAAAACGCAAAGCTGGTGCCTTGTACGCAAATCAGCCCTGAGCCAATTGGCCCCACACGGCGAGCCTGAATAAATGTACCAACACCCGATACAAACAACGCCATACTAATTAAATACGGTATTTCGCTACCAAGCCCCAACACGCCACCAATAATAAGTGTGGGCGTAATAATACCTACAAAACTTGCCAGTACATGTTGCAGGGCAGCGAAAAAAGATTCGGTCAGCCCTGGTTTATCATCTACTGCGTAAATTATGTCTTCTGAGATTGCTTCTTGGTTTGACATAGTCAACATCCTTTTGGCGCTTTAATATGGGCAAGGTATACACGCCTTGCCCAGGTTTTAGTTTAAATACAGTGGCGCTTATTTAAGCTGCCCTTCAACACCCTCTACATAAAAGTCCATACCCAGTAAGGTTTTATCATCAATTGTTTGCCCCGCTTTAGTTACCAGCTCACCTTGCTGGTTGTTAATTGGGCCACTAAATGGATGAAACTCGCCGTTGGCAATTTTGGTTTTAATCGCCTCTATCTCTGCAACCACATTGGCGGGAATGTCTTTACTCAGCGGCGCTAAGCGGGTCATACCGGCATCTATGCCTTTCCATACATTTTGCGATTCCCATTTATCATCAAGCACTTGCTGCACGCGCTCGGCGTAAAACTCATCCCAATGATGCACAGGCGCCGTAAGGTGCGCTTTTTTACCATAGCCGCTCATATCTGAGTGGTAACCAATCGCGTATATTCCGGCGGCTTCTGCGGCTTGAAGTGGGGCGGGTGAGTCGGTGTGTTGGGTAATAATATCAACACCTTGGTCGATTAAACTGTCGGCAGCTTCGCGCTCTTTACCAGGATCAAACCAGCTATTAACCCACACTACTTTTACTTTTGCGTTAGGTTTTACTGAGCGCAGGCCTAAAGTAAACGCGTTAATACCGCGTATTACCTCAGGAATAGGAAACGCGGCAATATAGCCAATACTGTCAGATTTACTCATGTGCCCAGCAATAACACCGGTTAGGTAGCGCCCTTCGTAAATACGGTCAAAATAAGTGCCCACATTTTTAGCGCGTTTATAACCTGTTGCATGCTCAAACTTTACGTTAGGAAAACGTTTAGCCACTTTAATGGTCGGGTTCATGTAGCCAAACGAGGTGGTAAATATTAAATCGTGCCCGCTTTTGGCTAGTTGTGTAATAACTCGCTCTGCATCGGCGCCCTCTGGCACGCTTTCTACAAAGGTGGTTTTTATTTTTTCGCCAAATTTATCCTCTAGGTATCGGCGGCTTACATCGTGGGTGTAAGTCCAACCAGCTTCGCCAATCGGGCTTACATATACAAACCCTACTTTTACGCTGCCTTTTGCCATTGCACTCGCGCTTAACCCTAAGCTAAGTGCTACGCCAAGCGCTGTTATTAGTTTTTTCATTGTTATTCTCCGTGTTGTATTTTTAATATCCTGTTGAAGGCTTATTGTTACTCTTTGTATAAAATTTTAATGGCCCTTATGCCAAGGCTTACCTAGCCACATGGGTTCGTACATTTTTAGTTTTTGTTTATTTTTACTTAGCATAATCAGTACTATAAGCGTTGCACCATAAGGCAGCATGGCCAGTAAATTAGAATCCACCGCTAAGCCAAGCGCCTGTGCCACTAAGTGCATAATGCTGGCAAAACCAAATAAATAAGCGCCTAGCATTACCCGCTCAATTCGCCAACTTGCAAATACCACTAAAGCCAGTGCTATCCAGCCACGTCCCGAGGTCATGTTTTGTGTCCAAAGGGGTGTGTAAGCAAGCGATAGGTACGCCCCTGCAATACCCGCCATTGCGCCGCCAAACATAACGGCTAAATAGCGAGTACGCATTACAGGCAAGCCTAAGTTATTACCAACGCCTGGATTTTCACCAATGGCGCGTACCGCAAGCCCTGCCCTGTGGTATTTAAAAAATAAATAAGCACCAAGTACTAATACCCAACTTAAATACACAATGGCATCTTGCGAAAACAGCGCTTTGCCCAGTAGCGGAATATGCTCAAACCCTGTAATTGCTAAAGTGGGTAAGGCATTAATGGTTTTACCCTCGTAATCAACGCCTAAAAATGCCGACAAGCCCGTGCCAAAAATAGTTAGCGCTAACCCAGCAGCCACTTGGCTAGCATTTAAATTAAGTGCTACAAACGCAAATACTAACGACGCCATAACCCCCACAAGCGCAGCCACGCTAAAGCCTATAAAGAGGTTGTCGCATTGGTACATGGTTATAAACCCTGCCACCGCGCCTAATAGCATCATGCCCTCTTGCCCCAGGTTAAGTGTGCCGCTTTTCTCACATACCATTTCACCTAGAGCCACCAGCAATAAAGGCGTGCCGGTGCGAATAGTGGCGTATAAAATATTTGTGAATACCTCTAAATCCATGTTTAAGATTCCTGTGCGATGGGTGTTAGCTGCGTTTTTTGTTGTTTAAATGGCAGTAACAATTTAATGCGATAACCAATAAGCACATCGCACGAGAGTAAATAAAACAGCATTAAGCCCTGAAAAATGCCGGTAATGGCATTGGGTAGGCCAATTTCTATTTGCGCCATTTCGCCGCCCATATAAATAAGCCCCATTAACAGCCCTGCTAAGGTGATCCCAAGCGGATGTAAGCGCCCTAAAAAAGCCACAATAATTGCGGCATAACCATAACCGGGTGATATTTGCGGCACTAATTGCCCTATAGGCCCAGCCACCTCGCCAGCCCCTGCAAGCCCAGCTAACCCGCCACTTATTACCAATACACCAGCAATTAAAAGCGCACGTTTATAGCCCGCCATTTTGGCCGCCGATGCATCAAGCCCAAGTACTTGTATTTGAAAACCCACAAAGGTTTTACTAATAAACACCCATGTGGCACACAGCGCTAATAGCGCAAATGCAAGCCCTAAATGAAGGCGAGTACCCTCAAATAAAACCGGTAGTAAGGTGCTATCGCCAAATAAGGCGCTTTCAGGAAAGTTATAGCCGTATGGGTCTTTTAATGGCCCGTGTACTGACCACAGCAACACATTAACGGCAATGTAATTGAGCATAATGGTGACTAAAATTTCGTTGGTGTTTAAACGTAATTTCATAAAGGCAGCTAAGCCTGCCCACAACATGCCACCGGCAATACCTGCAAGTAATGTAAGCCCTAAGGCAAAGGAACTTGTAGAGTCAACAAAGTTAACAGCTACGGCACTGGCGCATACGCCGCCAATAAGTAGCTGCCCTTCAGCACCTATATTCCACACCGACGCCCTGTAACACAGCGCTAAACCATAGGCACATAATAAAATTGGAATGGTCATTACTAATAGCTCGGTAACGCCGTACCAGTCAGAAATAGGCGCTATGAGTAAGGTATATAAGGCATTAATCGGGTCGTGCCCTAATAAGGCAAACACCACATAACCTGTTATTAAAGTGAGTAAAATGGCTAAAACAGGAGAGAGATAACTCCATGTGTTTGAGCGCTCTACGCGGGGTTCAAGCTTTATCATGCCAGCGCTCCTTGCGGTGTTATTTTTGCTGTGTTGCTTTTAGTGTCGTGATTAAAATCGCCCGCCATCCACTGCCCTAATTGCACAAGTGGTACACAGTCGGTATTTAAAATAGGCGATAGTTTGCCATCGCAAATTGCGCCAATACGGTCACAAATTTTATAGAGCTCGTCTAAATCTTCTGAAATAACCAGTACTGCACAGCCTTCGTCGCGCAGCGTTAAAATTGCCTCGTGAATGGCAACTTGCGCGCCAATATCTACACCCCAAGTAGGGTGCGACATAACCAGCAATTGTGGGTTTTGCTCAACCTCTCGGCCAATAATAAACTTTTGCAAATTGCCGCCCGAAAGGCTTGCTGCGTGAGTACGGTTGCTGGGGGTTTTTACGTTGTATTTTTTAATGATTTTGTCGGCGAGTTGGCTAATTTTTTGTTTTACTAAAAAGCCTTTTTTAACTAAACCACTATCAAAACTGGTAAGGAGTGCATTGTGCACTAAGTCCATATCGGGTACTGCGCCGCGCCCTAGTCTGTCCTCGGGTACGCATGCAAGCCCAAGCCTGCGCCTTTTTAGAGGGCATAACGCATCAACAGCGGTATTTTTAAATTTTATTGCGTTGCTATTTTTTTGCGGCTCCTCTCCCGAAAGCGCCTTTAATAGCTCCTCCTGCCCATTACCGGCAACCCCTGTAATACCGACTATTTCGCCTTGTTGTACGGCAAAGTTAATATTTTTAAGCGCAATATCAAATAACGCCTGCGCACTGGTAGATAAGTTATCGACTGTTAAAAAATCACCTGTGCCAGTCGCTCTGCGCGTTTGGTTACTTATTGGTGTGCTGTCGCCTACCATTAAGCGAGCTATTGATTCGCTGGTTTCGTTTTTAGGAATGCAATGCCCACTTACCTTGCCGGCGCGCAAAATAGTGGCGCTGTCGCACAGCGCAATAACTTCATGCAACTTATGGCTAATAAACAACACCGAGCAGCCTTCTTTTTTAAGCGAATGCAGGGTTTTAAACAGTGCATCTACTTCTTGCGGAGTGAGTACCGAGGTGGGTTCATCTAAAATAAGCAGTTGAATATCTAATAATAAACACCTGACTATTTCTACTCGTTGGCGCTCGCCTGTTGAAAGCGTAGACACCAATCTATGCGGGTCCAGCGGCATGCCGTACCTAGCCGATGTTTTACTAATTCTGCTGGCAAGTGTGCTGCTATGCCCTGCTAAATCGCCCAGCGCTAACGCGATATTTTGCGCAACTGTTAGGGTTTCAAATAACGAAAAATGCTGAAACACCATACCTATGCCTAATTCGCGGGCATCGGCGGGTTCTTTTATGTCCATTTTACGACCATTAAAAAACATGTCCCCTTGGTCAGGTTTAACTACACCGTAAAGCATTTTCATTAACGTGCTTTTACCCGCGCCGTTTTCACCAAGCAGGGCATGTACCTCACCATGTTTTATTTTTATTGTTACGCCGTCGTTGGCTATACATCCGGGGTACTGCTTTGTCATTCCCTGCATAGTAAGGCGGTATTTATTGTCCATTATTTAAACCTTTCTTTGTGCTTGTTGGTTAAATAAGCTAGCCTAGAAACTTAGCTGACCAAGCGGTCAACAATGGCATGGTATCTGCAATTAACTTACCAAGATGAAAAAGTTTTTTTCTTACCTGCTTAAAAACAACAAGAAAAAAAATACGCCAAGCCTTTACACATCAGGGCTTTATAAAAGTTAAGGGGGTCTGTGTGATTACGTTTTTATTAAATGACACGCCAATAGAAGTAGAAGAATGCGCGCCGAATCTCACCATTTTGGACTGGCTTCGCACCAAAAAAGGGAAAATGGGCACCAAAGAAGGGTGTGCAACAGGCGATTGTGGCGCATGCACAATTTTAGTTGGCGAAGAAAAACTAAATTCAAACGGTGAGCCAGTTTGGCACTATAAAACCATGAATAGCTGCCTGCTTTTATTAGGTAATGCACACGCAAAACACATAGTAACCGTAGAGGCTGTAACAACTGGGCTTTACCCTACACTTAACGATTTACACCCAGTGCAACGCGCATTGGTTGAGTGCCATGGTTCGCAATGTGGTTTTTGTACCCCTGGCATAATAATGAGCATGTTGGCGCTTTATATTAATAACCCGAGTTACCCAGGTAAAAAAGCCGCTATTCATGCGCTAGGGGGTAATTTATGTCGTTGTACGGGTTACAGCCCTATTTTACTTGCAGTTGAAAAAGCTTATAGCTACGAGCGTAAAAATGAGCCTTACTCTGCCATGGCGGCACAATTTAAGGCATCACTAAATATAGGTGATGACATTCCTTGTTTAAAAAATGGCTCTCGTACGTTTTATTTACCGCAAAGTGCAGCGCAACTTGTTGAGCTTAAAGCGCGTTACCAGCAGGCACACTTGGTTGCTGGTGGCACCGACTTTGCCATTGAGCTTAGCCAAAACATGCTATTGCCCGATATTATTATATCGCTTAGCCAAACCAGTGAGCTGTGCACTTTAACCGATAACAGCGGCGAGCTACATATTGGTGCAGCACTCCCTTACAGCCAGTTTGTAGACGCTTTTTACGATTACTACCCAGAGTCTAAGGAGCTGTTTGAACGCCTTGGCTCTAACCAAGTACGTAACAGTGGCACCTTAGGTGGCAGCATAGGAAACGCCTCTCCTATTGGCGATCCAGCCCCTTTATTAATCGCACTTAATGCCACTTTAGATTTATTAAGCGCAGCAGGCACACGTACAATAAACGTGGCCGACTACTTTGTTGATTACAAAAAGACAGTCATTAAAAGCGATGAAGTCATTAGCAAAATTACCGTACCTAAACGCCCAGACTCGTTAAAGCTTGCGTGTCATAAAATTTCAAAACGCTTTGAAGATGATATATCTACTGTGTGTTTAGTGCTGTCTATAGAGCAAACGCAAGGCGTAATTAACAGTGCCCGCTGCGCCATGGGCGGCATGGCCGCAATACCCAAACGCGCCGCGCACATAGAGCAAAAGCTTAATGCTCACCCCTTGCAAGTAAGCACGTTTATAGATGCCGCTAGTGCTATAAATGATGACTTTGCTCCCATGAGCGATGTACGCAGCAGCGCGCATTACCGCACTACGGTAAGCAAAAACTTGCTACAGCGTATTGGTATTGAGTTTTGCGGTGCACAGCCAAGCAGTAAAAATAATAACAACATTGCCATTACGAGGATTTCACATGCGTCACTTTGAAATGGATAAACTAAAAGCCCAAGGTGGAAGTGTTGGCCAATCTAAGTATCACGAAAGCGCAATAAAGCAAGTATGTGGCCATGCAAACTACGCCGACGATAACCCAGAGCCCCATGGCTGCTTGCACGCCTACCCTGTGCTTGCGCCTATTACCAGCGGCTTTATTAAATCAATAGATACAAGTAAAGCGCTTGAAGTGGCAGGCGTTAAGCGTATTTTATCGGCTGATGATGTACCCGGTAAGCTTGATATTGGCCCAGTATTCCCTGGCGATGTGCTATTAACCAATCACGAAATTCAATATCACGGGCAACCTGTGCTGGTAGTAGTTGCCAAAAGCTACGCCATTGCGCGCCGCGCTGCTCGCTTAGTGGTTATAGAATGCGAGCAAACCAGCCCCATACTTGATATTAAAGAAGCGATTAAAAAAGAGCACTGGGTAAGGCCGCCACATTCACTTAACCGCGGTAATAGCGAGCAAGCAATAAATAATGCAGCTCACCAGCTTACAGGCGAAATACACATAGGCGGGCAAGAACACTTTTACCTTGAGGGACAAATAGCACTTGCTCAGCCCGATAACGACGGTGGGATTCATGTGCAATGCTCTACGCAGCACCCAACAGAGGTGCAGCACTTAGTTGCTAAAATTTTAAAAAAGCCATTTAGCTTTGTAAACGTAGAAACCCGCCGTATGGGCGGAGCCTTTGGCGGTAAAGAAACCCAAGGCGCACCGTGGGCTTGCCTTGCAGCACTTGCTGTTTACCACCTTGGCTGCGCCGTTAAAATGCGCCTAGCTCGCAGCGACGATTTTAAACTTACCGGTAAGCGCCACCCATTTTATAATCAATACCATGTAGGGTTTGACGAAAATGGCCTAATTGAAGGCGCTGATGTAACCGTAAACGGGTTCTGTGGCTACTCCCCTGATTTGTCTGATGCCATTGTAGACCGCGCCATGTTTCATGCCGATAACGCTTATTACTACCCAACTGCCACCATTAAGGGGAATCGCTGTAAAGTAAACACTGTAAGCCACACTGCATTTAGAGGATTTGGTGGCCCGCAAGGCATGATCATGGCGGAGCTAATAATGGACGACATTGCCGCTAAATTAGGTAAAGACCCACTTGAGATCCGAAAACTTAATTTATACAAAAAAGGCCGCGACACTACGCCGTATCATCAAACAGTGGAGCAGCATATTTTAAAAGATATGATTGCCCAGCTTGAGGAGTCGGGTGATTACTGGGCACGAAAAGAGGCGATTAAAGCCTTTAATGCATCATCCCCTATTATAAAAAAAGGCCTTGCGATGACGCCGGTTAAATACGGTATATCGTTTACCGTACAACACTTAAACCAAGCGGGAGCACTCGTGCATGTTTATAGTGATGGCTCGATACATTTAAACCATGGCGGCACCGAAATGGGCCAAGGCTTAAACACAAAAATAGCGCAAATAGTAGCCCATGGCTTTGGTGTTGATTTTGACGCAGTAAGCATAAGCGCAACCCGTACCGACAAAGTACCCAACACCTCGCCAACCGCCGCCTCAAGCGGTACCGACTTAAACGGTATGGCGGCGCTAAACGCGGTAAACACCATAAAAGAGCGCTTAATACACTTTATAAGCGAACACTTTGAGGTAGACAGCCAAAGTATTGTATTTAAAGACAACCTCATAACCTTTAGCAAAGGCGAAATTAGCTTTAGCGAACTTGCAAACCTTGCTTACATGAATCGTATATCGCTTTCATCAACCGGTTATTACGCCACGCCTAAAATTCATTACGATAGAGCCAAAGGCGAAGGCCGCCCATTTTTTTACTACGCTCACGGCGTAGCACTCAGTGAAGTAGAAGTAGATACGCTGACAGGTGAAAACACCGTAACGCGTGTTGATATACTGCACGATGTGGGCAGCTCAATTAACCCTGCACTTGATATAGGCCAAATTGAAGGGGCTTTTGTGCAAGGTATGGGCTGGCTTACCACCGAAGACTTACAATGGAATGATAAAGGCCAGCTTGCAAGCTTTGGCCCAGCTAACTATAAAATTCCTGCAATTGGCGATACCCCTGCCGAATTTAATGTAAATTTATATAACTCGGCCAATCCAGAAACCACCGTATTTAGATCAAAAGCGGTTGGCGAGCCGCCGTTTATGTTGGCCTTTAGTGTGTGGAGTGCTATTCGTAATGCTATAAGCAGTGTGGCCGATTACAAATACACCGCCCCACTTGATACACCTGCCACACCTGAGCGTGTATTAAATGCAATTGAGCAAACCGCTAGCTGGTTTAAGGAGCAGCAACATGGCTAATTTAAATGAATCGTTTCAGGGTTTTCATACGCAAAATTGGGCGCAAGCTATCAACGAGCACGAACAAAGCGGCACTAACTATGTTATTGCCACTGTGCTTGGCACCAATGGCTCAACCCCACGTGGCACAGGCTCTAAAATGGTAATAAGCGGCGAGCACATTTACGACACCCTTGGCGGTGGTCACCTTGAATACGTAGTAATAGAAAAAGCACGCGAGCTACTTGCCAAAGGCGAGGCCGCCCAAGTGATAGAGCAATTTAACCTAGGCGCAAATTTAGGCCAATGCTGCGGGGGAGCTGCCACTGTTATGCTTGAGTGCATGCAATGCGAGCGCTTTACCCTCGACATATACGGCGCAGGCCATGTAGCACAGGCGCTTATTGGTATATTGGCGCAATTACCGATGCGCATACGCTGGATAGATAGCCGCGCCGATGTATTCCCACAAGTTATTCCTAATAACGTAATAAAAGTGGTTGATGAAGAACCAACAGAGCAAGTAAAACGCGCGCCAAAGGCTAATAATTACTTAATATTAACCCATAACCACCAGCTCGACTTTGCACTTACACAAGCCATTATTAAACGCGCTGATGCTAATTGGCTTGGTGTAATTGGCTCAGATACTAAAGCAAAACGCTTTAAACAGCGCTTAGCCCATCGCGATTTTACCACCGAGCAAATAAAGCAAATGACCTGCCCTGTCGGGCTTGAAAATGTAACGGGCAAGCTCCCTATGGAAGTAGCAATATCAATTAGCGGGCAGTTAATTGGCCTTTATCAGGCTATGCAAACCCATGCGCCCAAACGCCAAGGCTTGCAATGGCGTGCACTTAAAAATGCCTTAATTAGCACCACGCACGAGGAAGAAAACGCATGAGTAGCTTAAAAATTAATAACCTAAATGCAGCGCAAGCGCATCAAGCATTAGAGCATTGTTGCGCCGCCCCTAACTGGGTAAGCGGTATGCTAAATATCATGCCATTTGAAAATAAAGAGCACTTATTTAACAGCGCTCAAAGCGTATGGGATAGCCTAGGCGAAAGCGATTATTTAGCCGCTTTTGAAGGCCACCCGCAAATAGGCGATTTATCAACTTTAAGTAAAAAGTACGCCGCTACAGCGCAAAAAGCGGGGCACGAACAATCAGGAATGAGTAAAGCAAACGAGCAAACCCTTAAAAAAATGATTGCGCTAAATAAAGAATACCTCAGTAAATTTGGCTTTATATTTATTGTGTGTGCCAGTGGTAAAAGTGCTGAGCAAATGCTTGAACTTATTGAGCAGCGCATACACAACACCCGCAGCACAGAGCTTAATATAGCCGCGGGCGAACAAGCCAAAATAACAAAAATAAGATTGGAGTCATTGCTATGAATAAAAGCCCTATCACTACCCATATTCTCGATACCAGCACAGGCAAACCGGCTGAAAATGTAGCTGTACAATTGTTTTTACTCACTAATAACGAGTGGCAATTAATTGCTCAAGGTAAAACAAATAGCGACGGGCGAATTACCGACTGGCTCAACACAGACTTAGAATTTGCCACCTATAAACTGGTTTTTGACTTAGACAGCTATTATGAAAACCAAGAAACACCTGCGTTTTACCCAGAGGCGCAAATCACCTTTAGATTACAAGATGAAAAACACCATCATATTCCGTTATTGCTTAGCCCATTTGGCTACTCAACGTACAGAGGCAGCTAATTATGAGCACCCACAACAATAATAAAATGACGGTAATTTGTGCCAACATACTCGATTTTGTTGACGACCCCGCCATAGCCGGCGAAAGCGCCCATCGCTATTTTGAAAAAGGCGTGTTAGTTATTCAAAACGGCAAAGTGGTTAACCTTGGTTACGAGCAAGACATACTGCCAAGCATTGATAAGTCAGCCACTATTATTCGCCACGATGGCAAACTGGTAATGCCCGGCATGATAGACACGCACATACATTTACCACAAACCGAAATGGTTGGTGCGTATGGCGAGCAGCTTTTAAGCTGGCTTACCGAATACGCCTTCCCCACTGAAAAAAAGTTTACCTGTGAGCATTATTCAAAAGACATATCTAATCGCTTTTTAGATGAGCTACTGCGTAATGGCACCACTACCGCATTGGTATTTGGTACTGTGCACCCGCAATCGGTAGATGCGTTTTTTAACGAATCTCAAAAACGTAATTTACGTATGATTGCCGGTAAGGTAATGATGGACAGAAACTGCCCAGATGACTTATCAGATTGCGCGCAAACCAGTTACGATCAATCAAAAGCACTGATAGAAAAATGGCACAATGTTGATAGATTAAGCTATGCAGTAACGCCACGTTTTGCGCCCACATCTACCCCAGAGCAACTACAAAAATGTACTCAATTATTAGAAGAATACCCCGACACCTACCTGCATACCCACTTATCTGAAAACAAAGACGAGTGCGAATGGGTAAAAGGGTTATTCCCAGAGGCTGATGATTACTTAGGCGTATACGAGCAAGCTAAAATGGTGCGAAAACGCTCGGTATTTGCCCATAGTATTCATTTATCTGAGCGCGAGCTTTGCTGCCTTGCAGATAACAACGCGGCTATATCGCACTGTCCTACCTCTAACTTATTTTTAGGCTCGGGCCTTTTAAATTTAAAGAGATGTGAAGAGCATGGAATAAATGTGGGTATGGGTACCGATGTTGGCGCAGGCACAAGTTTTTCTATGCTACAAACAGGTAACGAAGCGTACAAAATTCAGCAGCTACAGGGTCAAAAGTTCTCAGCATTTAAAGGGTTTTATTTAGCCACCCTAGGCGGCGCACGTGCCCTTGATTTAGAAGGCACCATAGGTAACTTTAATGAAGGCTGCGAGGCCGACTTTATTGTAATGGATTACGCGGCCACCTCGTTTTTAAAGTTCAGAATTGGCCATGCCAAAACCCTTCACGAACAGCTTTTTGCCATGATGATGCTAGGCGACGACCGCTGTATTGAACAAACCTACATTATGGGTAAAAGCGTGTATAAACGCGACCAACAAACCCAGTTTGCACCCACACCCGATTTAGAAGAGGCATAACCCGATGGAAAACTATTTATTTGAGCTTGCTCATTTGGTGTTTAGATACTTTCACGTGGTAGCAGGTATAGCGTGGATTGGCGCCTCATTTTATTTTGTGTGGCTTGATAATAACTTACAAACACCGCCACAATGGAAACGAGATAAAGGCATAAAAGGCGATTTATGGGCTATTCATGGCGGCGGCTTTTACGAAGTGGCTAAGTATCAAAATGGCCCAGAACAAATGCCCTCTACCCTACATTGGTTTAAATGGGAGGCCTACACAACCTGGATCAGCGGCGCGCTGTTATTTACGCTGTTATATTATGTGGGCGCAGATGTGTATTTACTCGATGCCAGTAAAAGTGAGCTCAGTAAGTTTGCAGCTATTGGTGCATCACTTGGTTTTATAGGCTTAGGCTATGGTGTTTATCGGTTATTGTGTAAAAGCCCGCTTGTTGAAAATGGCAAGGCATTTATTGCCCTAGGTGTAGGCTTTTTAGCGTTATGGACGTATGGGGTTGATCAGCTATTTAGTGACCGCGCAGTGTATATTCATGTTGGTGCATTAATTGGTACCTGTATGGCCGGTAATGTATATCACATTATTATGCCTGCACAGCGCTACATGGTAAGCGAAATAGAAGCTGGGCGCATTCCTGATTCAGCGCCGGGCTTAAAAGCAAAGCAGTGCTCAGTCCATAATAACTACGCCACCCTACCAGTTATTTTTATTATGCTAAGTAACCATTTTTCGTATACCTATAGCCATGAGTTTGGTTGGTTAGTGCTTATTGGCTTTTTTATTATTGGTATGTGGATACGCCACTTTTTTAATTTAAAGCACCAAGGTGTTAATAAGCCTTCAGTACTAATAAGCGGTATTGCCGCGTTTTTTGCGTTAATGCTAGCCATAGCACCGTGGCCAAGTAGCTCTGTAAACGCACAAAATGATCTACAAGCAAGTATAAGCGATGCACAAGCGTGGGATATTGTTAATAAACACTGCACACAGTGCCACAGTGAAACACCTACATCAAAGCTTTTTCAAACCGCGCCGCTCGGCTTTAAGCTCGACTCACTTGCTGATGTAAAAAAAGCCAGTGCACTTATTCATACTCGCGCCGTTATTACCAAAGATATGCCATTGGCAAATATGACCAAAATGACTGATGCAGAGCGCGAATTGCTTGGCACTTGGCTTAGCGCAGTAAAAAAGGAGCAGTAATATGAGCGAGCAATTTAAACATTACCCGCGCGATTTAATTGGTTATGGTGCACACACTCCGCATGCCAATTGGCCTAATAAAGCCCGTATAGCCGTGCAAGTAGTGTTAAATTACGAAGAAGGCGGTGAAAACTGTGTACTGCATGGTGATGCAGCAGCCGAAACGTTTTTATCTGAAATAGTCAGCGCTCCCCATGTAGAAGACCGCCACATAAGCATGGAGTCTATTTACGAATATGGCTCGCGCGCAGGCGTGTGGCGCTTACTAAAACTCTTTAAAAAATACGATATACCGGTCACCATTTTTGCTGTGGCAATGGCCCTTGAGCGCCACCCCGATGTAGCTAAAGCCTTTGTTGAAGCTGGGCACGAAATTGCAAGCCACGGCCTGCGCTGGATTAATTATCAACATATAGATAAACAAACCGAGCGCGAGCACATGCAAAAAGCCATTGAAGTCATTCAAACGCTTACTGGTAAAAAGCCCACAGGCTGGTACACCGGGCGCACAAGCCCTAACACAGCAGCCCTTGTGGTAGAAAATGGCTCGTTTTTATATGATGCCGACGATTACAGCGACGACTTACCCTTTTACAGTATTAAAGAAGGTAAGCCACAGCTAATAGTGCCCTATACACTTGATGTAAACGACATGCGCTTTGCTGCAGTGCAAGGCTTTAATGCCGGCGATCAGTTTTATAATTATTTAAAAGATGCATTCGATACGCTATACGAGGAAGGCGACCCACAAGGTGAAAACGCCCCTAAAATGATGTCGATAGGGCTGCATTGTCGCTTAATTGGCCGCCCTGGGCGCATTAAAGCCCTTGCACGGTTTTTAGAATATGCTAAATCGCATGAGCAAGTGTGGTTTGCCACGCGCGAACAAATAGCCGAACACTGGCTTAAAACTCATCCGTATAATACCAATCCGCAATAGTACTTAATCATTTTCAGGGGCTAAACGTATCGCTATCTGCGTTAAAAAATTCTCATTTAGAACAACTAAATAGCGAATTTTTTGCCTTGCTATCAACACGTTTATCCATCCTCAAAATAGATCATATAATTATGCGCATTGGTATAATAAAGCCTAGATGTGAGCCGTTAAAACTAAACTCTAAGAGCTTATTAGATTTATCGTAAAACAAAAAAAGCCCAGCAGTGCTGGGCTTAAGGTCACTTTAGGAGTAGTTAGTTAAATGACACTGTAATGATGTTAGAACATACATTTTCAGTTACACATAATTGATAATCGTACGATGGTAATGTAGCACCACGTACGTAGTCGCGGTAACGGCCGTTGTCTGATGTGGTATCAACCAGCTCACCGTTACGGTATACGCTTAATGACTCAGCGCCAACACGTTCCCAACTTAAATCTACACGCATAGTATCAAGGCGAGATTTATTAGCGCGTTTAAGGGTAAGCTCAAGCTCTACATCACTTACTACAACCGTTTGCGTTGATGTGCTTGTATTGCCTTCGCTGTCAGTTACGGTTAGTACAACATCATAATTACCAGAGGCTGCATACACATGCATTGGGTTTTGATCAGATGATGTTGCTCCATCACCAAACTCCCAGCTCCACTGTGTAATATCGTTGTTTGCATCCGTACTTGAATCAGTAAAGTTAACGGTTAAGCCTTGTGTTTCTACATCAAAACCCGCACGCGGTGGTTGTGGGCTAACTTCACCAATAGCGCTTAATGTAAGAGACCAAGTATTAATGGTACCCGTATCGGCTGCTGCGGTATCTTCAACGTGTAGCGTCCAATCACCTGTTGCCACTTCACCGTTAAATGACTCAGACGTAAAGCTTCTCACTATGTCGTCGCTTGAACCACCCACGTTGCTTTGTAGCGTTACTTGCGTGCCTTGTGCTGATACTAGCTTAACCACTAAGTCGCCTGAGTAAGTATGCGTAATATCAACATCCGCTGTTGTACCAAACACAGTTAAATCATCAGGTACATTAATTACTGATACGGCGCCCACTGGCGAGTTATCAGGAATATCAACACTTGCATTACTGCTGTAGGTAAAGTCGTTTAGGCCTACCGGTTGAATCATTAATTTAACTGACTGCTGTTTAACAATTTCATCCGCTGTTGCAGTAACGGTTAGCTCGTATTCACCCCACTGTGTATCAGTGTCGGTTTCAACGTTAAGCATTACTTCATCACCAGGGCGAGCCGTGCTAGCCGACAAATAAGCGCCGCTTAATGTTGATGATAGTTCAAGCGTTACTTCTTCATCCCACTGGGCAATTGAGCCAATGGTAAATGTGTAATTTGTAGCTTGGCCCGCTACAATTTGTTGCGTAAGTGGATTGGCTGAAATTTTAAAGCCAGGTGTAGGATCTGCATCAATAAGTGCTTGGTTAACATTAAGGCGCGTACCTGCCACCGTTACACCTTGCAGTGCAGCGTTTGCATCGCCAGAGCTCATTAGTAATTCTTTAAGCTCTTGTGTGTTAAGTTCTGGGTTAATAGATAGCACTAACGCTGCAGCGCCAGCTACATGAGGAGTCGCCATTGATGTGCCTGAGTAAGACGCATAGCTCTCACCTGGTGTAGTAGATAAAATTGCGCTACCAGGGGCGCCCATATCAACGCTGGTTAAACCATAATGCGAAAACCACGAAATATTATCGGTTTGATCCGTACTTGCTACAGATAACACGCTCGCGTTTTCGTAGTTAGAAGGATAATGCGGGTTTACATCGTTATCTATGGTGTCGTTGCCCGCTGCCGCTACAAACAGTAAATCGGCTGCTTCGCTTGAGGCAATTGCATCGGCTAATGCTTGGCTATAACCGCCACCGCCCCAGCTATTATTTAAAACACGTAAGTTAACACCGGCATTTTTAAGTCCTACCATGTAATCAATACACTTAATTGCATCTGATGTTGAGCCATTACCTGCAGCATCTAAAAATTTACACCCTACCATCGATACTTCGTGGTTAACGCCTACAACACCTGTTGCGTTATTACCGCTTGCGCCTATGGTGCCCGATACGTGAGTACCATGGCCTTCATCATCCATAGGGTCACCAGTGTTGGTAATTGCATTAATACCGTGCACGTCATCTACAAAGCCGTTACCGTCGTTATCGATGCCATCTCCAGGCACTTCACTGCTATTAACCCACATATTGCTAGCTAAATCGCTGTGGCTATAGTCAATACCGGTATCAATTACACCTACCACAACATCGCGGCTACCTGTAGAAATATCCCATGCTTCTACTGCATCAATATCAGCATCAGCAGTACCGCCTGTTTGGCCGTCGTTATTTAAACCCCATAACTCATCAAAGCGCGGATCATCAGGCGTTTGAGCAATGCTTACTTGGTAATCAGGCTCAACGTATTCAATCGCTTGGTGAGATTTTAAGCGCGCAATGGCTTCTTTAGTACTCATGCCCGAAATTTTAAACTTAGCTAACCGCCCAGAAAGTAAAGACTTATAGTTATCATCAATTTCATCAGCATTTACATCTGAAATTGTTGCTTTAACTAACGAACGCGCTTGTTTACGCATTTGTGCTGATGCATTTTTTTTGTATTTAACAATTACTGCATCACTACTTGCTACAACAGGGTGTTTAACACCTGCATCAGGTAGTTTTGCAGCAGCTAAACACGGGAGTAAAGCAAGAGTGATAATAGATAATTTTGTTTTCATTGTTCTATCCATAGTTGGTTTAACTTAGCCGTACTAAGTAAGTTTACTTACAACTTCAAATACAAGAGGATCACGTGGCATAGAACTAGAAAACTAATAAATATGGATTTACACAAGTCAAAAAATAACAAACAACTAAAAATCAACATTTTTAACCAGACTGATTAACAAAAAAACATACAACACAGTCATTTTTATGAAATACCACTCGCCATTTTTACCTTTTTAAGGACCAAACATTTTTACTAGTTTTCCTTCCTAGTTTTGTTCCTATATGGATACTTTTTTATAACTTTATGAAATACAGAAAAAATAAAATTGGTAAAAAAAGATGATTTAAGTCCTTCGCCGGGGAGAATACAGTGAAGGTGTTCTTACAAAAAAGTTTAGCCACTTTATGTTTAATAAAAATGACAGGCTTGAACTTAGCATTTGTAATAACAAACGATTTACAAAATCAAATTAACAGTGGATCACACCATTATTTCAGCACGGCATGCTGAGCGAAAATATCTTATTAAAATTTATAACACTTAAGGTATTTGATTTTACTATTTCAAGGAGAATAATAATGAAGTTGAATAAAACACTTTTAAGCTGCGCTGTTGCATTAGCAGTCGGTACCAGCTTTGCCTCACACGCAGATACACAAAACAAATCAGTGTCTAGCTCGCAACTAAGTACACAGGTATCTACAGAGAGTCTAGAAAACAGCTTAACCCTGAGCCAAACTTCAAATGAAAATAACGCGTTTCTTTATCAAGAAGGCGACAGCAACACCATGCTTGTGACCACAACTGGTAACAATAACGACACTGAAGTTGTGCAAAGCCAATTTGGGAATTATGCCGAAGTAACAACAACTGGCGATAACAACATGCAAGTGTACTCGCAAGATGGCGTTGCTAATGGGTTTATTTCTGAGGTAACAGGTAACAACAACATGTTATTTGTTAGCCAATTTGGCCAAGGCTTTTTCGTAAATAACGAAGCGATTAACATCGTAACCGGTGATGACAACCTTATTGATGTAGAGCAAGGTAGCGGCGGCCACTGGTTCTACAACATGGATATGCAAGGTAATGCAAATGAAATCATGTCTTTACAACAGGGTGAATGGCATGAAGCAGAAATCACTATGCTTTCAGGCGATGAAAACACACTTGATTTAGTTCAAGACGGCTACTGGGATACCTTTAAAGTAAGCAGCTTACAAGGTAACGACAACGAACTTGATGTTGAACAAAACGGCGACCGTAACGCTGTAGCATTTAGTTCAA
The DNA here is from genome assembly GCF_028599255.1 of Pseudoalteromonas sp. Angola-7. Lineage (NCBI taxonomy): Bacteria > Pseudomonadati > Pseudomonadota > Gammaproteobacteria > Alteromonadales > Pseudoalteromonadaceae > Pseudoalteromonas > Pseudoalteromonas sp. Angola-7. The sequence continues at coordinate 30,923 of NZ_JAQREL010000011.1, forward strand.
TTTCTGGTGATGCAAATGAAATTGAAATTGAGCAAGATGGCTTAACAAATGCAGTAACGTTTGCAGCTGTTGTTGGCGATGATAACCAAATAGATTTAGATCAAGAAGGTTCATTAAATACAATTGAATCAAACTTATTTGAAGGTGCAAATAACGAAGTGACAGCAACGCAAGTTGGCGCTGAAAACTTAATGACAGCCGATTTAATTGGCGATAACAACGAGCTAACTTCACTACAAAACGGTGACTTTAACGAATCTTACATGGGTGTAATTGGCTCTGATAATGAGTTTTCAACCACTCAAGTTGGCGACTTAAACTCTGTTCACCTTGCTAACTTTAACGGCACAGATAACGATGTTGATTTAGTTCAATCTGGTGATGAAAACGTCATGCTGGTGCAATCGTCGTACCCTGATGTATCGCTTACATCAAACAATAACGATATTGATATTGCCCAAAGTGGTGCTCAAAACGAAGCAGTTGTTACGCTTGCGGGTATTTTAGATAGTAACGATAACCAAATCGATATTGCGCAAGATGGCATGTTAAACCTAGTCGATATGATGGTTGAAGGTAGTAGCCACAGTATTGATATTTCACAAGAAGGTGAAGGTAACTGGGTAAGCGGCGTTGAGCAGTCAGCCTTTTTAGTGGGCGGTGAAAACGTATCGTTCACAGTTACTCAAGTAGGTAACGATAACCTTGTTGAAGGCTCAGTAATTGGCTACGACAGCACGGTTTCTGTTACGCAAATTGGTGATGGCAACACAGCAACAATTACGCAAATGTAATTATTGAGGTGGGGAGGTTAACCCTCCCCATTTTACTATGAAAATAAATATTCTCTTACGTTACTACCTACTGAGTTTTTTTCTGTTTTTTTCTTCGCTAAGCAATGCTGCGCAAGAACTAGAAATAGATGGCTTACTGCTTGATAGAAGCATTAGTCGTTTTGGCCATCAATTTTATTACGAGTTTTCAAATTACTGGCGAGATCTCCCTTCAACCGCTGGTTTTAATATAGAAATAAGAGAAACAGTAATACCAAAAGCTGGCACAAAGCTTTCGCTAATTATGAATAACCAACTCGTGTATGTAACCTATTTAGGACGTAGATTAGCGCCCCTCGACGAACGCGTTGAGCAAGCTGTTTACACTGTAATAGACGCGATGGCACGCTCAAATATGGCAACATCGTCACCCGATATGGCAGTAAATGGATGGTAAAATGAAAAAAATAGCACTTATAATAATAACAACACTTAGTTTTTCAGCCTCGGCAACTGAAATTATTTATACCCCAATCAACCCAAGCTTTGGTGGTAACCCACTCAATGCCACTATGCTGCTTAGTAAAGCGCAAGCGCAAAACAAACACAAAGCCCCAACCATCGAAAAAGGCTACGCCGAGCAATTTCAAGACTCATTAGAGCGCACGTATTTAAACCGCATGGTAAGAGAAATTACCGATATGGCGTTTGGCGAAGAAATTGAAGACAGCCTATTTGACCAAGACTCAATATTCATGAGTGGCGATTATCAAATAGAAGTCATCACCAGCACAACCGACACTATTACAGTAAAAATAACCAATATATTAGATGACTCTGTCGTGATCATCGAAGTTCCGAGGTTTGGATAATGCGCAAAATACTCATAACAATAACTCTATTAGCCATAACTGGTTGCTCAAGTATGGGAAACTTAATCCCTCCCTCACAGCAAGTCGCCACCACATTAGAACCCACTGAAATATTTAGTGATTTAAAAAACTTACCTAAACCTGTAGGCAGTATCCCTGTGTCTGTGTACTCGTTTAGAGATCAAACAGGCCAATACAAGCCGCAAACTAATGTTAGCTCGTTTTCAACGGCAGTAACGCAAGGTGCTAACTCTATTTTAGTGCAAGCACTGCACGAGTCTGATTGGTTTACACCGGTTGAACGCGAAGGCTTACAAAATATTTTAACAGAGCGAAAAATTATTCGTGCAGGCCAATCTGACAACCCTAACCAACCAGATTTACCGCCCCTAACAACCGCTAAAATAATTTTAGAAGGCGGTATTATTAGCTACGATACCAATGTAAAAACAGGCGGTTTAGGAATGGAATACTTTGGTATTGGCGCCTCTGAGTTATACCGTGAAGATGCAATATCTATATATTTACGCGCAGTTGATGTTCGCACCGGCCAAGTATTACTTAGCGTAGCCACCAGCAAAAAAGTACTTAGCCAAGAAATGCGTGCAGGATTTTTTAGGTACGTAAGCTACAAACGCTTAGCCGAAGCCGAAGCCGGCTTTAGTGATAACGAACCGATGAGCATATGTGTAACCCAAGCCATTGAAAAAGCACTCACAGACTTAATTACAAAAGGAATTGATAGAGGCTTGTGGGCACAAAAAGCAGCGTAATACCAATGCGCAATAACACTTGATTAAGCGAATTGGTATAAGGCTATAATTTAAAAACTAAAAAGGCTACATGATGTAGCCTTTTTTATATGAGTGTATACAACAATCGTGTTTTAAAAAATTGCTATAACTACTTAGCCATAGGTAATAAAACCGATATGTAACGCTGAGCCCAATTTGCCAATTCAACACGGTTACGAGAATTGGTTTTTTTAAAGGCACTATACAAATGCGTTTTAACGGTGTGGTCACTTATATTAAGTTTATCGGCAATGGCGTTATTGCTCGCCCCTTGAGCAATTAAGTGAATAACCGATTTTTCACGTTTAGTAAGGTGCGCATAATCCCCTTTTTTTAGGGTGATATCTTCTTGTAGGCTATTAAACGAAGAGGCAACCGAGAGAATATCTGAAAACGCTTTTGATATAACCTTTCGCGTAAACCATAACTCGCCTGCGGTTATTCTAACTAGCCCTTTAAAAATAGTTTCTGGTGCATCTGATTTATAAAACACACCATTGAAATGATTTAACAGTAGGTTTTTTTCGCACACGGCATTGGGCTCTACATTAAATAAGACAACTTTATGCTTTTTAGCGAGGCAAATTAAGTCGGCAGGCAGCAAATCTAACCAGTTATTTTTAGCGCCATCAATTAAAAATAAATCAAACTTGTCCCTTTTCTCGTTTTTAGGGATCACGTCGTCCATTTTAATATCGCCAAAAATAGCTTGCATGGTTTTTAATATAGTTGTGTAGCTTTCACAGTGAAAAGAAGATTGAAACGTGGTTTTTACAAAAACGGCGTGTGGTTGTAGCATAGATTTCTTCCTTGAAATGTTTACACCACATTACCGAATTTATTAACAACTTACAATGCGCCCTTGGTATTATTCATACACGGCATAAAACAATCACCAATTATATTTAGTTAATAGTTACAATAACTTAATGATAATGAATGAATTATTTTCATATAAAATACTGCTCTGATCAGTCCTCACATAACGTATAAAAGCGTGAGGTAACCCCGTTAGTCCAGCCAAAACCTTGCTGTACTACGTATTCTCCGCCCCCTGCTTTTAATTGAGGCACGCACACATTGTATTTTTCTAGTAGGCACTGATTAACAGAAAAGTCGTTTTCTACCATTGTTAGCCAGTTTTGCATTATACGTTTACTAAGATCACTAAAACCGTAATTATTAAGCCCTTTTACAGCAAACCACTGCAGCGGAGCCCACCCATTAGGGCTATCCCATTGCTGTGATGTAGAGGTAACGGTAGTAACTATGCCACCAGCCTTTAAAAAGTCGCGGCTTAGTCGCTCGGCAATATGTTGAGCTTGTTGCTCAGACGCTAAGTTAAAAAATAATGCAGTACTTGCGGCAGCGCTTAACACCTTAGATTGACTCGCTTTGTGATGATTATAATCAACAAAAAAGTGTTGTTGCTCACTCCACATGTATTTATTAATCAGTGTGCGGCGAGCTGCTGCGTAGTCGCTAAATAAATCGGCTTGTTGGCTATTACCTAGCAGCTTATTAAACTTACTAAGCTGTTTTTCTAGGTTATAAAGCAAACAATTAAGATCAATGGGTATTATATCGGTCGTTTGTATAGAGCTAAGTGAATCAGGCTCAGCTAGCCAGCGAGAACTAAAGTCCCAGCCTGATTCACACGCTGCGCGTATATGTCGATAAAAGTCGGGCTTTTTATGCTCAGCTAAGCCCTCTGCGAGTGTCAGATCTTCTCTCAGGGATTCTGCCCTAGGGGTTGCTTCATCGTCCCAATAACGATTTAGCTTGCCACCGCATGGCATTTTTACAACTCGCCTTAGTGTCGTTTTCTCGTTAGTAAGCTCTTCTGCGCCTTGCATCCAAAACGCATACTCTTTTTCAAGCGCATCAACACATTTTTCAAGCCACGCTACATTATTGGTTTTGTTGTGTTCGTGCTGCCATAGTAATTCAACCATAAGCGCTAAAATAGGTGGCTGTGAACGCGATAAGTAGTAACTGCGATTGCCATTTGGAATACACCCATAATCGTTTATAAGGTCGATAAAGTTTTGCAGCATATCTTCAACAATTTCAGGTTTATTAGCATCCATTAAGCCAAGCGCTGTAAAGTAGCTATCCCAGTAGTATATTTCCTGAAAACGCCCACCAGGCACAATGTAGCTATGCTTTAATGCTAATAAAGAATCGGCTTTAGGTTTATCAGCCGCCCGTCTCAAACCATGCCACAAAGAGTTAATGTAGTGTTTAACGCTTGCGGTATCTGGCTCACTTTGCATACGGAGTAAGGGGATCGTAATAAAGTGAGCATTTACAAACTCTTTTAATTGGGCTTGATTAAGCGGTGCTACTTGCTCGTAGTGTTTACACGCACTTTGCCAGCTGTTTCGTGCAGTTGCATCTGCAAATGTTTTACAGTCATCAAAAATATGTTGGGTCTGTACATCTTTAAATAACTGGCTCTCAAAAAAATTCATAACAATCCTAAATCAATTATATGCTGGCAGCGTGCTGAGAAATGGCGCGGGTGCGCTGTTTAAAAATAATCACGCTTATAAAAATTAAGCTAATGGGAATTAACGACAGGTAAAATGCGTGCTGACCACTAAAATGCTCAAATACGTAGCCTGTGATCATTGAACCAGTTGTGCCTCCAAGTGCTGAAAACACAACGATTAACCCTGTCATGGCTGCATGCTGGTGCTTTTCTAATGCGCTGAGCATTACCGAATTTAACACTGGATAAATTGGCGCCATAAAAAAGCCAATGAGGGGCAAAACAAATGCAGCTAGTGGTGCATCAAATAGGCTAGTGATTGCTGTATTAGGTAGGTTTTCAGTTAGGGGTAACGTTATAATAATAAGTAATGCCATGGCGACTAAGCATCCGCACAGAACAAAAAACCAATTAATGTGCTTAAGCACCTGCCCCGCAACTAATCGACCAAACGCTAACGCCGCTGCAAAAATACTCGCTAACTGAATACTTATAGCCACAGGCAATTGCAAAACTTGGTTATTAAAGGTTGGCAGCCAAGTACCTACGCCTTGTTCAATAAGGACATATAAAAATGCACTTATAATAAAAATAAGCACCAAGGGCTGATACGTTAATTTAAGCATGGCTATAAAGTCACTCAAACTAGAGTCAGTTTTATTTTTATCAATTGCAGGCGCAATCGGTGCAATAACAACACTTAGTAATACAATTAAAGTAAGCGCAGCCAACGCGTAATAAACATTGAGCCACGCATTGCTTTGGCTTGGGTCTATAAAGGCGGTAAAAATCCAATAACCACTTAATACACCCACCATAAAAATCCCTTCGATAGTGTTTAAAAGTGACGAGTGACTATTAGCATCTTCGGTTACTTGGCCAATAATCGAATAAACAGAAACTTTTACTACCGCAAAGCCACAGCCTATCACTGCAAATAGCACTTTAAACATATAAAATTCGCTGATCAGTGCGGTGCTTAAGCACGCTAATGCAACGACCGCTAAAGCCCCTAACATCGCGAGCTTATACCCTAATCTAGGAATGAATGAGGCAACAACAAAAGACATTATCGCAATTGATAAGTCTTTAAACCCTTCCAAAACAGACGCCTCAGTTTTGCTAACGCCCAGTGTATTTATTGCCTGCAAAATGACTGTTCCTACGCTATTTAATAATATTGCGAAAATAAAATAGCTTGCAGCAATTGCTAGTGTGATTTTTGTTTTACTCATAGCTTGCCTTACTTATAACGCAGTGCGCCATAACGATTAAAGCTAACACCTTTGGGTAATTAGCGTGTGTGTTTGTGTCAGTGAATGTTGAGTTTAGTGTAGAATAAAAATCAATGCAATCGTTTGCATTTCAAGTTTTAAAATTTGTATCTATCATTCATAAATCAGCGTTTACTCGATTGGCGAGTTATTAATTCTATATCAATAACTTGAGATTCAACTTTTTGACCCATAAATTGTTGCATAAGCTTTTTAACTAAAAGTTCAGCCGCTAATTGAGTATTTTGTTTAATTGTTGAAAGCGACGGATGGCTAATATCTGCCATTGCTATATCGTCAAAGCCCACCAATGCAACATCGTTAGGAATACTGACATAGCGCTCTTTTAACGCCTTCATTGCACCTAAAGCAACCATATCGCTACAAGCCATTATTGCATCAAAGTAGAGCCCTTTTTCGCGTAATAGACTATTAATTTCTTGATACGCCGAACTACTAGTAATATCAATAGAAACAACGTGCTGCTCTAGTTTATGCGTAGATAGCGCAGCCACATAACCGCGGTGTCTTTCGCTAATTTCACCGTGCTCTGGGTCGCCTAAAAATAAAATATTTTTTGCACCGTGTTCGATTAAGTGCGCAGTGGCTTGCATTCCACCTAGGTAGTTATCACTGCCTACAATAGGGTAATTACTGGGTGTTTTAGGGTCTCCCCACACAACCAAAGGGATCCCCGCTTTAGCAGCCGCCTCTATATTGCGCTGATCTTTACCCTGCCCAACCACAATAATACCATCGGCCCTTCGACCATTAATAAAATAATTGGCCCAATCGTGCTGTGCCATTATTGAATTAGACAATAAAAGCTCTAGCCCTTGTTGATTAAGTGCAAGATTAATTTCGCTAACCACTTTAAGTAAAAATGGATCGCTAATCGATTGTTCGGTTTGTTCATCTAAGTTAATGATAACAGCAACAACATTTGTTTTTTGCGTTCGCAAGCGGCTTGCAGCGGTGTTTAAACTAAAATTATGCTCTTTAGCGAGTTGTTTTAATTTATCGCGTGTTTCTTGTTTTATTAACGGGTTGTCATTTAAAGCACGCGAAACCGTAGAGGTAGACACCCCTGCCAGCTTTGCTAAATCAGCTAATTTTATTTTTTTGTTATCCATGAAAACCCTGAGCCGCGTTGTATTAACTAATGTTTAATGTAACTAGCTGACAATATAGCATTATTAATTTTTTCTGGCTTGCCTCACAGGCTAAAAAAGCCATACCTTGGCTTTTACGCTCAATATTTCTACAAATATAATTCATAAATAATTTACAAATAAATATTGCAAACGTTTGCATTAATCTTTAAGGTTTCATCATATACAGCCTGTTTACATAAAAACTTTGTTTACAGCGCAGTAAAAAACACACTGTTTAACACACTAAAACGGGATCACACATGACATTCAATAAAGCAAAAAGTACATTAGCGTGCGCTATAACTTTAGCCTTAAGCTCACACGCCACCTTTGCACAAGAGCAAGCACAAGAAACCAAGGTAGAGCGAATTGTTGTTTCGGGCACACCTACCGGGGTCGGCATCAGAAAAATTGATGCAGGCTACGCTGTTACAAATATTGATAGCCAGCAAATTATTAAACTTTCACCAAAAAGCACTGCCGATCTGTTTAAAGCCGTACCTGGGGTTTGGGTAGAAAGCTCAGGGGGTGAATCTGGTGCCAATGTATTTGTACGTGGTTTTCCTGGCGGCGGTGACGCCCCATTTTTAACCTTAAGTATTGAAGGGTCACCCGTTTACCCAGCCCCTACATTATCGTTTTTAGAAAACTCTTCACTTTTTAGAATTGATGAAACGATTGAGACCATGGAGGCTTTACGCGGTGGGCCAAACCCTGTTTTATCAAACGGTCAACCGGGTTTAACAACTAACTTTAGGCTAAAGCGCGGTGGTGAAGACACCGAAGGCTTATTTAAATACACAACATCTGATTACGACCTACAACGAGTAGATGCTGTTATTAGTGGTGAAATTACTGACGATTTATACTTTATGGTTGGCGGCTATGTAAAAAGCTCTCCGGGTATTCGTGATGCAGGTTTTACCTCTGAGAAAGGCAGCCAATTTACCATTAATATCACTAAAGATTTAGATAACGGCGAGCTTAACTTTTATACCCGTCAAACAGATGACCATGGTGCATGGTACTTACCTACCCCACTTAATATTGAAGGGATTGACGCAGAATATACCCAACTTGGCACGTTAAACCGCCAAGCAACCATTTTTACCGGCCCCGATGCACAAGCACACGATATTGATTTAGGGGATGGCCGAGGTTGGGACGGCCACGTAACAGGTGGTAGCATTAAACTAGAGCTTGATAATGGTTGGCAATTTTCTGACCGCTTTAATATAACTAAAGGGGATGCTAATACATACGGATTAGTGCCAAGTGGCTCAGCAACCACAGTTGGAGACGTTGCCGATAATGGGCAAACCGCATTTGGTGCAGTAACCAATACAGAATACGCAAGCGACACCCCTATACAACAGCTTGGACGCTGGGTTGTTTTAAAAGAAATTAGCTCATTTACAAACGATTTAGCGTTTTCAAAGCAATTTGATGATTTATCAGCCACATTTGGTTACTACACAGCCAGTACATCGGCAAACGATTGGTGGAGTTTAGGTAATACGGCTTACCACGTACTAGAAGCCGGCGGCGAGTCGCTAACTGGCATTGAGTGTAATCAAAGCACTGATGGCTGCGATTTTAACTACGATATTAGCTCAACAGGTGATGCGCGCACCAATGCGTTTTATGTAACAGCTCAATACAAATTTGCCGACGACTTTACATTAGATGCAGGCGTGCGCCACGAAAGTCATGAAGTAGAATACAGTGTTGATGAAGACCTTGATGGAATTATTACCAAAACAGTTAACTATGATGAAAGTAAAACATCGTGGACAACGGGGATTAACTATTCAATAAACGATGATATGGGTGTATTTGCACGCGTAAACCGTGGTTATAAAATGCCTTACTTTGACGACTTTAGAGATAACTTTAGCGCTTATGAAGGCGGCGAAAAGCTAATTAAAGAAGTAACCCAAGGCGAATTTGGCTACAAGCTAATTTCTGACTCTACAGACTTTTACGCTACCTTGTTTGTTAACGAAGTAAAGGGCGATACATTTGTACGCCGCCCAGGTGTACCTGCAGAAATTTTAACAAACGAAGCGTACGGTGTTGAGCTTGATTATAACTTTAATCATCAGTCGGGTTTTTCGGTTAATTTAAATACCACACTACAAGAAACCGAAATTACGCAAAGCCCAACCAATGAAGGAAATGAATCTCAGCGTCAGCCAAAGTGGCAAGTGCGTATCACACCTAGCTACGACTTTGAGCTACAAGGTATGTATGCCACGTTATATGGCACACTGTCGGCTGTTGATGACCGCTTTGGTAACAACGAAAACACGGTGACTCTTGATGGCTACGAAAAAGTAGACTTAGGCCTAATTTTAGAACCTATGGAAGGCATAAAACTACAACTGGCCATTGATAACTTAACGGATGAGCAAGGTATAACAGAGGGCGACCCACGTAATGCCGATGCCCCAAATGGCCGCTATATTATGCCACGCACTACGCGCTTTAGTGTAAGTTATGCGTTTTAAACACACTTAATACTAAAGGGAGCTTGGCTCCCTTTATTTTATTTTTTCGTTTAGTTTATTAAGCGCCTCTACCGAAAAGCCCCTATCGTAAAAATGTAAAATTTTACCTTTGCTATCTATTAAAACAACGCGAGTATTGTTTGGGTTTTTATTACCTGTAAATTTTTGCACAGCTTCACCATCTTCATAAATAGTGATTACCCCGCCCCACAGCTCTTTTGGTATACCCTTGCGCATACCGCTGTCTATAAATGTACTAAACATACGCGGGGCCATACCTGCTATGGTAGGCAGTTCGTAAGTGGGTAATGTAACCCCTGTCATGTCTAAGCCAATTAACCAACGGTCTATGTCAAATTGGCTATCTTGTTTATAGCCAATGAGTAACAAGGTTTTATCGGCTTTAAAATTACTCGGTATGGTTACGCTTTTCTCATCTAGGCTTTGGCCGCTAATGGTAGGAAACTGCTTACCGGTAATTTGCTGATTTGGGTATTGAGCTGAGCACGCACTAAGCATTAACACCATAAATGCGCTGGCTATTATTTTAATCATTTTAAAACCTTACACTGTTATAAATATCATACTGATACGTATATGAGGTAAAACACGTTTAAACCGTTTGCAATTTTAAATACGCTTTAAACTCTCGAAGTGCCATGGGCTTGGCATACTTCCAGCCTTGGCCATAATGTACGCCAGCTTGTTTTAGTATGGCTTCTTGCTCATTTGTTTCTATGCCTTCTGCTACACAGGTGTAGTTAAACTTACGTACCAACGCCATAATATTGGGGATCATTGATGCCTTTAAGCCTTGTGTTGTTATATCTTGTACAAAAGTGCGGTCAATTTTAAGCTGATGAAAGCTCAAGTTTTGTAGATTTTTTAAGTTAGAGTAACCCGTACCAAAATCATCTATCGATAAATTAAAGCCCGCCTCAACCAGCCTTTTAAAGTGGGTATGGGCAACTGTTGAGTCTAAGTATTCGTCTTCTGTTATTTCTAAACAAATAATAAAGCGCGAATCGGTGAGTGCAGGTATGTCTTTTAAAAGCGCAATATTGCCTGTTTCTACATCATAGGGAAAAATATTAATAGAAATTTTAAAATTGCGCGGTAATGCCTCAACGGTGGTTAGCTCATAAAGTACTTTTTCAATCATGGCTTGGGTAAAGCGCCACGTTAAATTGGTTTTTCTTATAATAGGAATAAATTGATCAGGGAATAAAACCCCGTATTTATCTTCAAAACGGGCTAACGCCTCACAGCCAACCACTTTACCCGTTTGCAAACAAATAATGGGTTGGTAGGTCCAATAAAATGAGCCTTTTTTAAGGCCTTTGCGCACACGCGTGATAGTTGAGCGCCTAGCCGCTAAGCTATAGTCAATTAACAGTCCACTCGATACACCCGCTAACGAAATTAAAATAAGCGAAATAATCAATAAAAATTGATTATCAGCAAAAAATTGGCTCCACGGAAGTTGTGCGGCTGCGCAGTACTCGGGGTTATTAGTACTGCATTTAATAATTGATTCATAAGGTAAAAATGAGTGATTTTTTACCTGCTCATAAACCCCTTTAGCCCCTGCTAAATGAAACGTCTCGCGCGTGTTTTTATAAAGTACTTCCCACTGAGGAGAAACAATTACTTTATCGTTAAAAGCACGCGTATCGACTATTAAATTGTAATTACCTTGCCTTACAATTATCACTTCCATTGCTCGGCCACTAAACAAAAGCAAATACAATTGCGGTTCGTACCTTACGCGCACAGGTTTATTATCGTATTTATCAATTCGAATATAGTCGGGAGGATTATCGGTAATTGTAGCTGCCAGCTTTCCAGCACCGGTGGTGCAAACCAGCTCATTATTTGTAAAAAAACCAATATCTATCACGTATTGTGCATCAAACAACGCGCGGCGCATTTCTATCAATGTATTGTTATTACATTGTTTAGCGTTTGCGTTATTTAGGCGGGTTAAAATTTTTCTACGCTCTGTTGCGGCAGCATCTATGTGTTGAACAATATAATTTGAATCTCGCGCTAACTGCCTGCTTAGCTTTTGTGCAGCAAAGTACATCAGTGTGCTAGCACATATAATAAAAACCACGACACCGCTTAATACTGCAATTAAAGACCTACGTTGATATTGTTTCATAACACCTTTTTAAAGAAGCTGTGTGTGAGTCAGGTGCAATAATAATTGCATATCTGGGCATAAAAGCAATCAAGCTTGTAAAATAATTAAAGCAAATTACGTTTTTAATTTATTGATTTGTTTGCATTATAATTGCAAAACCAGGTGGCTGAGTATATCGCTAAGCTGCGTATGGCCTTGGCTATTTAAATGTATACCATCGCTACCTAGGGGGGCGTTAAGGTGTGATATATCAACGTAATTAAGCGCGTGCTCTTGAGCTATACGTTTAAAGAGATCGTTTAAGGGCAATAACTTTTGATTACAGTTTAAATAAATATGGCTTAATCCATGCTGAGGGTTAATAAATAAAGGACCAATAACAATTATGTTCGGTAAATTAGCGGGCGAGTAAAATTGCTTAATAGAACCAATAAAATGCGTAAGGCCGGTGGCTATATCTGCTGGGGCTAAGTTAAAACGCTTTTTTAAATCGTTAGTGCCAAGTGCAATAATGAGCGTGTGTAAAGCATGTTGCTGCAAATCGGGTTTTAAATAGCGAATACCATTAAGCTCCCCCGTAAAAGGCGGGTTATTCACAAGCGTACGGTTTGGCTGCCCCGACTCTATTACGGTAAAGCCGCTGCCTAGCTGTTGCTGTAACCGCGCCGTCCAACGGGTCTTTTCATCATAGCGCTTACCTGTTTCGGGGTTTAAACCCCACGTATTAGAGTCGCCAAAGCAGAGTATATTTTTTGTTATTTGCGTCATTAAAATGGATTGAGCGTATAGCCTTGTTGTTGAAGTTGTGCGTGAGCGGTCATCGCAGAAAGCGACATTTTTACGCCATAAATAAGCAGCTCAGGCGTTACTTTAAAGTGAGTTGCCGATTGCCCACACACATACACCTGAGTGTTATTAGCAAGTAGCTGCTTAATTAAGGCTTGGTTTTTATTGTTAGCACTAAAGCGCTTTTTATATTCGCTGTTAGCTAACACATCAACGCTTGCGCTGCCGTGCACAACTAATGCAAGCTGAATGTTTTTAAGCTTTACACCATGCGCTACATGCATGTTAATAAAACGCGCTAGCGAATTTATTGAATTATTTTGCTCGCCTTTTTTAGCGCCATCGGCAACATCAAATGCTATTTTAAATACCGTAGAGCTATTAATTTTGTCATGCTTTGGTACATTATAATAATTACCAAACCCGTTAATTGGTTGCTCATTAGCATTAATAAACGGGCTAAAAAGCAGCACTAACCCTAGTAAATATTTCATAAAACAATCCTGTGTTTTTAAGCGTATTACTAAACTACCAGAGACAACCAAAAAAGGCTGCAATTTAAGCAACCTTTTGGGTACTTTTATGGTGATGATTAATAAACTGCATACCTAAATAACTAAACGTATTTTTAAATTGCTCTACAAAACACGCCGGCGCTTCACTTGATGACGCATTAGAAAGCAAAGAAAAATGCTTACTACGCAGCGTTCGTAATTTTGGTTTTAATGCTTCATCGTCTATGTAGTCGGTTATTCTATCAATAAATAATTTCATTTGTACCGTGGTGCTGTACCAATAAACGGGTGAGGCAAACACCCAGTGGTCATACTTTAACAGTGCTTCAAATACAGCATAAAAGTCATCGCTTTTATAGTTTTTGTTATAACAGTACGGCGCTATTTTATAATCATCTAAACATATTATCCTTACATCGTTTTGCTCAGCAAAGCTGTTAACGTGTGCCTGCGTATTACCATTTTTAAGTGCGCTTGAGTAAATAATAACAGTGCTACGCTTAAGTTTTTGTTGCATTTAGTTAGCTCCTTTTTTAATGTTGAAAGAAGCTTAAAACCTCAACTTATATTGAGGTCAACCGGAAATTTAAAACAATGCCAATAGATCAAAAAAAACTAATCGAGGCTAACCTAACCGTAGGTTATGTCGCTAAGCGCAGCGGCATAAAAGTATCAACCCTACACTTTTACGAAACAAAAGGACTCATACGTAGTTGGCGAAATAGCGGCAACCAACGCCGCTATAAAAAAGATGTGCTGCGCCGTATAGCGGTAATAAAAGCCGCACAAGCCATGGGAATAACGCTTGATGAAATTAAACACACCCTGGCCACATTACCTGAGCAGCGCACTCCCACACAAAAAGACTGGTCAGCCCTTTCGAAGCAATGGCAAGCACAGCTTGATGAGCGCATAGCTTATATGCAGCGCCTACGCGACCGCGTAGATGGCTGTATTGGTTGTGGGTGTTTATCTATGAGTAAGTGCCCTATGTATAACAAAAACGACCACTTAGGCGAAAACCAAAGTGGTGCTATTTTGTTAGAGCGAGATTGAGATTTAAATTAAGGTTAGTCTAGGCCGCTAAGCCCTTCTCTTGCAGCTCTGTATAAAGCGCCTAGGGTTGAGTCGAAAACAGATTTTATAAAGCTATAAGTCAGCTCCACCGCTTTACTAATTACTTTGCCTGCAAACACTAACATATGCCCTAATAAACCTAAGGTTTGTGTTGCAAACGAGGCTGACGCTTTAGCTATTTTATCAAGCGTTCGCGCCAACATATCGTAAAAAGTGAGCCCAGTACCAATAGCTGCTTGGGCAGCAACTGCGCTGTAATAGCCTGCATCTTTTAAAAGGGTAATTAATGCAGCACCTAGTTTATCTGCCCAATGTGAGGTAAATGATGCTTGATTTCTGTCTTCAAATTTTAAACGCACAGGCATGTTTAAAAAGTGATTAGCTTGTATAGTTAAGTTGTTCCAATTATTGCTATTGGCAGTGTTTAAGTAGCCAGGCGTACCAGCAAGAGTATGAGCAGCACCTTTTAAACCTTGTCCACTATCTAAACGTATTTCTTGGCCATTGTGCGGAGCATGCGAAAAAGGCCATAAAGGCACTTTAGCCACTGGGTCAGCCCCATGTGTACAGCGATAAATTTTATCGATTCTAGATGTTGCTGCGCGAGAAAAGTTTTCAAGCCCAACACGTGGCGAACCAAACGTATATAATTTTACAGGAAGTGAATACTCAGCTTTGATCCAATCAGCAGAAAGCGTCGCTAACGCACCACCCAAGCTGTGGCCAACTAAATGAACGCAACCAGTCACTTTATCTTGAATATTCGCTGCTATAAACTCTTGCAGCGCAGGCTTCATACTATAAAAAGTCTTATTAAAACCAGCATGCACCATACTGCCATTTGACCCACCACTCACACCAAAGTGCCCATCGGTTAATCCATCTCTTAGCGAGTTAGTCCCCCGAATAGTTATAACCGAATCGCCCTCATACGCGCCAAGCCCATGCCCTACTAAAGCAAAGCCCGTGCTTAAATTAAATAAATGAGAAAAAAAGCTGCCCGTTACCCCTTGTACTGCGCCAGGGTTAACAGAAAAGTTAAAATTGTCGCGCAAAGAGGCATGAAGTGTGCGATTAAGTAAATTAGTGGTTTTAATACTTTTTGCTTTATAAGTGCAAAAAATAAACGAGACACTCACTCTAAATTAGCAAGCAAGGCTGTGTCACTAGATTTATTTCTTAGGTTAATAATTTATTTTTTAAGACTGCGTAACTTCTTTTCATCTACTAAATAAGCCACTTTCATCTATAAACCTAAATTATAGGCATAAAATAACTGCACTGGTGCAGTTATGATTTATTAATGAATAGTTTAAGTCTATGCCAGTAGCTTTCCACAGTTACTGATATTCGCTCGCCGTTTTCTATTTAAGTTTTCACATTAACCTGCTTGTGATGATGGCCTATAACCGGCCTCGTGAGATACGCGTGTAACTTGCGTAGTCAGTTTTCTGTCGATATATTTAACCCTTTAGCAAAGGATACAGTGGTAATATTGTGTATCAGCCAAACTTACTTGACGCTTTCTTGTGATTACCATAAGAGACCCTACTTGTTTTTTGCACTGGAAAAGTCTAGTGCTTAGTTAGCCAAACTGCAAAATTAGGATGGCTGTCTTGTTTAGTTTTAATAGCAACTCAGACTTATCAACAATAAACATGAGTAAATCTACTTTCACCGTATAATAGCTGCGATTATCAAAAAAGTTGGCGTATTAACAGTCACTTTAGGCGAAAACAATACACTTTGGATATATTTAAAATATTGGTTTGAGTCTGAAAAAGTGGGGGCATTGTGTCGCCATGTGACAGTAAACCTAGGCAACATATAACGCCTAGGTCTCAATTCCTTTTCTGATTTTTAAAGAGCAACCGCGTTTAAACGCCCGCAATAATTTGCATTGCAAGGGTTTTCATCAGGCGTTTCCAATACGGTGTGTTGTCTGGTTTGTTTAGGCTTTCATCTATTGGCCACTTTTCCCACGGCTTGGTGATTTCTTTATTTGCCCAGCGTTTTGGGTTGGTGATAGCGCCGTCAAAGTTAAAGCGGTAAATATCATCATCAAGTGCTTCTTCTATTTGCTTCATCTGCTTGTAGCTCATTAAACGCCAGTACTTTTCAGGGCGGTTATTTTGTTTATCAAAATCGCGTGTTATTGGGTCAAAATGGCGAAACGGCTCTATTTCAGGTGAATCAACGAGCGGTTTGGTTACGTCCATAAAGCGCACAACGCGCTCCCATGTGTACTTACAGTAGTTTGGGTTTTGTGGGTTGTCTTTTACACGTATTTCACTAAATGCACCACGGTGGTTTTCGTAATCTTTATGGGCAATATACATCGCATGGGTTACACCGTGGCCTTGTGAATGGTTAGCTTTAGAATAAAACGCTTCTATATCCTCAAAAGGAAATGTCGAATGGCCATGCTCATTTTTATCTGCGTTGTTTACTGACCACGAAAAGCTCACTGTTTGGTTTTGGCGGTCAAAATACACCTCACGTCTAGGTAGAATATACCGCGCTAAAATGGGGCCGAAGTTTAAGAAGAATAAGTTCCAACAAATAGTAATAAATAGAAAAGCCCATGGGTATTCCATATTATCCATAATAAAAACCCCAAAAATAGCCAGTATAGATACAAGACTGCCAAAAACCCCTAAAAAAATAGGCCCTAATGTTAACCCTAGCGTCCAATCACCCGCATGATGAAAACCTAAATAACGGCCTTCGTTATCAATACTATTTGAGTCTTTAAGCCTTCTTTCTTCATCTTTTAATACTAATATTTTAACTATTTGAAACCCCATTAAACCTGTAAATTTATTAAACCTCTTTTTTGAAAAATAATTTTTAAAATTTTGCGAATTTTCTATCATTCTTGCATTTAGTTTTGCAAATTTATATGAAATCGACATTTTGTCCCTTACAGTTTTAAAATTTCTGTTTGCCAATCAATAGCATTTTCTAGTTGTGCTTGCTCTTCGTCTATTTTTTTATAAGCTAACAGTTTTTGTGGGTACGACACATTTTCTACCTCAACACGCGCCTTTGCATTTATATGCCATACAATACTTTTATCAAACTCCCCAAACGTATTCGCTTTTATTATTTGCCCTTTAGCATCACGCTCGTACTCAAGCGGTTGTAACACGGCGATGTCTTTAATTCCAAATGCTGTTTGAGAGCGAACAGGCCGCCCTGTTTTTGGAACGTAAATAGGGGTTGTTTCTACGTTGAGTGATTGACCACCTCGTGAGTAACGTTTTATTGTTACATTTAAGTAAACTTGGCTTTTTTGTTCAATATACAAGGGTAACCCGACTTCAATTACATATTGGTCCCAACTCATAGCCATTTTTTTAATTGCTAGCTTAGGGCTAAAGAGTACAGAAGTGATAAATCTCATGTAAAGTTTGGGGTCTGTAAACGTTGTATAATCGTTTTGTGAAGGTAGGATTATTTTTTTTGTTTGTTCATCAAAATTTATTTTTATCGATTTATTATTTGAAAATATGCCGTATTTTGCCCATATTTCGGCATCAGTGATTGTTAGGTAACTCGCGACGAGCCCAGCTAAAATACTGCCAATTAAAAACGCCCAACCAAATGGTCCCATTGAAGCAAGTACAGCGCCATGAAAAGCACTGGCAATACCCAAGCCGCCACCAATCAAACTGGCAAGCGCTGCGCCATGCTGCCCTTTTTTATTTAAATCGTGCGCGTCCCAGATTAATAAGCTAGAGGTTAAAACACCTGCCAAGCCAGCCGCAAACCTTAGCTTTGTAAATAAGACTGTTCCCTCTTTATAACGCATAAAGTCTTCAACTTTTTCTGCAGCATCAGTATACATCGCTTTTGACATAGCAGTGCGGTTATTAAAGTAAGCCTCGTACACTTGGGCCGATGAGATAATAACCGAAGAAATGGACGCTATATTTTTAAAGAATTCATACCCTTCTCCCTTACCTTTAAAGTTCTTTTCATACTCTTTATAAGTATTAATAGTGCTGATTGAATCGAGTAAAAAAAAGGTCCCGGGGTTTGATTTTATCCAGTTATCCATTAATTTAGCTGTTGATGGTAACCGCATTGCCGTGCTTTTTATAGGGTTTAAATTGTTGTAATGCGCCGCCAACATCGAATTTGATACATGCTCGGTAGGTAACGTTAAAACATCAAGCGTGAGAGTTGATAAGTCTTTAGCAAAGTTTTTTGTATCCAGCCCCTTTTGTATAAAAGCAGCGGCGTGTTTAGAGGCTTGTACACCAATTGTTTTACCTGTTTTACTGTCCGTGATGGTTACTGTGCCGTGAGCACCTTTGTCGCCCGTGACTTCACGCGGTACATTCCCCGAAATAATACTAATATCTTTAGCGCTTGGCTTTTTATTGTTATCTATCGCGTTAATCACTCTATCTAGTGCTTTACTTGCACGCCTGAGTTTAGGCTCTTTAAATAGCGTGCTTTCTACTATATCAACACCAATAATTGTATGCCCTTCTGGTACACCATTAAAGTTATGAATTTTAATATTACCATAAGGTTCAATGCCTGATGCTTTTAAGCTTGCGCCAATCACTTTTATTTGAAGTGTCGACACATTAGGGTTAGTAGCTGGGTCGAATGCGCGCTTCCAATATTTAATTAACTCGGTGAGTACTTTATCAGACGTTTTGAAAGCATGAGCTATTAGTGTTTCTGTATTACCAAGGCTGTGACCTGCTTGATCAATATTTGTAAAATACGTTTGCCATTTATCTGGGTCAAAGGTGCCGGGCTCTTGTGATTTATCAGGCGTAATACTGGCATATTGCGCGTTATTAAAATCTTGCCCATAAGCACTTTCTTTAGCACTTAATTGTGTTCTAACAAAGCTTTGAGGATCATTACATAGGTTTTTGGCAAGTGTTTGCCCGTCTTTTTCTGCTTCAGCTATACGCTTTTTGAGTTCATTTTTTTTTGCACTATCTGTAATAGGTTTTATAAAAATAGGTAATTCAGCAGTACGTTCATTTGTTGCATTTAAATACTGATACAACGAACTTATAGCAGCTCCATAAGCATTCTCCTTTAAGCATGTTAAGTCTCGCGTTACAGCACTCCAATTAGGTAAGGGTGATATATTTTGATTTTTGCATGTTGTTTGGAGCGACTCTGCTGCTGACTTATCTTGGAAAAAATCTGTAAGCTGTTTTCGACTGTCTAGGTAAATACCTAACGCATTGATTGAAGTTTCTGAAATAAGCCACTTTTCTATCTCTTTTTCATCAAGGTGCTTAGCAACATCACGTAATGAGCCTGCTTGTAGACTCCTATCTTCATGAACTTCAACATTCCCTGCTGCTGGGCCTGCAAACGTTGATATTTTTTTATGTAGCTTTTCATTTAAATATAACTGATAAGCAAGAATTGCAGAGTCATAAAAAGGTTTTGACTTTAATTTATCATAGTCGAACTGCATGGCTATTTTAGCCATTTCCATTTGCATAAATAAACGATGCGCAATACCTAGTTTATCATGCAAATATAAGCTTCCATCAGAGCCTAAAATCTGTGGTTTTCCTTGAGTAAAGTCTAATAAGGTAAACCTGTGCGATCTGTAATCTGCCGCTTTTGTAGTGTCATTACATTTTTGCATCAGTGGTTTGAGCGATAAGCGTTTATCACTTTCGAACATGCCGCCTAAAGTACAAATGTAATCCCAAGACCATTGTACTCTTGAAAATGCGACCTCTACTTTTGTTTTTTGAAGGGTGCTGCCACTGTATAAATTTTTTGCAGCTGAAGGAATAATGAGATTATTTACATTTATGCCTGAATGTTTTCGCGTATCTAAGCTGTGTTCTTTTGCTAAATCAATTTCACTGTAGCCATTTGCACCTAGCACCGCATATTCACGCCAAAGAAAACCATCGACAAATACATATAAATATCCGCATGCAGTGTTCTCAACAAAATTTTCAGGTTGCTCAATATAGGTTGGCGCCGTAGCTTTATTTTTATCTAGTGAAGGCTCTGAAAAAACCAATGGCTTTATTGTCAATTGCTGCGGGATTTGATCAGCTTGTTTCGGGTTACTTTTAGTTTGAGTTTCAGCTTCACCAAACGGAATACTTAATTCGTGTCCACATTGCGTAGGTACAATTAAATCAAGAGAACACGCTTGCTCTGCACTCGGTATTGGCTCTACATAGTTACGAGTAGTTGTCATTATTATTCCTCACCCAGCACTTTGTTTTTTTGGTAGTTACCTTGTGACAACTTAAAAACTCCTTGACCAATAAAGCTCTCATCACTTTTGGCTTTAATGTTATACACAGCCTCCGCAGGGTCTTCACTTTGTGTATCTGAATCCCTCATTTCCACACTCAACCCTCTTGGTGATGCGCCACCTGATTGCGCGAGAGGCATAGGTGGGGTGTTTTTTGCGTTTGAAATCATTGGATCGCCTTGGCGCACTGCGGGTTTACCTTCAATAAGTACGTTAAATGAGCCCATAATAAATTCGGCTTTTCCATCGTTTGTACCACTTACTATGCCTTTTTTGTTACCCGGCTTGTCGCCTTTACTCTTTGAAAAGTTACTTTTGATGTTAGCAGCACCGTTACCATTGATTTTTACTGAACCTGCAACACTTGCTACATCGCTGGCCGCAGCCATATTTGCGTATGGAATAGGGATTACACTTGGCCCTACTGTGGTTAAACATACATCTATGGTACTTAACTTACCGCCGCTTTTTTTGTGTACCGCGGTACGGCCATTTATGAGTACATTTTGCCCTGATACTGTGGCTACTTGCGCTGCTTGCGATTGCGCATCTTTGGTTAACTGCTCTTGACTGCCGGCTTGCCACCCTAAATGACTCGACACTAAGTCTAAAAATGCTTGGGCATTGGTAATCGGTTTATTAACATCCATATCTGTTTGTGGTTCGTTCCACGGCAAGATGGGCTCGTTTTTTTCATCGTCCCATTGTGGTGGCGGAATTATATAGTCGGGTATGAAGGTATTAACCATTTCGCCTAGTGTTTTATCGCGGTATTTTGGGCGTGCTATTTCATCTAAAAAAGCAGCTTCACCGGCATCTCTGTCTTCAAATATAGCAACATTACTGGCTTTACCTAACGCGCCGTTACTTCGTGCACTATTATTGAGGGCTAATAGCGTTGGATTATTGTGTCGCCATGTTAATGACCCACCTGAGCGAACATCGGCAGTTAGCGCGTCTATATCATATTGCACACTGCCAGTTTGTTTACCTGCGGCTGCATTAATGTATGTCATGAATTTTCACTCCTTGAAATTTTTATTAATTGCTCATTGGGTGAATTAAATAATAAAAACACATGATTTAACCCTTCACTTAATGGGTTATTTAAATAACTGTTTGCAAGCACTAAACCAGTTAGGTCGTTTGCAACGCCTTGATAGCCAATAGTATTATTTAAGTCGGCAAGCTCTATTAATTCGTCTTCTGGGCTATACAATGCTTGTGTATTAGCAAACCATTTTTTTTGCCATGCTAACGACTGCTTAGCTGCAAAGAGGTAAGTATCATTAACACACGCTTGTGCTTGGTTAAGCTGTTCTTTTAACTCGCCACTAAAAAGATGTGCTTCTAGCCCACCTTGACCATGTATAAGTAATGCACATCCACCTTCTCCATTAATTATACCCGGAGGGCCATTTAGCACTTGCACATCGTTATTTTTTGCTTGCTCGCTCACATACTGGTAACTAACACACGAATCTACTGCAATTATTAACGTATCTGGGGCTATATTTTTAAAGTCGATAGTTGTTGTTTGTATAAAATCAGGTATTTGCTGAGAGATCACCTCAGCTAAAAGCTCATTGACGGTATCATCACTTATTACTGGGTTTTTTAACTCATCCTGTGGTAATACAAACATTATTTGACTTATACGAGATGTTTTTCTAAGGGTTGCAATGTCAAGGTTTTCGATAAGCTGGCTTAGTAGTAGTAAGCATTTAGTTTGCCTGTCTAGTTGGGCAAGCTCTTCCATTTCTATCATTATGTAAGGAGCATCTAAGCTTATATCGCAACGTATTAATGCTTTACTCGGTTTAGAAAATAACATTTGGTTTGCAACAGCGGTATATAGGCTGCTTGGTGTACACCCTGTGGCATTTATGTGGCAAAGTACATCAAACTTCATTGTTAGCTTCCTTTTTTGCCACGACTAACTGACTATTTGCGCCTACGTGCATAGCATCAATGCTCCCGCGCCATAATAAAGAAAAACTTTGCGCGTCAGAATCAATAATTAAGGTGTCGCAGCGCATATTAATTGTATGTCTGTTTAATGTGTTAACTAGCTGAACTATTGGCTCGTCAAATGGAAGCTCTACTCGCTGGTGCTGACCATAGTTTTGTAACGGGTACAGTCCAGAAAGCGAAAACGCCCACCCTGCTGTAAACTCATTTTTTATACGCTGATCTAAAGGTGCCACATTATTAAAATGTTCATCAAGCATTGTTTTAAATGGGTAATTACCTGCCATTAGTGCTTTTTTATCAATGTCGGGCATAAGCTCTATACGTGGTGACCAATGTGATGGTATAGCTGAAAAACCAGCTACTGGCGTAGTATGACTCGGCTTTCGCAGAAGCTCGTTTGCATACTCAATAGAGGGTAGTTGTTGCCCTATTGCCTGTTTATTTTTAAGCTTAAAACCTTTTCCTATTGGGTTTTCTAGCAGGTAATCGGTTTCGTCATTCAGGTTTTTTCCACCAAAGGCATTGCTGTAATTGATAGGTGTAGGTTCAATAATATTAGGATCAGTTGCGACTGGCCCTAGCAAAGAGCGCTTCCAAAAACGTGTGCCTGTTACACGTAAACGCTTATTAAATAGTGGCTGTGTTTTATTATAAAGGCCAAGCTCTACTTCAATCACTCGCGCTTGTTTGGCTTTAGGTGGGTAAGCTGTAAAGTCGCCATACACTTCAAAACCTGTTTTAAAGGCGACTTGCTCGCTTACTTCACTCAGTGGCGTATATGCGGGGTCGCCATCGTAGTCATCCGCTACAACAATATCGGGTCCAGGCTCGTTTGGTGTAACATTGCCTTTTTCGTCAAATTCAAAGCTTTGTTTTACAAGAACAACTTGAGCCAATGTGCGGTCACTCAACCAACCATCAAAAAAACTAGCCTGCCAAGGAGAAAAGTTATTCAGCACTTGAGCTCTCCGCTATAACACTTTGCCATTGTTTGGCGCTCACTAATACATGGTACAAACCACAGGCTTTTTGCAGTGGATAATGCGGTGCTATTACACGTTGCACAACTTCACCTGCAAGCATTTTTAGTTTTTGTTTTGCATTACTGTGTAAAAAGCTAATGCCGTTTAATAATTGATCCCCGGGCGTTAATGCAAACGTTTGCCTTGCATGCTCTGCATCGTCAAGGTTTATGCCGCTATGTACGTTTTTTTCGTTATTTGATTCCACTACAGTCACTTTGTCTGCTTGGGCAAGCGGCCTATCAGTTATTGTTAACCACGCTGCATATGCTGGTTTTTGCGTTACCCCGTGCGCCATTAAATTAATAAATAAAGGCAATGCGCGTTTATATACAAAGTGGCTTAGTACATGCTGGCAAAGCTCGGGATTGGCTTTACAAAAAAGAAGGCAAGGTTCATCCCAGCGCGGATCGTTAGTAAGCCCTGCTAAGGCAAGTAATTTTGCTTTTTTGTCGTCATCATTTGTTTTTGCAAAAACTTTAAACAGCATGTCTGATACGTCACTTGCTTTATTACAATAGGCATTTACGAGTGCTGCGTAAGCAATATCAAAATTAGCATGTAGCATGGCACTGTTTAGCTCTGTTTCACTCAAGTGCTGCGAAAAAAGTAAAGTTAGAGCGGTGCTATCTAGCTCTTCTTTTTCGTTGAGTACACTGTTGCGTAGTGCTTTATCATCATCTAACTGCCAATAATCAAGTAAGTGCTGTAATACACCGTAATTACTTAAATGTTTGTCCGACTTTAAAGCTAAAAAGGTTTCAGCGGCGGTCAACTCACTTTTGAAATTAAGATTTTGCAACAATAGCGTGTATATACTGTGGTGATCGGGGTTTTCTGCCGCAAAGGTAATAAATTCATTCAGTACTAATTGACTGACTTGTGTCAAATTTTTACCTGCAAAGTAATCTGTGGGGGCATCACTTTTTAAATCGCTGAGCGTATATAAATGATTTAGTAATTGGCTTTCAATTACATTTAGTCGCGCAAGCGGGTAAACGCCTTGCGCTTGCAACTTTTGTTTGTGTTTTAATAAAGTAGTTAAGCGCTGCTGATGCTGCTTAACCTTAGCGACTTGTGCAAACATAGAATTAATTAAGCCTAATTGGCCAGCCAGCCAAGGTAAGATCTTGCTCACTATTGGCTGTTATGTCTCGCCCTTCGAGCACTATCGCCCCGTCGGCAAATACTTCTATTGTCCCTTTAGCCGTTTGAAGGCTAATACTTTGCTGCGCTTCAATAGTTATATGGCCTTGGCTATTTTTAATAAATGCAGCGGGCGCTTGCTCTTCACTTGCAAGTAGCCCTGTGACTATAAAGCCCTGTGCAGTATGGGTAAGCAGTACTGTGTCGCCCACTTGGCATGGTGTTATGTGGGCCGCTTGTGCTACCACATTATGTTCGTCGTTATTTATTGTAACGCTTTTAACTCGGCCAAATTCATCAACTTTACTTACAGGTGCAAGTTGCTGATCGTGATTAAATATACTTTTAACTTTTGCGTTCATTAAATTACTCCTTTAACTTAGTTATTACTAATTGCACTGCCTTTAATTGCTATATTAGTGGCACTTAACGTTATATTAGTGGCGTCAATTGTAAGGTTACCCGCAGCATCTATTTCAATACTTGCACCACCTTGACTTAACTGAATTGAGCCTTGCCCATTTGCTTTTATAGTAATATTTTTACCGCTATTTAGTTCTAAATCACCTTGTGGGGCTTGTAACTCAAGGTTGCCATCAACCGAGTAAACATTAATATCCTGCTGTGCTTGCATTTTTAGCTCATCACTTGCTGTGAGCTCTAGGTTACCGTCAGTTGCTTGAATTCGACTATTTGATACTGAGTTTAAAGTTAAATCTGCGGCTGAAGTAACAGTAATATCTCCTTCGCGGGTTTGAATTTGCAGATTGTTTTCTACTCGCGTTGTAAAGTTATTAGCAACTGTAAAGTTTGCGTCGTTCTCAGCAACAAATTGCAGGTTTTCTTTAGCCGAAATTTTTACGTCACCATCAACCGATTTAAGCGTTGCTTGGTGTGCGCCATTAGTTGCATCAAGTATTAATTGGTTTTTATTATTTTTATTGGCAAGGCTTATTTTTTCTTCGCCTTTTTTATCATCCATTACAAAGCTGTGCCCAGCTTTAGTTACTAATTTATTTTCAGTTGGGTTTTCGCTTGTTACAGGGTTTGGTGCATTTTCATTATAAAGGGCACCTAAAATAATAGGCCTGTCTAAATCGCCATTTTCTCCACATACTAATACTTCTGTACCTTGTGTTAGTGGAAAATGCATACCATGACCACTGCCACCGTAAGGCTGCATTAGGCGTGTTGAGCGACTTTCTTGCCCTTCTCCATCTTGATTAAAAGGCAGCTTTACAACGTAATTACCTTTGTCATCTATTTCTTGTTCAATTAGCGCGTTAAACGTTGCAAATACACGCCGTGCTTGCATTAAAGGCGCTTTAAAGGTTTGGTCAATACTTATTAAGTAAGCTTGGTTTTTATAAGTTAAACCTTTTACATTAGAGCCATACTCTACAGCCGCATTTTGGCTTCCCTTGTGCTCAACGCGAGTTACAAGGTACTGTCCATCGTGCTCAGGGTGATCGTATATATTTAATTGCATTCCTGGACGCAAGGCTCTGCAATCGGTATCTATTATTATTTGCTCTCTTTGGCAATCTAATGACTGCTGCCTAATAGTTGCAAATAACTGCCCTTGTTCAGCAGTTTGATAATTGTCTGCATAATGAGAATCTTCACCAAAACCAACTATTTGAGATGAATTATTAGCTGTGATCTGTAAGTTTGCAGGGGCCTGATAATTATAATCATTAAGTTGTGTATTTTGTGCAAACAGTTGAGCCTGCCTACTAATAGCAAAAATAGACTCACTTGTTCTAACTTGCCCTGAAGGTGGGACATAGCTTAAATTAACTGGAGTATATAAATTGCTTATTTCTTTGGCTTTGTTACATATGTAGAGTACGCAATCACCACCAGTTTGCTCTACAAAAGAATATACAAACCCATGCTTACGCATTAAACGTGTTACAAAATCGTAATCTGTTTCATTATATTGCACGGTCATGTCGAGTGTAGATGAGCTTGCCTTTACACTTAACTTTTGTGTAGGAAACCCTGATTTTTCGAATACACTCGAAATTATTTTCCCGGCATCCATAGCAGTAAAAACGCGGTTAGAATGCTGGTGCTTGAGTAATGTTAAATGGGAGTTCATCACCAAAGTATAATGAAAACCTTGATGGCTTTGTCCATGAGCGGTAAAACCACTAATTAAGCCCGAGATGGTACGGTCAACCATTGACCATACCATTGATAAAGTAATATCTTTACCTATTAACATTTCTGATGTTAGGTGCTCTGGGCTTAAAATTTGTATTTTAAATTCATAGTCTTCGCATAAACGATCATTTTTTGAATCAAAGTCAGTTACATATACCATTTCATCAGGCATACCTTGTATAACAACACTAAAATGACTGGTGTTACTTTTTAATTCGTTAAATATGTCCATGAATCCCATTTGTTTATCCTTAATTATGCGTTATCGGCAAATGTTGCAGTGATCTCGTCTTGCTCATCAACAGCTAGGGTTAAAATGTCTGGCATATCTTCTTGTGCCATAAACTCTAAAATTGATTTAGCAATACCCGGTAATATCTGCTGCTCAATTACCGCGTTAACCATGCGTGCTCCACTGTCAGATAATGTACATTGTGTCGTTAACTTTTCTAACACACTCGCATCCACTCTTAGCTGCATTTTGTGGTTTTCATGTAATCTATTGGCAATAGCTTCAAGTTTTAAGCTAACAATTGATTGCAGTGCTTCTGAGTCTAATGCTAAGTAAGGTATAACTTGCATACGCGCAAGTAAGGCGGGAGCAAAAAATGCAAGTAATTGCGGCTTTATTAAGTCTGTGAGTGCACTTATTGATGGCACTTTCCAAGGTGTCCCATCTTCATTAATTAGCGCTTGAGCTGGATTTAATGCATTGTTAATTTCAGCTTCTTGTTCGCTTTGCTGCTCTTGCTCGTCTTCTTGAGGGCTCAAATCAATAACGGTCGGTGGCGTACACGCTTCAATCAACTCTGCAGAGCCTAAGTTAGAAGTCATAATTATAACGGTGTTTTTAAAGTCAATTTCTCGACCTTCCCCATCGCGCATATTCCCGCGTTCGAACACCTGATAAAACATGTTCATCACATCTTTATGCGCTTTTTCTACCTCATCGAGCAAAATTACCGAGTATGGACGTTGCCTAACAGCCTCAGTTAACACACCACCTTCGCCGTAACCAACGTAACCAGGAGGCGAACCTTTAAGTTGGGATACGGTGTGCGACTCTTGATATTCGCTCATGTTAATTGTGGTTAAGAACTTATCGCCACCAAATAATTGTTTTGCTAAACAACGCGCGGTTTCAGTTTTACCTACACCCGACGGTCCTACTAATAAAAATACACCCAATGGGCCTTCATCATTACTAACACCCGCTTTACTTACTCTAAGCGTTTGCGCTATTTTGGCTAAGCCAGCCTGCTGCCCTATAACTTCTTGGCTAATTGTGGCTTCAAGATTGATTAAATTACTAATTTGGTCTTTAACCATTGCCCCTACAGGTACGCCGGTCCACTGCGAAATGATTTGCGCGACTGCGTCGGCGTCTACTTCACTAAACAGGCCATTATCTTGCGTATTTTGCTCTTTAAGTGCTTGGCGAAGAGCTAACAACGATTCACTATCAAGCTCTTGGTCTGTCGCTTGTTTAATTTCGTTAATTTGGCTCAACGTAGAAATTTGTGACTCTCTTGAATGAGTAAGCTGTGCTAACTTATCTTGTGCATTAACTAATTCTTCGATTAAGTAAGTTAGCTTATCTTGATCAACCGCTAAGCCTTGCCCAAACTCAACATTTAGGCTATTTATTCTCGTTTCGAGATAGTTTATATGCTCACGCTCAGCTTCAATAGCCGCGGGATCAGTAGCAAAAGACATACGTACACGCGCTGCGGCCGTGTCTAGTACATCAATAGCTTTGTCTGGTAATTGGCGACCTGTTATATAGCGCGACGATAAAACCACCGCAGCCTCAATCGCATCATCCGTAATTTGAATATTATGATGCTCTTGGTATTTGTCTTTTAAGCCCGCAAGCATAAGCTGCGCAGCCTGCTCTGTAGGCTCATCAACTTTTATTAGCTGAAAGCGACGCTCAAGCGCAGCATCTCTTTCAAAGTATTTTTTATATTCGCTCCATGTAGTTGCAGCAACTGTTCTAAGTTCACCTCTAGCAAGAGCAGGTTTAAGCAAGTTAGCCGCATCACTCATTCCGGCATCACCACCAGCGCCTATGAGCGTGTGCGCTTCATCAATAAACATAATAATGGGTGTAGTTGAGTTTTTGACTTCATCAATCACTGTTTTTAACCGGCGTTCAAACTCACCTTTAACGCCTGCACCTGCTTGTAGCAAGCCCATATCAAGCACTAATAACCGTACACCTTGAAGATCTGTTGGCACCTGATTATCAATAATTCTTTGTGCAAACCCTTCTACTACGGCTGTTTTACCTACACCTGGGTCGCCTACTAATATAGGGTTATTTTTACGACGACGGCAAAGTACATCTACCATCATTCTAATTTCGTCATTACGCCCTAATACCGGGTCAATTTTTCCTTGCTTTGCTTTTTCAGTTAAGTCTTCACAAAACTCGTCTAGCGCATTACCGCCTTGAGAACCCGCGGTTTGATTTTCGGCCGTTTTACTCACATTTTGACTAAGGCGTTCTGATGACTGCTGACATATTTTTTCAAGATTTTCGGCTAAAAAGCGAGAATCTATTTTATCCAGTAACGCTGGTAGCTGAAGTACTGGGCTGTACGGTAATAGCTCTGTTAATGAGTCAACTAGAGCGGCTCCTGTAATAAAGTCACTTTTATGTTGAACATTAGCACTTAACCATGCACGCTCTAACCATTCATACAAACGACGTGAAAACGTGGGTTTACTTTGGTTTCCTGCTGGCTGCCTGTTTAAAAAGTCTAATAACTCATGCCATACAGCATCTTGATTAACATTAAAAAAATGAAAAATGTGCTCAAGGTCACCATTACTTCCCTCTTCCATTAATTTAATAAGAAGATGCTCAGGAAGTACTTCAAAGTGACTACGGCTACTTGCAAAACCTGCTGCTGACTCTAGCGCCGAAGCGGTGTGGCCATTAAGCTTATCTATGAGTTGTTTTATACCTTTAGCGTCCATTTTTTATCCTTAATTCCTTAATGTTTATACTGGTTATGGGTGTAGCTGTGTGTTGTTATATTGGCAGCTGCAGCCCCTAAATATGAGTTATGGCCTAGCACAAGCCCATGCTTGCCTATTGTTTGTTCAGCAAGCGCCTCATTAGCAACTTTTATTTGGCATACCCATTCGATATTGCTAGGTAAGTGTGCACTTAAAAGTGCAGCCATTTTGATTCCATCAGCACTGCGAGGTGTGAGGTTTAAGGCTATCTCGTTTGTTACAGGGCCTATTTCAATCGTTAAAATACTTCCGCTTACCAATACTTTGGTACCTAATACTGCTGAGTTTCCTAGTATCATTTGATTGTTAGTACCAATTGCACTTGGTGTATCTATAGATTGCCAATTGGCCCTTGTGTCATCTACTTTTAATGACTCTATATCTAAGCTGTGTTTAAGTAACTGTGCTAAACCAGAAGCACTAGTTTGCTTTAAGCTTGCAATACCGCACTGAATTTTTTGATCTGTTTTGCCCAGTAAAATAGATTCTATTAATCCATCAAACTGCTCTGCACCACGACCTGCAATATTAATTTGAGACTTTTTCCAGGCTTGGAACAATTGACAATAAAGAACATGATTAAATATATCTAAAAACTGCCTTACTCTATCGCCACTTTGCTCATCACTCGCAGCTTGTTCTAAAACATAGTGAGGCATTGGCGCATCTACGCCATATAATCCTAAAAATGACGTGGATAAACTTAATCGGCCCCTGCCATCGTTTTCGAGTGTGCATTGGCGTACATCGGTAGCAGGAAAGCCAAGCTCTTTAAATGGCTTAAACATAACCCGTTGACTTATGCCCTGCTCAAGCTCATTTGGAGCTGCCCAGTGTTTTTCTATGAGGCTCATCGCTTTAAATAAACTAAACTGCCATGGTTTAGCAATTAAATGCTCTATAGCTGGAGGCAACTTAGCCCATACAGGATGTGCATTTTTAACTTCGAATGTACTCATAGCTGATAGCTTTTACCTGGCTCTATATCCCATGTCCACGTTTTATAACTTGGGATGGCATTAACCCGTGTTTGTACACTTTCATTAATGGGGGCATACATTAAAAAGAATTCATGTAGAACATTACAAAAATGAAATAGGTCGGCATCGCCAACAAACTTACTTTCATCAATATCTATCTGAACATCGACTCCTTTAATAAAAATCCCCCGTTTTATTTGGCTAATTGGCATAGCGGTAATTTTCATAATACTTTCGATACGAAAACGGTTTTCGGGTTTACCTGACCAATCAAATAATACAAGCAATCTTTTTAACTCAGTAACTTGTGTTATTTGAGAAAACTTTACATTTAGTAGACTAATTAATTGCCAATGTTTTGGCTGACTCGGACAGGCTAAATAATTAGTTGGACGTATAACATTTTTAACGTCAACAATATTTGGCATATTTTTACCGCCTTCATTTAAATCCCCCTCTTGTAAAAGCTGTCTAGGCCAACCAGCATTAAATGCAGTTAAATCTACCGAGAGGGTTTCTTTCTCTTCACCTAAATTAAAGGGAAGCTGAAGGTAATGCGAAGGAGCAGCAGAACCCACATCTTTTGTTTGAACGGTATATAGCTTTTTCTCGTCCTCAAACACGCTTTGGTATCGAGGAGTATACGTATGAGTATTGCCAGTGACTGAGTTCCGCCCTGCTACCGCATCAACCGAATAACTAAATACATGATCAGCTCTTGCTTGGTCAGCACTAATCATATAATCGGTTCGATTAGACTCTAATTTAATTGGCTCTGCTGCTTGCTCAAAAATATTTACTGCAGGAACGCAGTTAATGAGGATATTTTCTTTGCTGAGCTGATGACCTGGAGGCAATTTGTTTTCCCCCCTAAATACAAGCTCAAACCTATCTATGTGCTCGGGCAGTTCTTGATTCGCTAAGCCAGTAAAAGTTAAAAAGTAAAACCGATCTTTTGCATTAAAATAATCGAGCAATAAAGCATACCCTGGGTGGCTTTTAGCAGCACTTGGTAGTAATGCACCATCAATACCTAAATAAGTTGGTACACACCCTTTTACTTTAAGTTTTTTATTAAATTCAAAATGACTTGCACCAAAGTCAAGCTCAGCCTGTTTAGTTGGTGACTTCAATAATAAAAATAAAGCACTACAAAGAGGAGTGTCACCTCTTAAGTAAAAGTTTAATTTTGATAAATCAAAGTTGGCACGCTCTCCTTGGCAAATAAATTTTAAACCAATACGAAGCTCTGCTCCTAAATGCGACTCTTGATACTTTACATGCTCTACATCAAGTGGAGTTACATCTAATTCATGAGAAGTGCTAAAGACAACCTTTTTGTTATCTACTTTTGATTTTTGTGCGTTCAGCTCTAAACCTTTTTCAATTTTATGCGTTTTTTGCATTGCGAGTTTAGGCTTAAATTGAACAACCGTTGTTGATGGGTAATAACTCAATAAAATTGGACACAATTGACGCAACACCTGTTCAGATACTTCTGGTACAGACTCATCAAGCCTTTTTTGCGTATGGGCTGTTAAATAGGCTACACCTTCGAGTAGGCGCTCAATATGCGGGTCTCTATCTTTTAATGCATCAATATTAAGCATACCTGCATGCTCAGGATAAAACTGAGCGAACTGCTTACCAGCTTGAGTCAACAAGCGCATTTGAGCATCAAAATATTGCTGCATTTGTCAATCCTTTTGCTTAACGTTAATCTTTATTTTTAGCGCGCTGTACAACGTCAGCTTTTCCGCCTGATTCAAATCGTGTGTTTAATTTTATACTTTGACCATTTGTTAAAAATGCTTGAATATCTAATCTAATCACACAGTTGTCTTCTTTTATTTCAACCGGCACAACATTGGCGTAGCGAACTCGAGGTTCGTACTTTTCAATCAATTTTTTAACTTCAAACGCTAATGTATGTTGCGAGTACGGTAAACCCTCGTAAATATCCTCTACGTCAGGCAAACCATAGTCAGACAAGTGTTTTAATACCCCTCTGCGAGCATTAAGTAATTCATTTAAATGATTGCATACACTTTGCTGCTCATTTGCTTGAAAGCCGTGCTGACCATTACGAATAACTGGCTGAGTTAAAAAATCGAATAATGCCACTAATTACCTCAAATAAAAGGATATGCTTACGCATATCCTTTAAAACTACTGACTAATTAACGACCTTCAGTCCAAGAGTCAGAGAACTCGATGTTGCCATCTAAGTATGTCCAAGTAATGCGTTTGTAACGTAAACATACTGTTTCAAGATGCGGGTAACGCTCCTTGTCTAAGTCTTTTACATTATGCATTGTTGGTGAGATTGAAGTGATTTTTACATCTTCCAATTTGTGGCAGAAATATTCACGCTCAGTCCCTGTGTCATCAATACGGTACCACTTAAGCTCAAGTTGCTTAAGTGTTTGGCCGTTTGAACACGCTTTGTACAAGTACGGCGTAGCCGCATCAACCGCTTTTGTAATTACAAAAGGTTCATGCTTACGAGTACCTGTTAGTTCACCTGTATCGTTATCCGTAGGAATACGAAGTTCATGATCAA
This sequence comes from Pseudoalteromonas sp. Angola-7, assembly GCF_028599255.1. Classification (NCBI taxonomy): domain Bacteria; kingdom Pseudomonadati; phylum Pseudomonadota; class Gammaproteobacteria; order Alteromonadales; family Pseudoalteromonadaceae; genus Pseudoalteromonas; species Pseudoalteromonas sp. Angola-7. The sequence goes on from NZ_JAQREL010000011.1 coordinate 64,470, forward strand.
AGTGTAGGATCTCAATTGAACCTTCACGCTCTGCAACAGTTACAGAACCTTTGATGTCATTACCTTGGTCATCCTTTAACCACATATACGCTGGAATTGCCATTTCATTATTCTCCTTTTAGAATGAAGTGTTTCCTGTTAGTTGGCATTGGCACAAACATAAAGTTTATGCCCCCCAAAAAGCCCTCTGCTTCATGCCACTGGGGAATATGTCCCAAGTTGGATGCAACCAACTTGGGGCAACTTTTAGACAAACGTCTTAATCCTTTCAATCGCCATCCAACTACTCACCAAATAGACGTATTTGATAGTACTTAAATCCGTTTCATTGGCGGCGTGGCAGTTCATTTTTCGCCAGGCATTTGCCCAACTAGCGCTAAACGCACATCAATTCCTTCAACTTGGAAGTGCGGTACAATGTAAGTACTTACGCGGTAATAACCCGGGTTACCAGGGATTTCAGCTACAGTCACTTTTGCATCTTTCAATGGGTGTGTTGCAATTAACGACTCATCAGGGTTGTTCATTTTAGTCACTAACGCGCCTAGCCAATCATTTAATTGCTGCTCTAGTTCATGGCGAGGCTTACTCGAACCAATGTTTTCACGCTGTAAAACTTTTAAATAATGTGCAATACGCGACACCAAGAAAATATAAGGTAAACGTGAATTAATACGAGCATTAGCTGTTGCTTCATTAGTTTCTAAAACTTGTGGCTTTTGCGCACTATTGGCAGAGAAGAAACAAGCAAAGTCTGAATTTTTATAGTAGCTAAGAGGAATAAATCCTTGGTTAGCAAACTCAAGCTCTTTAGTCTCAGAAATAAGTACTTCAGTTGGAATTTTTGTTTCTGAGCCTTTACCCGCTTCAAATGAATGAAGTGGAAGATTTTCAACTTTACCACCAGATTGTGGCCCTCGAATATTTACAGCCCAACCATTATCGTGGAAGCTACGAATGATATTTGCAGCAAATGCAAATGTGGCATTACCCCATAAATAACGTTCATGGTGCTGACTATTTACATCTTCCTGATAGTTAAAATTACGTAGCGGGTTTGTTTCTCCATAAGGTAAACGAAGTAAAAAACGTGGAAACGCTAAACCAATATAGCGAGAATCTTCAGATTCTCGGAAGTTTTTCCAGCGTAAAAATTCAGCTCGTTCCATGTATGAGCCTAAATCTTGAATTTTAGATACTTCTTCCAACGAGTCTTTTAAGAAGAACTTAGGACCCACACTACCCATAAACGGACAATGCGCCGCTGCCGATACTCGTGATATTTCTTGTAGTAATGAAACATCAGGGGCTGAACAATCAAACTCAAAGTTAGAAACCATAGTTGATACAGGTTCACCACCTGGCGTATCGTAATCAGATGTATAAACATGCTTATAAAGTGCTGATTGCGTAGTATCAGGCGCTTCTTCAAAATCATCTCGAAGGGTTTCTTTATCCACATCAAGCATTTCAATTTTAATATTTGCATTATTTGGCGTACGGTTAATTAAATAACGTAATGAGCGCCAAGCCGATTCCATTTTTTGAAAGTTTGGATGATGTAATATCTGATCAAGTTGCTCAGATATTATAGTGTCTACTTTTGCAATATAATCATCTAAAAGTAACTTATCGATACGCGTTACTTCTTGACCACTTGTACCTGCCATGTCTAAAAAAACATTAATAGCTGCAGTTAAACGCTCATTAGCGCGAGTTTCAGCTAAATTACCTGCATCTCGGAATGTATCCAGCTTGATTTCATCAGCTACTGGTAAAATATCAACCATGCCACATAAATTTTCATAGGTAGATTGCGGCGCCTCTTCAACTGTTTTTGCTGCAACATTGAGTTGTTCTTGCATTGACATAATAATCTCCTTATTTAGTTACAGGCTGCTTTTCATCTTCAGAAGCAAGCGGTGCAATTTCATCTAGTTTAGCTTTAAGCTCATCTAGTTCAGGCTGATTTTGAAGTACACGCTCAAGCTCCTTACGAAGCGATGAGTTATCTAAAAGATTAGACTTAAGATCACGTAGTAAATTACGCATAGCCATCATTTTATTTAACTCTGGTACTTGGGCTGCAACAGACTCAGGATCAAATGATTTAAATGAATCAAACTCAAGGTTTACATTAATTTCCCCGTCACCTTTTATCTTGTTAGAGACCTGAAAATTGGCTTTAGGGGCCATATCTTTAAGCACTTGTTCAATATTATTTTTGTTAATTGTTACTCGCTCACGCTCAGCTAATTCTTGGCTATTTTGACCATTTGAATAGTCACCAATAACTAGCATTTTTAACGGAAGTTCACTTTTTTGTGACGCTCCATCTGTATCAAGCTCTAGTGAGATATTGATTCTGGCCCTTGGGATCTCTTTTTGAAATGTATCACTCATGTTTTTTCCTTTGCGTTTGTTTGCTCAATTCCAATTAAACCTCGACATATTAGTCAGGCCTTTGTAACTAAACCCAAGCTAATGCCTCTGCGGGATTAGTTACCATCATTTGCTGACTAATATGTTTAGCAGCTAAACTCATTTCATCTTCTGGCGCTTGTGACAAACTTGCATAACACTGCTTGGAAAATCGCCATACTTCCATACAAAAACGTTGTTGCCATTGTGCTAATTCGTGCACTTTAATTTTCTCTAATAAAATACTAAGCAGAGCCAATGCGTGCTCATAGTGCTCAGCCTTAATAAGTAACTTTGCTTTTAATAACTGGGCTTGCGCTTTATCAAAGTCGGTTAATATATTTATTGAATCAACGTGATTTAATGCCATAGCCAGTTGACCTTTTTCTACATCCAATGAAAGCGCTTTGTACTGCTCTTCAAATTCATTTTTTAACACTGCTGTCTTTTCACCACTGGATTCATGTGCAAGCTCTTTTAAAAACTCTTTATTAGTTGATGAACATAATGGGCTGCCGTCATCATATTGAAGCAAAGATAAGCTAGGAAACTGCTCAACCAAACCAACAAGTTGTTGCTCTAACCAGTTTACTAAGTGAGGCTTATTGATCTTCTTTAAGGCTGAGAGGCTTAATATTTGCAAATTTAAATTAAACTGCATTGCCCCTTCCATAAATAAGGCTTCTGCTAAGTTTAAAGCTTGTTGCGGCTCATCTGCTGCTAAAGCATTTTCAATAGGAGCAAATGCAGCAGCTCGTGGCGCTGGTAATCGTGTTTTTCCATTGTCACTTACTGGCAATGACAATTTACTCCAGCGAGCAGCCCTTGAAAGCTTAATTACACGCTCAATATTATTTTGTTCTTTATCAAAATTTAGTAATTGCCTTATTGCAGTTAAATAAGCTGAATCTGTTGAAACATCACTTACACTCACAGGGTTACTCTGTGATGAGGTAGCTTGAAGTTGCTGGCTTTGGACCTGAGACTGTTGCTCTTTAGCTTGATTATCTTCAGGCTTAACTGAAGAGTTTACCTCTTTAGGTTTTGGTACTTCTACAACTGCAACAGGGTTACGCTTTTGTTGCTTTAATGCCCACTCATTTAAAGTAGACAAAGGGCCTGACTCACTATCTAGCAGCGGAACGCATTGTTCGTTATATTGCGTAAGAGCAGCAATAAGCTCAGGCCATTGCTCAGCCTCAGTAGTGTGAGCTTCAGCAATCCCTTTTAAACGCTCTTGCTGTTGTAAAAACCATGTATTTACAGCATTTCGCATTCTTGCTTTTGTCGGGTGGACTTCATCCGTATAAGTGGTTAATAAGCGATTAAAAAGCAATAAAGAGTGCGTTAAGCCTATAACACCGAACTCACTTGTAGCTGCTAATGCTAAGTAACTAGTTAGTCTTAGATCTTTACTTTGTGAATTAAGCAAATCAGATGCTTGTATAAACATCACTTTAAAGTCTACTTCACCAACGCCAGAGGAAGAGGCTTTTAAAGACTTAAATGTCTCATCGTACTTTAAATCTTCACCACATTTATTTCCTAAAAGTGGAGCGCTCAGCGCTTCTAACCACTCTATCCATGTAGTATGTGTATGTGGTTGCTTTATAGTCATGCTTTACACCACCTACGTAATGCATCGTAAACACTCACGTTGTCCATATCTGCAAAATTCAATGTGTGTTCAGATGGTTGTTTATCTACTTTTAAATCACATAGATCTATAATATCTTTAGTTTTTGAGCTCCCCTCCCACACACTATTAAAATAAGAGGCGGGGATAGGTCTACAAAATACAGTTAGGCTTGGTTCACAATTTTCATCACCTAAGCTATAAAAAAACCATGGCTGCCAGTTATGATCAGCCACCATAGAAGCTATTAAGTGAAGCCAAAAGCCTGCTACTAAAGCGCTTTCGTGGTTAAAACTAGGCATTGGTAATCTAATACCAAATTGGCTACGTAAACAGCCCCTGTTTGCAATAGACTTAAGCACTGCTGATAGTTCTTCTATCAAAATTGCTCGCTTAGAAACATCATTCATTCCAAGATGATCCCAAAACACACTCATCGGGATTGTTCTAAGCTTATCAAGCTCTTGGGTTAAATTTGGTTGTTGCTTTAGCGCATCTGCAACTTTGTTATAGTCTTGAGCATACTTTTGCATGTCGTTGATACTATCAGCGTTTTTAATACTCTCATTAACACCTAGTAAATGCTCTATGATTTGGCTAGCAAATATAAATAAAAACGCAGGGTGCTTTTTATACGTTTCAAGACCACTGTGAACAAACGAGCTAAAAGGGTAAAACCGACCACTGCTATCTTTACTAGGTTGTAAAATACCCAGCAGCCCGCCATCATCTGCATTTCCAGAAATAAAAAATAGTGACTTTGTACCATTTAAGTGACTATTGTCACTTAATTTACGGCCTCTATTTAAATGGGCAAAGCCTTCTTGGAGCCAATGGTCAAAAGCAACAGACTCACGAGATGATATATTCAGCTTCACAAAATCAGGCCTGACAGGTGTTTTACCCATAAACCCATAACCATGCTGCTTAACAAGTGTGGGAGCTTTCTTTTTCGTAAATAAACCAAACATAGTCGACCTTATTGCATAATACGTGTTTGAGACTGAGCCATTCTTGGGCTCTGTTCAAACAGCGAACTTGGTAATGCAAAAGAAGTAAGCATGTATTTAGAAAAAATACCGCTATTTCGTCCCGACTTAAGTGAGAACTGCACCTTAAGTGGTTGCTCTGACTTATCTGTTAATTCCCATGTGGCTAAAAATTCGGTGCCTTTGATCCATTTAACATTTGCAGAGTTAAGAACTTTTAATAAAGCCCAAGGTCCATCTTGCTCAATAGATATTCTTCGGCCTGTGTTATCTAGACCATAAAGCACTGCTTTTTCAGCTGCACCACGACCTGGCCACGAAAAATTTCTCCACTCTTCAGGCTCATTACGATACCTATAGCCTTGTTCACTAAAGCCTAAATAAGTTTCCCGGATACCGCGATGAGGAACTGGCATCATTTGGAAGGTAAACCCCGCACTATCAGCGCCACTGGCAAATAGTGAGCGCGTCACTTTATTTGCTTTAGTTAAGCCATCTAGTAATTCTTTACTAAAACCAATACCAACGCCATTCCATTGTTTTTCTTCCCACGTACCACGCCTAACTTTCATAAAAGGTTTGAGCTGAGTATTAATAAAACTCCATAACACTCCGGATTCAAGGTTTAAAAATTCAGAAACATCCGCTATTGCCGCATCAGGCCCACTAAGATTAAAAGGGTATTTACCAGCTAAACTGCTGCTGTACATTGTATAAACTTGGTTTTCCCACTCTTGATTTAACTGACTTCGTGCTTTTGCCATAATCGTTGCAATACCAGCATGAAGTGGCGCTTTAAACAGCGTATCAAGTGTATCCTTTGTTTCAGGGTCTAATGCTCGAGTTTGACTTTCAATAATAATCCACGATGACTGCAGTGCATTGCTTTGACTATTTCCTGAGAGTAAGTCTTGTGCAAATACCATAGCTTGGGCGTCATCTTCGCTACTTGCAGCCATCGCTTTGATATCAGAATGAATACTGCTTAATGAACTAATGTATTGCCTTAAGTAATCTGAAGAATTTTTATCCTCATTAGCCTGAGCAAAACGCCTTAAATCAGCAAAACGACTCTCGAGCTCAGGAGCACGAACTGTACTCATTTGTGTAATATTAGGTGTATCTAAAGCTAATTTATTGGCTACGTCAGATGCTGTTTTCCCAATCGAAGCTTGGCTTTTTGAAGGTGAATCAGCAAGAGTTATATTACTATCAACCAGCTTCATAAGGTCGCTAAAAGGACCATCTACAGATGATAACCTTGCGAAATCAATACTTGCATCATTTAAATCCCTAAACGCAGGAACTCTAATATTATCCAGAAATGTAAACCAAGTGTTTCCGTAATCTTTAAAGTAATAGGCACGCATTGCTTTAGCTAAAGTTTCAGCTTGTGCTTCATCTACAACATTTTCACCGTTTTCATTACTTGTACCCATTACCCAATCGCCAGAGAATACTAAACGAGATATGCGCTTTATTTCAGGATATACATATTCTTGCCATCCTAAATTTGTGTATACATAGGGAATATTGAATGAACTTTTAAAAACATCACGGTTTTTAGAGGCCATAAAGTCGTTAAGTTTTAATGGTTTTTTTCGCTCAGCGAAGCTAGTAATAACCTGCTCGTACAAAGGAAATGCTTCAGGCTGTGTATTTAAGTTTTCACGTGCGACGGTAATTGCAGTTTCATTTGCTTGCCAGAAATCAATTTTGCCAGGAGCCTCAATATCATCACCTAAGTTTTGTAAATACATATCTACCAAACTACTAATTCGAACATTAATCGCTTCTTGCTCAGGTGCATGAATATCAATGTGAAAATATTCAGCTATAAAATTGAGTAATTGCTCTTTTGCAAATTCTTTAGAAATGTGTTCAGGGTTTGAGCTCATCATAAGATGCATTTTTAGAGCATCATAATATGGCTGACGTATTGTAGCCTTAGCTTCTAATTCGTCTGCAATCCACTGTGTTTCATACTCTTTTATTTTAGCCAAAACATACTGCTCTCCAGGGTATGTTATAAGCTGATTCATTTGGTTAAACAAAACATTTGCAACACTGTCGACTGTTTCATCCCCTTCGTATATTCCAAAAATGAAATACCACGGTAGTGAATCTTCATACGTTTTAAGCTGTCCATAATGTTCAAATAAGGCTAGAGTAACCGCAAGTTTCTGCTCGTCTTTTGCTTTATTTACATTAGCCTCTACAACTGCTTTAACCCGAGCCTCACCCTGATTTAACAACAGCTGATTACTTGTATATGAGGTAATCAATAGCGCTGTAATTGCAGCAATTGACGCAAGACCAGAGGTCACTGTTAATCCTTTTAACCAGCGACCTATCAAGCGTTTCTTACGATTGCCTCGCGTTAAATCTTGGAGCTTAAAAATAACATCATTGAACACCCGGTTTATAAAGTAGCTTTGGGTAATTGTTTCTTGCTTTTGATCAACTACAACCGCACCAAATTGATCTCTAACACCGTTTGTAATACGCTCGATTGGTGTTCCTTCTTGGGTACCTGAAGTAAAATACACGCCAGCAAACCAAGGAACCTCTTGATATGGGTTTGATTTGAACAACAAATTAACAAATTCGGTTAGCTTTGTAGAAGCTGATTGAAACTGATTTGGAAAATCTAGAATTAATTGCTTTCTGTGTTCATTACGCTCTCTAGCTACTTTGCTTAAACGCTGTTCACACAAACGCTCATATAACTCTTGCATCCGTAGCTCAAACATCTCTGCGGGATCATTTTTTTGATCCTCACTTATATCAAGCAAATAAGCTCCAAAAACTTGTTCACGCTCTTTTTCAGATAAGTCACTAAAAAAAGGTTCAAATCCACTGATTAAATCTGTTTTAGTAAAGGTAATATAGACTGGGAATATAACCCCTAACTGGGTAATCAGCTCTTCGATTCGCTCACGTACTAGCTTTACATGTTGGCGTATTTCTTCACTATCAGCCGTTAAAACATCAGCTACACTAATTGCAACCATTACACCGTTAATAGGGAGTTTAGGACGGTACTTTTTAAGTAATGAAAGAAAAGATAACCATTCTTTATTTTCAGATTGTTCGGTGGTGTAACGCCCAGCTGTGTCAATTAAAATTGCCTGATCAGAAAACCACCAATCACAATTACGTGTACCGCCAAAACCTTGAATGTGAAGCTCGTTTGAATTTGAATAAGGAAAATGGAGCCCAGAATTAGCAAATAAGGTACTTTTTCCTGTAGCCGAAGGACCAATAATCATATACCACGGAAGTGCATAAAGAGCAGTATTACCTCTGTAACCAGCCCCTAAGTGAGATGCTTTCAGTGAGCCTAAAGCTTCTTGCATCTTTTCTTTTATTTCATCTAACTCCGCGCTGGAGCCTGCATTATGACTAGCAAGTTCTGATACGAGTTTATCGCCCGAACGCTTTGTCCATAACCAACGAATAAAAATAAATAAAACAAATACAGCAGTTACTGCACCCATAGCGATAAGTTTTTTGTCGGTTGTATCTAGGCCAACCATGCGCCCAGCAAACCATACAATACTCAGCACCGCGATTAAGCCGATTAACTGGCCTGTTGCTCGCGATGAAACTAAGCCCAATAAAAAATGAACTAAGCCGCTTTTATTAACTCTTCCTTGCATTGTATTACCTATACTTATCGTGTTTCGTTGGTTTTATTGAGCTGTGTAAGCACTTCTATTTGGTTATCAATAACCTGGGCACTTTGAGCTGCTTGCTTGCTAATGACATAGTGAAAGCCTGCAAATATTGAAGCTATAGAGCCTAAACAAATTGCCAATATCACCCAGTACGGTATATTTCGCCCAACTTTCATTGCAAAACCTTCCGCTGGAATCCCATTGTCAGAAAGCTGTGAGTTGGGTGTGCCTTTTATGTCTTCAATTTGCGCTCTAACATCAACTATTAATGCTTTTAATTGCTCAATACCTTTAACTTTGTAAATGCCTTCGAAGCCTAGCTGTAAGCAAATATAATACACTTCTAGGGCTGCAAGTTTTTGTTCACCACCAGTTCTGAGCTTTGCTAAACGCTCAAAAAACTCTTCACCAGCTCGGTTGTTACCAAAAAATTCTAGTTGTAATGGGCGCGACATCCAATCCATACGAAAGTGAGCGCCAGAGCTCATAACAAACTCATCACACATAGCTGTCAGCGCAAATTTAACCTCTTGCATCACACTCGTTGTCACCTGTTGTGAATAACAGTTTCGCTCATACTCATCGAAGCTAGTTAGTAAGGTATCTCTAAACTCTTCTAGCTCTACTGTTGTAGACTGCTTCAACTTCAAAGGTGTTAATGCGTTTATAACCGGTGATATACAGGCGACTAAGTCTTGTTCTTGCTGTGCTTCTTGCATATTTTTACTCAATGTTAATTACGAGCTACTGTCACAATTTCAATTTGTGCAGATTGCAGACCAAATGGCACAAATAAACTAAGTGATTGCTCTTCAATAATTTGTTGCCAAATAAAGCCATGTGACTCAAGCCTAAAATATTCATAACCACTTTTTATTGCTAATTTATTTGGTGGACGTTGACAGTGTGTTAGCTGAACACCGGCAAGCGCCGAAGAAATCATGATATCGAGCTTTTCACTTGCACCAACTTTTACCTGTTCACTGAATGTTTCAATCCACTTTGTATCTTCAGACTCAAAATAAACAGCTAGATAAAAGTCGTTATTAGCAAATATTGCAGAATCTATAGTAGCCACTTGATAAATTGCATTAGAGGTTTTTTCAAGTTTAAGCCCGGCCATTTTCTTAGGCACTACGCCTTCTAGTAAACGTGTTAATAATTCGTCTAATTGGGCAAACACCTTACTTAAATTTTTATGTTGATAAGGAGGGACCTGATTTACTAAGTCGCTATGCTCAAACATAGAAACAGAACTGATCAAATCAACAAGCTCGCAATACAAGCGCTCAGGATGCACCAACGCTAAGCTTTTTAAATGATCGAGCCTTTTAGCTGATGGGGCCATAGCATTTAATAATAAAAACGTGTTCATTTCATTAGGACCGAAATCAGTAACTGAACCATAGTTTTTGCGTCGATTGAGTAAAACATTTACTTTTGCATTAACAAGATTTGCAGTCCTGTTTAAAAGCTCGGTTAAGTATGAAGAAGCGCTTATATTTAATAGTGGAGGAACATAATGTTTATCTAATGAAAAAGAACCATCTTCGCTGCGCATAATTTTAATGCACGCAATTGTATCAAAGTATGTTTTAACATCATGGTCGCTCAAAAGTATAAATTTTGGCTTTGCGATTAATACCTCTCTGCTACGAGATGGGTCATGGCTATCTTCTAAATCGATATAATCCGCTTCATAAGCACTTAACTGACCATGCGTAGCGTACCCTTCTATGTTACTAACAGTTTTATTAGAAGCTATAGCAAGATAAATAATGCTATCTTGGTGATTACTATCGAGCTCAAGCTTTAGGTCTTCGTGCCCTTGCCTATCAAATTCTAGTAGGCGCCCATTCTCTAAAAGCACAGTAAAGCTGCTTACTTTTAAAACGCCCCTAGCGAGTGAAGACTCATCAATTGCAAAATGCTGTAATCCAAAACCCAAAGGTGTTGTTAGTGCCTGGCGAGCAATTTGGTTTTGTTCGTGGTATTCATCAAACATCTGAAAATGCTGTTGTGCTAGCAATACACCTTCTGCCCAGACGGGTTTTGTCGACGCTTTAAATGCCATTACTCAGCCTTATCCACACCAGGTAATTGGACTTCATTATTAGTTACTAATACGTCTAAAGAGGTAGATAACTTAACTGGGCCATCGGCTAGCGGATAGTATGCTTTCCAGTTGTCGCCATTTCGGTCTCTAAATAGAGCGACAATAGCTACAAACTTTGCATTTTCAGCTTGCTCAAATTTGATTTTTGATTCTTCAGATGGATGAATCGTACGCTCTTCTAAAGTGATTAATGAATTAGCTAAAATAGATTTATCTGATTTCCATAGTTCTTCAAAGGTGGCCGTTTTAAATGTCTGTATATCTGAGAGTTGATATACCTTTAAAACAACAGGGAGCGCTTCATCAAACTGATTAAGATTTAAATTATCTGTTGCTTTTACATCTAAACTCACATTCGTACTCATACAACCAGTTAAAACTATACAGAGCGAAAAGCTGATAATTGAATTAAATAGAAAGCGCATTTTTACCTCATTAAATATTATTTACTTAAAATTAAAATTAGTTTTTACACAGCGTAGCTTCATAGACAGGGCATATAACTTTATCAAACCTAACGTTTGCGCAATCCGACCATTTACTGCTTTTAAAAAAACCAAACAATATACTTTTTTTATTTTTTTCTTGTGATTCCACTAATAAAGATTGAGTCACAACATCATCAATAGACGTAATAAATTTAGTATTAATAACACAAAGTTCATTAATATAAGTAGAGACATCATTCTCTATTAATGTTACTTGATCATTTTTTTTGGGAGGGTTGTTTAAGAAAAAGAAAAAGTGTTCAACTGCTTTTTCTGAAAATACACGATGAGGTGGAATACCTACTTGATCAAGTAATGAAGACACATTAACAGTAAGAGACCAAGCCAAAGAGTAAAGGCTATTTATTTGATTTATAAATTCTTTTTTATTCATAACTTGCTCCTTGTTGTCAATTATTCTAAAAACCTTAATAGATGAAGGTTAGTAAAAAGTCCATTTAATGGGCGCAATGATACAAACACCTCTACAGCATTGTCAACATATATGGAACTTAATTAAAACTAAAGCAGCAAGAAAACAAACTAGAATAAAAACTCTAAAAAACCTTCAATTGCATTAATTGCAACAGCCTAAATAACAATCCCCTTTTTTGGAACAATCAAATATTGAAATTACAATTAATATGTTGATCGAAATTATAAAAATAGGTATGTTTACCCACTAATTTTACTGAGCAGGGATTGCATAGCAGTGGCTAAAACACGTTTTTTCTTAGAGGTTAATAACAAAACCCTTAATGTGACGCGCTTAAACGGTCATGAAAATGTGAATTTAGGCTTTCAATATAATATAACTGCAGAATCCCCCTCACCTGTAGTAACCAACTCCCTTTTAGCAAATGCTACCGTTATATTTAGTGATAAAAATAATAGTTACCGAGAGCAGACAGGTATAATTACAGCTGTAACCAATTTAGGTGTATTTAATAATAAACACCGATACAAAATACATATTCAAGACCGATTATCTACCTTAAAAAACACCTCAAACAGCAAAGTTTTTATTACTGTAAACGTGCAAGATGTATTAAATTACTTAGCACAAAAAGCAGGTTATTCATCAGGACAAATTGTTTTTAGGACAAGCTCCGCATTACCGCATTTAAAGCAATGTGTGCAAGCAATGGAAAGTGACTGGGCCTTTTTTAATAGATTAATGTCTCAGCATGGTCTTTTTTACTGGATTGAAAGCGAATCTAGCACCGAAACACTTGTTATAAGTGACAGCAACCTCAACAGCCCCTATTTAAGTACAGGTGTATTAGAGGTTAAAGCAAACGCAGGGATGAACGCCCAATACTGGGGTAGCTTTGTTGGCTTTATGCACAGCGAAGTAACACAAACCTTATATAATAATGCAGCGCAAAGTAATGCCCATGGGCAATTTCAAAAAGTAGCCAGTAACAGTCAATCTTTTTTCGAGCCTGCTGCAAACTCAAACGCCGAAGCATCAGCGCAAACGCAAAACTTTAGTAATGCATTAGCCACACACAATAAATTAGTTACGCTCACGGGTAACGTACCTGATGTATTTGCTGGGTGCTCTATTTCGCTTGACGATAATATGGGATTTGCAAGCGGTGACTTGCTATGTATTGCAATTGAACACACGCTCAATCAAGCAAATGATGAAAGCAGCCACGAAGGTGAAACACACTACCACTGCGTAGCGCAATTTATAGAGCGCGGTACACCTTTTAAGCCAATGCCTGAGTCGCACACCCCAAAGCCCATGGTATTTCCAGCAACCGTAGAATCCCTTACAAGTAATGCATTTGTAGATGAACACGGCCAATACCGTATTCGTAACGAGTTTGATAAAACAGCTAGACCACTAATTCAATCAAGCCCAGCACTAAAAAAGCTAGCACTATATGCTTGTGAAAACCAACCTCAAGCCACTGGCTGGCATTTCCCACTGGTCGGTGGCTCTGAGGTACTTATTGGGTGTATTAATAACGACCCAAACAACACATTTATAATGGGTTTTGCACTAAACGCCGACCAGCCAAGCGTAGTTACAGCCGCTAACCCAACACATAATCGCTTATTAAGCGCAGCGCAAAATGAACTCATGTTCGATGACGACAAAGATGTACCCAAAGTCATCTTACAAACGCTCGCAAGTGAGCACTATATTGAATTAAATGCTAAAAAATCAGGTCGCCAGTTTATTCAATGGATAAGCCAACTCGGTACTATTAATTTACACGCTGGGCGCGACCTGTGCCTTGAAACCGAGCAAGCAAATGTTCAGTTTGTTATTAAAAACAATCAATTTATTGATGTTAAAAATACCGTATCGCAAACCACTAATAACAACCATGTAAATTATCAAAGCGGTGGCAGCCAAACCTTCAGTGGTAAAAATACAACCCTTAAGAGTGAGAAAGAAATATCACTTTTCACCGGGCGTGCACTAAAAGTAAATGCCCAAAGCGACATACTTCTTAAAACTGATAATAGCGATTTAAAGCTTAATGTGCCTACTGGCTCTACGTTTTTACAAACTAACAATAATATAAACATAACGGGCTCTGGCAATGGCGATTTAATTATTCACAACGTGGGCGGCGAAATAAAGCTCGACAGCCAAGGTAATGTTGATATTACCGCCACTAACGTGCTCACACTCGATGGCACATTTATAACCTTTGATGGGCCGGTTGATTACGACATAACCAGCCCAAAAACCGCGCGGGCACCAAGCAATGCAAGCCCTGCGAGTATAGCAAGCATCACAGATTTTGATATTTCAGAGTCTGGAATAGCTACCGCTCAAGATAAAGTTATCGAACTCAGTTATTTTTATGATGATGGCTTACCTGTAGAGGATATTAGCTATGTCATTGACCATGCTAAGGGGGGGGAGTATAAAGGACAATTATTATCGGGAGTTGCTACTATTCAAAGTGTACCGACTGGAAACTACTCCGTAACCTACCAAGGTACGACTGATGATGAGCTAGACAAGCTTCGCGCTGATTTACGTACTAACCTTAACGCTATGGTAAAAGAAATTCGTGCCCAAGCTAAAGTACAAGAAGCGTTGATTGACCAAGAAAATATAGCAATGCAAGGACTAATTTATACCGGTGCATTTATGACTGGTTTATATGAGCAAGGCTCGAGCATTGTATCTGGTGTTGGCGACTTTTTAGAGTGGTCCGGCGATAGCATTTTTGACTTTGGGGCTGCTTGTTTGCGTATACTTGAGTATCTTGCTCGCGGAGATGTTGAGGCACTTAGGCATGAGTGCGAACAAATACTCGAAAGTGCTGACAATACATTTGATGCCATCGCCGATGGATTTAAAACTTTAGTTATGATTGCACAAGATGAAGAAGCCAGAGCGCTACTGGCCAGTTTCCCTTATGATTATTTTGACGCACACTCCAGTGTTGAAAAAGTGCGTTTAGTGGGTAAGCTCGCCTTGGAAATTTTATTAGCACTGGTCACATTTGGTGCCGGTGCCATTGTATCTGCAGTGTCTAAATCTCGTTATTTTGTCAAAGCAGCGCAAGCAATACAAAAGCTCACTGAAGCTATTAAGCTAAAGCGCTTGAATCATACGCGCATAGGTAATACAGAGCAGCAGCACACTGATCGTATTGAAAAAGTAGATGATGACTTAACACCCGGAGCAAAGCGCCGTCGGCCTGAGCCTCAATCATTAAAAGAGGCAATGCTAAGGTTAGAAGTAGCAAGAGAGAACTTACTAAAATATGGCTATGTGGCTAAATATAGCGATGATGAATTAATTGCTTTAGCAAATAGTGGAAGTGTAATTAACGAACGCTTCCATGTTCGTTTTATGGAGTCATCATATTTAGAGTATCAAGGCAAACCTGGCATGTTGGGCGCACCATTTCAAGGTGAGTCAGGATTTGGCGCAAAATATTGGTCTACCACATTTGACCAATTAGAAAGTGCAGACTCCGATCCAGAAATTATCAGTAAAGTACTTGGGCTTGATTATAACCCCAAAAACGATTACTCACTGGTTATTATAGATACACAACAAGCACACGCACTAGCAGATACCAAAAGTATTGTACCCACTTATGGAAATCTCAATAAATTTGCACGAGAAGAGTTATCAGAAAAATTCACGCCCGAGCAACTAGATACGCTACTTACCCCTAAATTTCAAGCTAAGTACAATGAATTGTACAGTGAAGCACTCAATTCTGGCGTTATGGAAGCTGAATGGGATACGGAAGGGGCATTAAAATACTTCTCAAATTTAGAATTAACCCAAAATGAGATTGATCTAATAAAAAAGCGGCTTGAAATGCAAAGGGTTCTCGGCAACAACCAACACTTTCTAGGCAACGGTTTAACAAAAAGTTTATTAGAAGGAACAGAATATGGTGCTGTTGAAACGTTTAACTTTGAGAGAAAGTTGATTAATTTAGAACAATTTGGTGACTCCTTAAATATCACGCCAGTAATTAAACCACTTAACCTCGGTATGTAATAATGACGACACAATTTTTACCCCAACTGAAAGAAATTAAAGCCCCCGAAATCCCACCGAAAGGGATAAAGCATTTAACTACCATTGAAGATTCATTAAACTACCCTGGGCGATATCACTCTTTTTACAATCAAAACGGGTACTTATCAATCGTCCTTCATTGGATTATTTCACCAAAAAATCAGCCTCCTTTTCTAGCAACGAGGCAATTTGATGCACCATTATCAATTTTGCCTTGGTTTGTTAATAAATTTGAGTTTTTTACCAAAATGCCTCACGAAGGTGGGTTGCCCCACGGCAAGATTAGCACTGACGACCTAGTGGAAGGTGAAGATATTGGCCTTACTCGCTTAATGGGTCGGCTAAATAAACGAGGCGATCAAGGCTATGAGCTTTCAAACTATTCTCGAAAAGATTTTGATGGGTCGGGCTATCAATCACTAACAGTTTCAGATAGTTACTTTTTCCAAGGTGGATTCTTTGATACGTGGAAAGAGCTTGCCAAGAAATACGAAAATGGCACTTTATAAACTTTATCGCTAAGGACTGCACATGCAACCAGATATTAAACACATCCCGCAACACCTAGGTCAATATCTTTATCAACAAATAAAAGAGCCATGGCATGAAGCTCAGCTTATTTTAGGTTGCGATAATAACAAGGAACTTGAATGCAAGGCCCTCTTTATAAAACTAGATGACGGAAAAGAGCATTCAATTGCTGTATCTGAAAATATAACAGCGTTGTTTAAAACGTTATTTGACCACGCCATTAAAAATGAAGTGGAAAATTGGCAGCGCGCTATTTTTACTATCACTCGACAAGGTCAGTTTAACTTAAACTTTGAGCGCGATAATAATGATGAAGAAGTAATCGCCGCTGTTCCAACACGTTAAGTATTAATTTAACCCGCTCTTTAACAACACGGGTGTTGGCTAGGCGCTAAAGCCTTAAAAATTTAGCGCCCTAGCCTTTGGCTGTATTTCAAATCGGGTCCCTCATTTACTTCTCATTCTTTTCTCTTTGTGCAAAAAATATTTTAAATGAATTATTCACAAAGAGGTTTAGAGGTGCTGCGCTTAAAGAGTAAATGCACTATTGGGTGTCTAGCAGACGATGGTAAGTCCAAATTAATAACGTTAATCAGATAACAGTATTGCTTATAGAACAAGAGAGTCTAACTCAGGTAAGTTATAGTATGTATGGTTTAGTATTTGCGTAGTAAAGTGATAAGGCTTAAGTAAACGATATGGCGTCTATTAAAAACTACGCAGTAAATGAGGCGAAATAATCATTATTATACTCATTCTATAAGTCAATTTTTTACTGAACATAATTTTGTTGATAATTTAATAACATTATTGAACCTTAGATGGATACATATTAAACTAAGGCTAATTTGTTTAATAACAAACGAAAGTCAAGGAAGACGAGTTTAGCTAACCCATCTTATATGCACTCCTTCTAGATTTTTCGTGACAAATACACACTAAAATTGAAAGGCTTTACGGAGTACCTATGAAAAAAATAAGCGCACTTGCAGCAATAATGATATTAACTGGGTGTTCGACCACTTCAAGCAATAATGAAGTACAGCAGCCTGTTGAAGACAATACAGCTTTAACTGAAGCAGCGGAAGCGATTGCTCCTATTTCACTTACGGTAATAACCAATCCTGCGGACGCTCGAGTGCGCATTATGAACATTGCACCAGTATACCAAGATGCGATCGAGCTCAAAGAAGGCAAGTACGATGTAGAAGTAAGTAAACCGGGCTTCCTTACTTATCGTAAATGGGTTGTTGTAGATAAAAAAACTATCTTAACTGTTGAGCTAGATAAAATGGAACCAAGTCAGTCAGCTCAGTAGATCCCCCCTCATTTTGTTTAATGTAGTACCTAAACAAGACCAATTTGTTTAGGTACTTTATTCAACCTATAAAATAAAACTTACTGAGTCCACAGAATTAATTTTAATTTTTCTAATTAACGCTGAGAATACATTACCTGCGCTTTTGCTACTTCGAAATTAGGCACCGCGTATAAACTGTATAATACTGGCCAGTATCTTTTATCGGTATATCGTAAGTTTCAGCCTCTTCACTGAGGTCGCATTCAAAGTGATTTAGCATATCAGAAAGTAGCGCTTGCTCTTGCGTGAACTGTATTGAAGTATCCCAAAGTATTGAATCTTCATCTTTTTTATTTCCAATATAAATACTCTGTAGCAAAGAGCTATTAAAAAACATATTTGTAGGATTAGAGCTGCGTATAGTTTTACTTTTAAAGTAAAAATCTCCATTACTATCGCTTATTACTTCATCTGTGTAGGTATCACCATAAATGAGTTCTCTGGTAATTTTAACACCCGCCTGCGGCTCTCCATTTTTTACTAGCCGGCCTTTTATTTGCAGTGATAGTGTTACATCTTGTTTGTTAAAAAAGCCAAACATATCTGCGCATCCTTGTATCGGAAATAGTAAAAATAAAATAAGCGTTAAAGTGACACCTGCTAACCTTGAACTAGTCATAAAAGTCCTTTTTGTGTTTATATTTTTAGCCTACCAGAAAAAATATCGACAGTATGCTCGCTACATTTAAAATAATACATAGCCATAACACCACTATAAAACGACGTTTTTGCGATTTATGCCTAAGCCATTGCTGTGCAATGAGTGCGCCGGGCCAACCGCCTAGTAACGACAGTAACTGAAGCATGCGCTCGGGTGTGCGGTTTACTTTTTTATGCGCTGATTGTTTAGCTTGTCGTTTATCCCATGCGTACATTATAAAAGTAAAAAAGCTTAAACCTGTAAAGTAGCTTGGTATATAAATGCTCATATTATAAAGCCAATGAGCTTGCCATACTGCGACCAAAAAAAGCAGTGAGAAGGTGATTAATGTTTTCTTTATCAATTCATGATCGCCTATACTAAAAAGAGTTAAACCAAAATAATAAGAGCCAAATTATGACATACTTTAAAGCCCTATTTTTAGTATTATGCTTATACGCCTTTAATAGCTACGCCGCTGATACCCCAAGTAACCTTGATAAAGAACTCGCTGTATTTAAACCTTATTTAGGTACATGGCAGGCCGATTTTGACGTACCTAAAGGTGCAAAACCTGTACAAGATGTTGGCCTCTGGGAGCGCGCATTAAATGGTAAAGCTATACATACCAAGCACTCTATTAATGAAGGCGAATATGGTGGGGAATCAATGATTTTTTACGACAGTAAAAAAGAGTCATTGGTGTTTTACTATTTTACTACCGCAGGTTTTTACACAAAAGGCACCATGAAAGTGCTCAGCCCTACCCAATTTGTAGCGTATGAAGAGGTAACAGGCAGTAAAGAAGGTATTACTAAAGTGCGCTCGATCAGCGAGCTAAAAAACGATACGTTTGTAGTTTCAACTTCTTATTTAAAAAAGGGTGAGTGGACTAAGCCCGAGCAGCGTACTTATACACGCAGCACTAAAGCCGTTAAATTTAAATAATGGCCATTCGCTTAAAACACAAAAAGGCAGCCTAAGCTGCCTTTGTTATTTATAAAACCGCTATTATTTAGCAAACTTTTTAAATGGTTCGTCAACTGGTGTATCAGCAAGGTGGTTAGTGTAGTTGCTCATTACTTTTTGCGATAAGCCTACAACAATTTCTAGTAGTTGCTGTTTACCGTAACCTGCTGCAAAAAACTTTTCAATTTGCTCATCGCTAATTACGCCGCGATCGCGTGTCATTGCAAGTGTGGTTTCACGTAGTGTTTCAAGTTTTGCATCTGCAAGTGGTGTTTTGTTTACTAGAGCATCAACAATATCTTGGTCTACATTCATTGAAGCGGCAATTGCGCTGTGTGCTGGTACACAGTAATGACACTCGTGCTCAACATTAATTGTTTGCCATACCACAGTTAGCTCTTCTGCGTTAAACGAGGTGTTTTGAAATAACTCATGCAGTACTTGGTAACCTTTAAGTAGCGTAGGCGCTTCTGCCATTACGGCATGAAGGTTAGGTAACATGCCAAATGCTGCTACTGAATCAGCCATAAGCGATTTTGACTCTTCTGGTGCGTTGTCTTGGGTATATAACGTAAATTCTGCCATGTTCTGCTCCAATAAATTAATGTGTTTGAGTAACCTGGTGTCAGGTTAAGTAACTTCGAGACACATACTATTTGATTTTGAGCGACTGTTCAAGTTAAAATTGAGCATACGTTCAAAATAGTTGAGAATAAAATGGCAAACAAAGTTAAATTTGAGCGCGATAATGTAATTCGCGTTGCAAGCCAATTGTTTTGGGAAAAGGGGTTTAACGCCACCTCAACCCGCGATTTACAAGAAGCCATTAACATGCGCCCAGGCAGTATATATGCGGCGTTTGGCTCTAAAGAAGGCCTATACAGCGAGTCTTTAAAAGACTACACAGTACAAATGAAAAGCCAAATTGATGGGTTTTTAGCAAGTTCTGACTCTGTTTTAGGTGGTTTGCGTGCGTTTGTAGAAAACGTAATTATTAAAACCAAAGACTGTAGCCCAAGTGCTATTTGTATGTTGGTAAAAGCAAACAGCGAATTTGCAGAAAAAGACGCCTCGTTATACGAGCTAAGCCTAGATCTATCAGCAAAGTTTGAAGCCTACTTAACCACCTTGTTTGCTCAAGCCATTAAAAATAATGAGCTAAGCAGCAACCTTACCGCGCTTGAATACGCGCAGTTTTTTCAGGTGCAATTTACTGGGCTGCGTGGCTATTTTAACCGCCCAGGGGTTGAGCAATTAGCGCAGCCGATGATCAACCAAATGTTTGCCTTGATCAAAAAGCTATAACGTTTCGTTTTACTAACTTCTAAAAAGTCTCAACTAAAAAAAGCGGCTAATTCGTGTGAATTAGCCGCTTTTTATATTTGCAAGGGTTGAGCTTTACTTACGTTTTAAGTTTATTTAGCTCGCTATCTTGCTGCGCTACCAGTGCATTAAGCGCTTCACTACTATCGCCAGCTTGGGTAGATAAATCAGCAAGTTGCGATGCCGCATCAGAAATTAGCGTAAGGTTACGGTTTATCTCTTCGGTTACTAAACTTTGCTCTTCGGCTGCGGTGGCAATGTGGGTAATTTGATTAGTAATTTCATCTACTTTTACTACCACACTGTGCAGCGCGTCAAACGCCACTGAGGTTTCGTCTACTGCGCTTTGCGCGCGTACTACGCCTTTTTCAATTACGGTTGATGCATTACCTACTTCTAACAATAAGCTATCTATAAGTTGGCTAATATCATCGGTAGATGAGCGTGTTTTAGACGCCAGTGCACGTACTTCATCGGCAACTACGGCAAAGCCTCTGCCGTGCTCGCCAGCGCGTGCTGCCTCAATGGCGGCATTAAGTGCAAGTAAGTTGGTTTGCTCTGAAATGGTTCTTATCACATCTAAAATTTGCGTAATATCTTTACTACGCGAAGCCACTTTTTCAACCGCTTGGTTGGCTTCTTTTATTTCTTCAGACATGGTTTTCACTTGGCTCATAGCCGATGACAAGCTCGACTCACTGCTAACCACTAAACCATTTATTTCATCCGCTTGTTGAGCAGATTGCTCAGAGGCTCTGGCAACTTCAAGTGCGGTGGCGCTCATTTCGTTCATAGCGGTCACTACACTTTCAATTTCTTGAAACTGCGATTGCACATTATGTTTTGTATCAATAGCAATATGTTGTGCTATTTCGCCTTGCTGTTTTGTTTGCGATGACACATCTTTAAGCTCTGCAATTAAGCCACGTAGCTTAGCTAAAAAGGCATTAAAACCACCCGCAAGCGCAATCAGCTCTGCGTGGGTATCTACATGGAGCGTATGAGTTAAGTCACCTTCTGAGCTGGCAAGGTTATCTACACGTTGTTGAATTTGCTCAAGGGGTGCAACCACAGTGCCCACTACCACTTTCATAATAATAAAAGCAATTAAAGCAATAACAGCACCGGTTATTAAAATAACAACACCGAGCTGATTGGCCGAGTCGCTCATGTTTTTAGCTAAGGCATTGGGCCCCTCTAGCGCTAAATTACTTGGCACTTCAATAAGTAGGCTCCACTGAGTGTTAGCCAGCTTAATGTTAATTGGGTAGTTAACTAAATACTCGCTAGGTGTTTTAAAAAGGCCATGTTGCCCTTTAAATTTAACCAGCTCACTGTAAGTATTGCTACTAACCGCCTCTTTAAATGGGCGGCCTAATTTAGATTTATAATGACTGCTGCCTACAATTAAACCTATATCACTTAAAAGTGTTACTTTTGCTTGGCCGTTATAAAGTTCGCTCGAAAGCTTTTCGGTTAAGCCCTGAAACGTAGGGAGCGTTAAATCAACGCCTGCTAAACCAATAAAGCGGCCCGATTTAGTAATAGGTACGGTTAAAGAGGTAAGCATAACCGAATCGCCAGAAGGTATTTCGTAAAGGTAAGGTTCCATAATACAGGGCTTGAGTGTATCTTTTGCGCATAAATACCAATGCGCTTCACGAATACCAAATTCGTTTAACGAGGTCAGGTATTTATCGGCAGCGTTAGCTACTTTTTGCTGCTCAATAATGCCGTTTTGGTCACGCGTTATATATACTTCTAACGTGCCATCGCCATTAACTGAGTGTTTATATCCTTGCTTAAATTGCGCGTCTTGCCCATCAAAGGCATTGGCTTCAAACTGCGAATAAATTGACGATAAAAACCGATTTTTTTCGAGTATAGAGCGGTTAATGCTCACTACCGTGTCGCGGTTTAATGTTTGAGTATTAGCCGCATCACCAAGTAATGCAGCTAATGAGTTTGGAATTCGGTAAGCTTCGTTGATAAATCCGGCAATTTTTTCGCCGTAAGCAGCCGCGTTTGCGTTAAGCTTTTGCTCAACTTCGGCCACGATATAATCTTCAGATTCTTTAGCGAGCGCCTCGCTGTTTGATGACATTTGCCACCATAAAACCCCAGAAAGTACTAATACTGTTAAAAATGTACTCCCTACAGTTATCCATAATAACTTTTTTGCTAACGTGAGTTCTCGCACTTAAATTACCTTTTGTTAAAACACCCCTACAGTTTAATATACAAACTGCATCAAGCCATCAATAACATAAAATAATTTAAGTTTTTTGAACAATTAGGCCTAACGCTTGGCCAAAATAGCAGTGGTTATCGTGGCACCTATGAGTAAAGCAAGGCTCACCCACAAACACGCTACAAAGCCATAAACCTGAAACACCCACCCCGAAAGCACTGTGCCCAGTAAACGCCCCATGGCATTGGCCATATAATAAAAGCCAACATCAAGCGATACACCATCGCTTTTAGCAAAGCTGACAATTAAGTAACTATGCACAGATGAATTAACGGCAAATACACCGCCAAAAATAAGCAAACCTATAATTAGCGTGGCATGCACGGCCACATCAAGTTGCATAAAAAGAGCTAATAGTGCTGTTACACCACTTAGCAGCAACACCCATAAATAGGCATGTTTAACGGTATCAACGTTTGAGTTACTGGTGCCGGTAATACGCGGCGCTTGCGATTGCACACCACCGTAGCCAATTACCCAAAGTGCCATAAAGCCACTTACCCACCAAAAGTTCCAGTTAAACTGCTGGGCTAAATAAATAGGTAAAGCCACTACAAACCATACATCACGCGCGGCAAACAAGCATAATCGTGCTGCACTTAATAAATTTATTGCACGGGATTTAGAAAATAGCTCTTTAAACTTAGGCTTATTTTTAGCCTTGCCCATGTCGCCTTTTAAAAATACAACGCTAATAATCCACGCAATAGTAAGTAGTATAATTAGGGCTTTTAAAGCACCTACAAAACCCAGTACAGTAAGGAGTAAACCACCTAAAAAGAAGCCGACCCCTTTTAACGCATTTTTTGAGCCCGTTAAAATAGCCACCCATTTATAGAGCTGGCCTTGGCCGCTTTCTCCCTCGGGCACTAAGTTTTTAATGGCGCTTTTGGCGCTCATTTTATTTAAATCTTTTGCTATGCCGCTAAGCGCTTGCGCCGCCATAACATAAGCCACAGTGAGCCATTCACTTGGCGCACATAACATGGCAAGCGCCATTATTTGCAGCGCCAAGCCAAAGTTCATGGTTTTATTAAGGCCTAAATGAGCCCCTAGCCAACCGCCGACTAAATTGGTGATCACACCAAAAATTTCGTAAAACAAAAACAGCATGGCAATGGCCAGCGCACCATACCCTAACTGATGAAAATGCAGCACCACCAGCATACGTAGTGCGCCATCGGTTAAGGTAAATGCCCAGTAATTACCGGTAATTATTAAATACTGTTTTATTGCTGTAGGTAAATTAGCGAGTTGCTCAAACATGGTTAACGCCCTTAAAACCTTTAATTAATGGTTAAACCAAGTCACTTTTAGCAACTTTAAGCATAAGCTCGGCAGTACGATTAGCGTAGCCCCATTCGTTATCGTACCAAGCGTATAATTTAAGCTGGGTATTATTAATAACCATGGTAGAAAGCGCATCAATAATGCTACTGCGTGGATCGGTTTTGTAATCAATCGATACCAGCGGTTTTTCTTCGTAACCTAATACGCCAGCAAGCTCGTTTTTAGACGCCTGAGCAAACCACTCATTCACCTCAGCGGCAGTTACACCACGCTCAAGCTCAAATACACAGTCAGTAATAGATGCGTTAGTTAAAGGTACGCGCACGGCATGGCCATTTAACTTACCTTTTAGCTCAGGGAATATATGCGTAATGGCTGTTGCACTACCGGTTGTGGTAGGTATTAAACTTGTCCCGCATGAACGAGCACGACGTAAGTCTTTATGTGGCGCATCAATAATAGTTTGGGTATTGGTAATATCGTGAATAGTGGTCATTGAGCCGTGCTTTATGCCTACTTTTTCTTGCAGTACTTTTACAATAGGCGCTAAACAGTTAGTCGTACACGAAGCCGCAGTCACAATTTTGTGCTCATCTGGGTTATATAAATTATCGTTAACGCCCATAACCACATTTAAAATGCCGTCTTCTTTTACCGGAGCGGTTACCACAACGCGCTTAACACCTTGTGCTAAATATTGATTTAACAGCTCAGTGGTTTTCATTTTACCGCTGGCTTCTATTACAACATCGCAATCATACCAATTGGAATCGCTAATGGTTTTGTTATTGGTAACGGCAATAGTGTGTTTACCCACACTAAAGCTATTCTCGTTTGCTGTAACGCTGTGCGCTAAACGCCCGTGCACTGAGTCAAACTCTAATAAATGGGCATGTGTTTTAGCATCGCCTGCAACATCATTTACTTTAATAAATTCTACTTCTGGCCACTCTAGTGCTGCGCGCAGTGTTAAACGTCCCATACGGCCAAAGCCGTTAATACCTACTTTAATTGTCATAATAAATACCTTTAGTAAAGTTATATCAATTTGCTTAATTAACAGCAGCTTGCTGCACGCTCTGGGCGATTACCCATTGCATTGAGTCGATTTAAATCGTCGTTATAAAACGCAGAATTTTCGTTTTTGGTTTGTGCTATTACGCTAAGAGCCCACTCCGGCAAGGCTTTGTTAATGCTGTAATACACCCATTGATTTTGCTTACGGTCGCTCAATAAGCCACATTGCCTAAGCTGCGCTAAATGGCGCGACACTTTAGGTTGGCTCAGTTCAAGCGCAGCAACAAGCTCACACACACACAGCTCTTGCTCATGGCTAATTAATAACATGGCTTTTAAGCGTGTATCGTCGGCTAAGCATTTGTAAAATTGTAGTGGGTTGAGTTGTTCCATAGCATCCTCGTTTAGTTAGTGTGCATACAATAAAACAAAATGAGAATATATGAAATAGTGAATATGCGATTTTTCGTATATTTATTTAAAAGCCCACTTCAATTAATGTGATTTCTAGTAAATTGCAGCGCACAAAAAAGCCCAGTGGCAAACCACTGGGCTTTTGTAGCGTTTTAGTATGGGCATACTTGGTGTGCTTTATCGCTGCTGCCATTTAAAGCCTTATGCTAACAAGGTATTTACGCAGGTCTGTGCGATAAAAAGATGCCCTACGCTTTGCTCTACTTCACAAGCAAAGTCTAAATTAATAAGCAGGTACGTTATACATTGTGCCTGCACAGTAGCTATTGAGGTAATTACCACTAAGTTGCAAAAGAAAGCGCGAGATGATCAAGTAATGCTCGTATTCTTGCCGGTAAGTGGCGGTTTGAAGCATACACTGCATTTAGCTCCAATATGCTTGCTTCATAGGGTTCGAACAGCAACTGCAATGAGCCGTCTTTTACGTAAGGCTCAGTCACGTATTGTGGGCCCATGCCTATTCCCAGCCCTTGTGAAGCCATGTGGGTTACTGCTCTGGGGGAGTTAGAAGCAAAATCACCGCTAACATTGACGGTGAACGTATTGCCATCTTCCTTGAACTTCCAGTTTTCAGGGTCGTTTTGAGAAGTTTGCAATAAACAATTGTGTGTCGCCAGCGCACGGGGATGGCTTGGTTTGCCATTGCGCTTTAAATACTCAGGAGAGGCAAAAAAAACAATACGCATATCCATCAATTTTTTTGCGATCAGCGTTGAATCCTTCAACGGCCCAAACCTCACAGCAACATCCACACCTTCATCGATAATAGCCACGTACTGATCAGACAGGTTCAACTCAACATTGATTTTCGGATGCTTGGCTAAAAATGGGGCCAGTGCATCAACTAATTTAGTACTGCCAAATGCGGTAGGTGCGGTTAAGCGAACCGTGCCAGACAGAGCAGACTGACGATGCTGAATGACATCTTCTAGCTCTTCAAATTGTTCCAGCAAAGGAACGCATCGCACAAAATACGCCTGCCCAGTTTCGGTCAAGGTAACAGTGCGCGTAGTACGGTGGAACAACAAGGCACCGTGCTTTTGCTCCAGCTGAGCAATGTATTTACTCGCCAGTTTAGTGCTTATGCCTAGTTGCTTAGCACCACCTGTGAAAGATTTTTGCTTTGCCACCGCAATAAACGTGCGCATGCCGTCAAGTGTATCCATAAGAGCTCCCTATATTGCTCCGTGTAATGCTTCGCCCAATTTATGAATATTTTGTACATAGTGATTCCATAAATCAACATATTGTTCATAAGAGACTCAACGCCTAATATTTACCCATGCCACAACAGGTCAGTGGCTAACAGCAAAAGTCATCAGTTAACGATTAAATAAGGTCAATATCATGTCAAACGCCATTAAAATTCACGGTTTTCCATTATCCGGCCATGCCCACCGAGTAGAGTTATTTGCAAGTGTTGCAGGCATAGCCCATGAAGTTATTTATGTAGACTTACCCGCGGGGGAGCATAAACAAGCCCCCTTTTTGGCTCTCAATCCATTAGGTGTAGTACCAGTAATTGAGGATTCTGACGAGGTAATCCACGATTCAATATCAATCTTGATTTACTTGGCACGCAAATACGCACCTTCATATATTCCGCAAGATCTTGCCAGCGAAGCTGAGATGCATCGTTTCCTTGCCATGTCTGCAGGAGAGATATCCTACGGCCCTGGTGCAGCGAGGTTAATTAATGTTTTCAACTCGCCGGTTGACCCTGTTTTCGCTAAAGAAACAGCAGCAAAAGCCCTAACAAAACTGGAACAGCAACTCAATGGCAATGACTTCTTAGTGGCAAATAAAGTGAGCTTGGCTGATTTTGCGATATACAGCTATGTCGCCCACGCTCCCGAGGGTGATGTATCTCTTGACCCATATCCAAATATACGTCGCTGGTTATCTAACGTAGAGGGATTAAGCGGTTTCGTTCCTATGCAGGCTACAAAAGCAGGACTGGTAAAGTAAGTGTTTGTTTTAGCGGCTCTGCCTTTCAATGAATAGGTTTGAGCCCGACATTCTTTTGCATCACCAGTTTAATATTTTTGGCAAATGCTTATCCGGCGCACATCGCTCATGGAGTCATTATGAATACACACATTACTTCAAGTGCTTTTCACGAAGGTGAACAGCAAATGCAAAGACGTGCCGGAAGTTACGAAAAAATGCGTACTATTGGCCGCCGCGCGATACGCGAATTTATGCCAGATCAGCATAGGCAGTTTTTCCAACAACTGCCGTTTATGGTGTTGGGTAGTACATCGGATAAGGGGCAACTTTGGGCGTCAATTTTGCCTGGAAAGCCCGGCTTCGTGCAGTCCCCTTCCCCGACTCAGCTCACAGTAAACACCCCAATTTTATCAGGTGATCCATTAGCCGCAGCAATCACACAAGGTGCTCGATTGGGTTTATTGGGGTTAGAAATGGCGACCCGGCGTAGAAACCGCGTCAACGCTTGTGTTACTAGCGCAGCGAGTCACCAATTTACCCTAGAAGTTGAGCAATCTTTTGGCAATTGTCCGCAGTATATTCAAACTCGCGACCTTCACTTTATCCGTTCGCCAGATGCGCCATACAAGGCCCCGCGCGCTGAAACGTTCTTTGAATTAAGTGATGCCTTAAAGACCTTTATCCGCCAAGCGGATACGTTTTTTGTTGCCAGTTCTGCGGGTCACGAACCTGCAAACGAAGTAAACCGTCAGGTATCTGCCCGTAATGCTATGGGGGTTGATGTGTCACACCGTGGTGGCATGCCAGGTTTTATAAAGGTTGACGAAAACACCCTCACCATTCCTGATTATGCAGGAAATAACTTCTTCAATACGCTGGGTAATTTCGTATTAAACCCCAAAGCGGGTTTACTGTTTGTTGATTTTACCAGCGGCGATGTTTTTATGTTAACCGGCACGGTTACCTTGCTGGAGAGTGACTCACCGATAATTAAAGGGTTTCAAGGTGCGCAGCGCGGCTGGCAATTTACCCTAACCCAAGGGGTGACATTAAAAGCGGCACTTCCATTTCGCGCTCAATTCGATAGCTACTCTCCCAATTCTGAAGCAACGGGTACTTGGTCACAGGCAGAAGCAATCGTTAAAGCACAAGCTAAACGCAACCAGTGGCGCGCATTTACCGTCAGTAAAATCGAAGACGAGAGCAGTACAATCCGCTCATTTTACTTGCAGCCAAAAGATGATTCTCCCGTACTGCCATTTTCCCCAGGGCAACACTTAACCCTGCGTATTAAACAGCAAAATACTGAAAACTGGCTTGTGCGCAATTACACTGTATCCAGTGCCCCATCGCAAAGTGGTTACCGTATTTCAGTAAAACGTGAAGAGTATGGTCTGGTATCAAGTACCTTGCATTCTCGAATATTGATTGGCAGTGAAATACAGATTAAAGCACCAAGCGGCCATTTTTTTATCGATAACTCACAACAGCGCCCAGCCATTTTAATAGGTGCAGGTGTGGGCATTACACCAATGGTGGCCATGGCAAATGATGCAGTTAATGAAGGTACACGCACTCGCTATATCCGCCCGATGGCAGTTATTCAAGCCGCAAAAAATAGTGAGCAACGCGCTTTTTATGCAGAGCTGAGCAACATTGCAAAGCGCAGCGCTGGGCGTATTCAGTATTATTCTGTCTTAAGTGATATTCACTACGCTCAGACAGAGAGTTCTGCGGCGTCGAACGATTACACTTCCCAAGGGCGAATTAGCCAAAGCTTGGTAATGGACGTACTTAATGCAATGGCCACAGAGCATAGCGTCGATTTCCCATCGCTGTTCGACAAAGACTTTTATCTGTGTGGCCCCCAAGGTTTTATGCAAAGTATGTATGACTTACTGATCGGCATTGGGGTAAAAGATCAAGATATTCATGCCGAAGCGTTTGGGCCGTCGTCTTTAGCACGCCAATCAACAGATACCAGCGACCACGCTGAGCTAGAGGCTGAATCTGCTGTGATAAAGTTTGCCCACTCAGGTATTGAACAAAGCTGGTACAAGGGTGACAAGCCCCTGCTCGACGTAGCCGAAAGCAAAGGGCTTACGCCACCATACAGTTGCCGCAACGGCCAATGTGGCTCGTGTGCGGTTAAAATAAAAAGTGGTGCTGTAACGTATCGCACCAAGCCAAGTGCGCATATTGACCCACCAGACGTATTGTTATGCTGCGCTGTGCCAGCGAAAGATTGCGACACTGTTATATTAGATTTGTAGCTCAATTAAACAGGCTAATATTCAAAGTCACTTATTGATGAAACCTATACAAGTTATTCAACGTTACTTTACCCAAAGAGGATTTAAACATGAGTACACGCCCACCACTGCCCCCTTTTACCCGCGAAAGCACCATCGAAAAAGTGCGCCTAGCAGAAGATGGTTGGAACAGCCGTAACGCTGAAAAGGTATCACTTGCTTATACAGTGGATACCAAATGGCGTAATCGCAGCTTTTTCGTGAACAGCCGCGAAGAAGCCGCTGCATTTTTAACAGGAAAATGGGAAAAAGAATTGGAATATAGGCTGATAAAAGAGTTATGGGCTTTCACTGAAAATCGTATTGCCGTGCGTTACGCGTATGAGTGGCACGACGACAGCGGCAACTGGTTTCGCTCCTACGGCAACGAAAACTGGGAATTCGATGAAAACGGCTTAATGCAAAATCGCTTCGCTTGCATCAACGACTTACCCATCAAAGAATCAGAGCGCAAATTCCACTGGCCTCAAGGACGCCGCCCCGACGACCACCCAGGGTTATCGGAGTTAGGGCTGTAAGCACACCCAATACATCCGATACAAACGATAAAGCCTGCCCTCTATCGGCGTTCATGCAGAACGCCTTAACCCTTTTCATCCTCCCAACATTTTTCAGCATTAAAGAGCTGCTTACTTAATCACTGCAATGACAAATACATCTGTGTCAATTGATGGTACATAGGTTAATTTAATCATGCTGTTTTCATGTATTTATAAGCTATTTAATAAACTTTGCTTATAAAAAAGCCCAGAGGCAAACCACTGGGCTATTACAATACTAAGTAATCAGTTAATTAAATAACCGAAAGTTCTACTTCAATATTACCGCGTGTAGCGTTTGAGTATGGGCATACTTGGTGTGCTTTATTTACCAGCTCTTGCGCCGCCGCTTTATCCATATCACCGAGTGATACAGCTAATTTAACTGCAATGCCAAACCCGCCTTCAATCGCGCCAATAGATACTTCAGAGTTAATGTGTGTATCACTTGGTAACGCAATTTTTTCGCTACCGGCTACAAATTTTAGTGCACCAATAAAGCATGCTGCATAACCAGCTGCAAATAATTGCTCTGGGTTTGTGCCTTGTCCGTCGTCACCACCTAGCCCTTTTGGGGTTGATAAGTTTACATTTAAACGGCCATCGTCTGATTTAGCTACACCTTCACGGCCACCGGTTGCAGTTGCTTTTGCTGTGTAGGCAACGTTTTGTAATACATTCATAGTGAACTCCAAAGTTTATCAATTAATTTAATTTGCATGCAAAATAATAGGTCAAGTAATTAGAGATTGCAAATACTTTGCATGCAAATTAAAATGTTTTTTGAGTTGAAGGTATTAACGCACTAGGAGTTAGGTATGTCATTTGAGCAATTAAAATTAAAAAATCAGCTTTGTCATAGGTTATATATGGCATCAAATAGCATTGCACGTGCTTACCGTGAGCCTTTAGCTGCACTTAATTTAACGTATCCGCAGTATGTAGTAATGATGGCGCTGTGGGAGCAAGACAAAATAACCATAGCGCAGCTAATAGATAAAACTGCTATTGATGGTGGCGCTATGACCCAAATACTCAAAAAAATGACCGAAAAGTCTCTGCTGGCTGTTATTAAAGATGAGCACGATAAGCGTAAGCGCCTAATTCAGCTTACCCAAAGTGGGCAAGCCCTTAAAAACGAAGCTGCTGATATTCCAAAAAATATATTATGTAAGTTTGAAAGTGTAGAGCCCACACAAGCCAAACAGCTAATGCTGCTGCTTGATTTAGTAATAAGCGATTTAACAACTAAAAACGATGATGAGTTAGCCAACTAACGCAGTTATTTTTTGTTGAATAAACGCCCTAAATGCGCTGATCACCGGGGTCATTTGGCGCCGATCGGCGTACATCATATAAAGCGGTAGCGGATCGCTTTGCCACTCGGGGCATAAATGAACGAGCTGCCCGCTTGCTAAATCATCAATAACATCTAAGTACGACTTATACGCAATGCCTTTGCCCTCTAGCGCCCATCGCCTAACCATTTCGCCATCGTTTACTATGTGTTGGCAATTTAGCTGCACTTTTTGCACTGCGCCATTTTTATAAAATCGCCACTCTTTGAACACTTCACCAAAACGCATAAAGGTAATGGTGGTGTGCTGCGTTAAGTTAAGTGGATGTGTAAGCAACCCATTGTTTGCCACATATTCAGGAGAGGCCACTAAAATACGCGCATTATTTAAAAAAAGTGGCGCTGCAATTAACTGCGAATCTTTTGGTACACCAAAGCGCAGCGCAATATCAATTGATTGGCTGTAAATGTCGCTTACTTCGTCACTTAAGTGCAGTTTAAGTTTTACATGCGGGTAGTGTGCTAAAAACTCATTAAGCCATTCACTTAGTTTATTGCGCCCTAAGTCGCACGGGGCCGATACCTGTAGTGTCCCTGTTACTTCGCCCACTGCGGTTTGTACTGCAGCTACCCCTTGTTGAATAAGTGAAAGGGAGTCTTTGGCGTAACTTAAAAACTGCTCCCCTGCCACACTTAAGCGTAAGCTTCGGGTAGAGCGAATAAACAGCACGTTTCCTAAGTCTTTTTCTAGGCGCTTAATAGCTGCACTTACCGCCGCTGGGGTTTGCTCGTTTTGTCGTGCAGCTTCAGAAATACTGGCGCAACTGGCTACATCTATAAAAGTTTGAATATCGTTAAATGATCGCATATTTTCAATTAAAATTTGAAAGTGCTTTAGTTTTTCATGTCTTTTTCTATTTTTCAACTGAGCTATAGTGCTTATAAGTTAAAAACACTTGGTTAAAATCATCAGGAACGCACATGAAAGCATTTGGCTACACCAAAAACACTAAAACGCTTACAGCAAGCTCTATACAAGCAATTGAGCTTGATACCCCAACAGCCAGCGGGCACGACCTACTTATTGAAGTAAAGGCTATTTCGGTAAACCCTGTAGATACAAAAATACGTGCAAATGTAGCGCCAGAGCAAGGCTACAAAGTATTAGGCTGGGACGGCGTAGGCGTTGTAAAAGCCGTTGGCGAGTCGGTATCGTTATTTAATGTGGGAGATCGTGTATTTTACGCTGGCGATTTATCGCGCCAAGGTAGTAATGCGCAATTTCAATTAGTTGATGAGCGTATTGTAGGGCGTGCGCCTAAAACATTAACCGACGCACAAGCCGCAGCGCTGCCGCTAACCAGTATTACCGCCTACGAAATGCTGTTTGAGCGCTTACAAGTGCCTAAAAATAAGCAAAATACTCAGCAATCTATTTTAGTTATTGGCGCCGCAGGTGGCGTTGGATCTATTTTAGTACAGCTTGCCAAGCAGATTACGGGGCTAAAGGTGGTAGGTACTGCATCACGCGAGCAAAGCGTAACCTGGCTTAAAGAGTTAGGAGCGGATTATGTGCTCGATCATACTAAAAATTTAAACGAGCAGCGCATAGAGCTTGGTTTAGCTGAGTTTGATTACGTTATTAGCTTAACCCATACCGACCAATACCAAGATCAAATAGTTGAGTGTATTAAACCGCAAGGTAAATTTGCGCTAATAGATGACCCTTCATCGTTCGATATTTTAAAGTTTAAGCGTAAATGTATATCGGTGCATTGGGAGTTTATGTTTACCCGCTCGCTATTTACTACCGCCGATATAACAGCGCAGCACACCTTACTTAATGAAATTAGCGAGCTGATAGACTCAGGTATACTTAAAACCACGCTTGGGCAAAATTTAGGGTTAATAAACGCCGCTAATTTATATAAAGCACATCAAATTTTAGAATCGCACACCGCACGCGGTAAACTTGTTCTAGAAGGCTTTTAAGCATGAACCAGATTAAAAAAATACTTTTAGCAGCAGCCTGCAGCACCGCATTTTTAACCAGCAGTGCATTTGCTAATACCCAACCTACGCACACCGATTTAAAAACAGTTGCTACTTTCGACGCGCAGCACCCACCGGGTAATATTGCTATTACGCCATCGGGTCGTAAGTTTTTATCGGTACATGGTTTTTACGGCCAAAAACAAAAAATTATGGAGCTATTAAGCGATGGCACCACCAAACCCTACCCTAATGAAGAATGGGCATACGCGTATAAAAACGGCAAAGGCTTTTACGATGTACTTGGCATAAATGTATCTGCCGATGGCGTGTTATGGATGCTTGATACATCAGGCCCTGATCATGCTGGGCGTTTAGTCGGTTGGGATACCAACAAAGAGCAGCTGCATAAAATAATTTATTTAGCTAAACCCACCATTACCGACACCTCGTTTTTAAACGATTTAGTTATCGATAATAAACACGGCGTTGTATACATTGCCGACACCGCACAAGGCAGCCAAGCCGCTATTATTACCGTAAATTTAAAAACAGGTGAGGCGCGCAGAGTATTACAAAATAGCCCATACACCACAGCCGAAAACATCGACATGGTCATTGAAGGGCGCACCATGAAACTAGGCGGCCAACCAGCACGTTTAGGGGTAAACCCAATCACACTCGACCCAAGCGAACAGTGGCTTTACTTTGGCTCTATGTCTGGCACATCGGTTTATCGTGTTGCCACAAGCGATATTAATAATAAAAGCCTGAGCGCAAGCGCCCTTGAAAGTAAAGTAACGCGTTACGGCACTAAACCAATTTCAGATGGCATTATTGTTGATGGCGGCGGCAATGTGTATGTTACCGACATAACCAACGGCGCAATTGGTGTAGTAAAACCAAGCGGTAAATACCACGTATTATTTAAAGACGAGCGCTTAAGCTGGCCTGATGGCTTTAGTTATGGCGCCGATCATAAAATATATTTTACCGTAGATGAGTTACATCGCTCGCCAGTATTAAATAACGGTAAAAACGCCAGCCAAGGAAAATTTAGTGTGCTGTCGTTCGACCCACTAGTAAAGGGTAAAGTAGGGCGCTAAATACAGCGTATAAACCATACGCCACGCACCCGCTGCGTGGCTTTTTGGTGCAACTTTTAAGCCTTTTAGCCCCAAAATGGTGCTAAGCGCTCAAAAGTTATTTTTAGTGTTTTAATAAATATCTGATTTGTATTCATAAAATATTCAATTAACAGTTGGCATAATTCTTCCACAGTACAGATGTGTTCAGTGAAACTTTCAAGGAAAATACCATGGCTAACCTATACCACACCCTTTACCTACTATGGCGTTTAGACATTAGCGTATGGCAGGTAAACGATCCGAGCAATACCCATACCACGTGCGACAAAGAGCGCGTTTACAGCCGATAAATTTCGTATTTATAGGCTTTGCAAGCGCGGCCATTGCGTTGTATTGTTAAGTAACTAAAAACAATATGATTGGAACGTGTATGCACGCCTTAGAAGTAAATTTTGATGGCTTAGTTGGCCCTACTCACAACTATGCGGGTTTATCGTATGGTAACGTTGCCTCGTTAAATAATGCGGCAAATTTTTCAAACCCTCAAGAAGCTGTGTTACAGGGCCTTGAAAAAATGAAAGCCATGCACGACAAAGGCCTAACACAAGGTGTGTTTGCGCCCCACGCACGCCCCGATTTAAACGTACTACGTCGCCTAGGTTTTACCGGCAACGACTCGCAAGTTATTCATAAAGCATTTAAAGCCGACCCTATTTTATTGCGCGCGTGTTATTCGGCCTCTGCAATGTGGACTGCCAATGCCGCTACTGTTTCTCCATCGCCAGACACCCTCGATGGCAAAGTGCACTTTACCTCAGCTAATTTAAACAATAAGTTTCACCGCTCGCTAGAGCCTGCTACAACTACCCGCTTACTAAAAGCCATGTTTAATAACGATAGCTACTTTACACATCACACGCATTTACCCGATCAGGGCTTTTTTGGCGACGAAGGCGCGGCTAACCACACCCGACTTTGCGACAGCCACGGCGAGCAAGGCCTAGAAATGTTCGTATTTGGCGCAAGTGCCTTTAACAGCCAGTTACCAAAACCGGCTAAGTTTCCTGCAAGGCAAACACTAGAAGC
Organism: Pseudoalteromonas sp. Angola-7; assembly: GCF_028599255.1. Lineage (NCBI taxonomy): Bacteria > Pseudomonadati > Pseudomonadota > Gammaproteobacteria > Alteromonadales > Pseudoalteromonadaceae > Pseudoalteromonas > Pseudoalteromonas sp. Angola-7. The sequence continues at coordinate 100,441 of NZ_JAQREL010000011.1, forward strand.
CTCAGAAGCCATTTGCCGATTACATAATTTAAGAGAATCGAGCCAAATTTTACTGCAGCAAAATCCAGATGTTATAGATCAAGGCGTGTTTCATAACGATGTAATTGCAGTAGGTAACGCAAACGTATTGCTTTGCCACCAGCAAGCATTTTTAAACCAACACGATGCCCTGCAAGAAATTCGCGATGCCTACACCGGCAACAAACAGCTATACATAATTGAAGTACCTACTGATAAAGTAAGCATTAGCGATGCAGTAAGCAGTTACTTATTTAATAGCCAATTAGTAAGCCTAGATGATGGCTCAATGCTATTAGTAGCGCCACAAGAGTGTCAACGTAATAGCGCAGTAAATGCCTACATTGAAGAAATGATTTTAGCCGATAACCCAGTAAACCAAGTGCAGTTTTTTGACCTGCGCCAAAGTATGCAAAATGGCGGCGGCCCTGCCTGCCTGCGTTTACGTGTAGCTCTTAACGAGCAAGAACTTGCTGCGGTAAACCCAGAGGTTATTTTAACCGATAATAAATACACTCAGCTTTGTGACTGGGCAAAGCGTAACTACCGCGATAAGCTAGGTGCAAGCGACTTTGCCGATTCAGCCCTACTCACCGAAAGCTACCAAGCACTGGATGAACTAACCCAGCTGCTTAATTTAGGCTCGGTATACGACTTTCAATTAGAAGGGTAATACTCGTCAGCAAAAAGCTGATACAAAAATAGCGAGCCAAGGCTCGCTATTTTTATTTGTGTTTGTGCTAATAGAGTTTAAAGGTTTTATTTACCGTTATTAACCGTTATTGCCGATGCCATCGACTCAGATATATGCAGCGTTCGCTGCGGAAACGGAATACTCAGCCCCGCGCCTTCTATGGCCTCTTTAACGCGTTTATTTAAATCCCACACGGTTTGCCAGTAATCGCCATTTACAGCCCATGCACGTAATTGAATATTTACTGCGCTTTCGCCTATTGAAGTAACCATTACTTTAGGCGCAGGCTCTGCAAGTAATCGGCTTTCTGATTCGGCAACTTCTTTAAGTACATTTAAGCCAACATCAATAGAGTCGGCGTACGAAATTCCCACCACTATATCCATGCGCCTTTTACCGTTACGGGTAAAGTTTTTAATGTTGCCGCCCCACACTTTACCGTTAGGCGATGCGATATAAAGGCCGTCGGTGGTTTTAAAAATGGTCGTAAATAAGTTTATTTCGTTCACTGTGCCAAGCGTACCGCTCGCATCTACAAAATCGCCTATTTTAAATGGCCTAAGTATTAATAACATAATGCCGGCTGCAATATTACTTAAAGTGTTTTTAAGGGCTAAACCAATCGCTAAACCCGCCGCGCCCATTAGCGCTATTAAGCTTGCCGTATTAACGCCAAAAATATCTAAAATAAACAGCCCAGCAATTATGTAAACTAAATACCCCGCAATGCTCGATAACAGCGGCAGTAGCGTTTCGTCTACTTTTTTTAATGGCGACTTAGAATTTTTAATCGCTTTTTTTACTGAACGCGCAATAAGCGCGCTCGCAACTAAAATAGCCAAAGCTAATACCACTTTGTAACCTAAAGTGATAATTGTTTCTGAATGGCTTTGCCAAAACACAATAAGTTTATCTTTCATACATATTCCAACTATGGGCTGATTATCAGCAAGAATTAAATCTATACACTTCAAAAGAAGTGGCGGGAGTATATAGTAAAAATTTTAAAGCGATAGCATTAAAATAAGTGGAAGGTGTGCCTATATCAGCAAATTAATTGGGCAAAGTTTTTCTTTTTTTCGCTTAAATTTTCACACTTAAAACCTTAGTGCTCACAAACTAGTTAACCTATGGCGTACATACTTTTGTTCAAAAATGCGCAAAGTAAAATAAAGATTAACTTCAAGTAACTATTCTAAAAACCAGTTCAATCTAAATTCAGCTTAGCCCTTCTACAATCTGCTCTATAAACTAAAGGAGTAAATCATGAATTTTAAATCAACATTAGTCAGCAGCGCCGTTCTTTTTGCATTAGCCGGGTGTGGCTCTTCAAGTGATGACAATGGCACAACACCGCCACAATCTAGCGACAAGTCAACCTTTAGCCTTGGTGTGTCAGATGCGCCGGTTAGTGGTTTAAAAGCGGTTAACGTCGTGTTTGATTCAATCACTATTAAAACACAAGGCGATGAAGAATTTAGTTTTGAAACCCGAAGTGAAGCTGACGCATCTCAACCACAAATGGTTAATTTGCTCGATTACACCGGGGACGATGTTTTTGAGCTGATTGACGATCAAGAAGTGCCAGCAGGCGAATACTCGTGGATCCGCGCTCAAGTTATAAATGGCGATACAAATAACCTTAGTTTTACATCTCACGTAGTATACGAAGACGACAGCATTGCTCCGCTCGTGGTAAAAAGAAAAGGGAATGATGGTGTAGGCGAAATACAACTCGATGGCTTTACACTTAACCAAACTGATAACGACTTTGTTTTAGAATTTGACCTAAAAAAATCGCTGGTCGATCCCCAAAATAATGAGGAGATCTTTTTAAAACCTAGAGGCGTACGATTACAAAATCTTTCTGAGTCACAAGAAATTGAAGGCACAGTAAGCCAAGCGCTTATTAATAACTGTGAAACAGACAATATCGCCACTGCTGCTGCAGATTCAACGTTTGGACACGCCGTATATTTATATTCATCAGATGCTCAAACACCTAAAGATATATACGAAATAGATGAGCAAACCCCAGAAGATGCTCCACTTGCGACCGCAAATGTTGTATTTGATCAAGACGATAACCAATATGAGTTTGAGCTTGCTTTCATTACACCGGGAGACTACCAACTTGGCTATACGTGCACCGCACATATAGACGATGCAGAGCTAGAAGATACTGATTTCACTGTTTATCAACTTAAGCAAATTAGTGTACCGCAAACTGAGGACCTTTCAGTTAGCTTTGACATAACACAATAAACGTATAGCGCACTTTAAGGTGCGCTTTTTTTATAAAAAGTATAACAAAAACGAACACTCCACCTTTGCAAAAACCCATTAAAGCCACTCACCTAACATCATCCAAATAATTTATTCGTAAAGTGACCTGCATTCAAGCCCCGTTAACCCAGAACTGGTACAGTCAATAGCACGTATTAATTAAACCGTTCTTATCATTTTGAATATGTAAACATAGGAGAAATAATCATGGCGAAAGAAAAAGTAGTTCTAATTACAGGTGCCTCTAGTGGCATAGGTGAAGCGAGTGCAAAAACATTGGTTAATAACGGCCATAAAGTCATTCTTACCGCCAGAAGTGAAGATAAATTAGCTGAACTAGTTGAGTCATTAGGTGAAGATAACGCACTGAGTGTACCCGCAGATGCCACCGACTTTACCGAACTTGAGAACGTAGTAACAAAAGGGCTTAAAAAATTTGGCCGACTAGATGCCGCATTTGCCAACGCGGGTATGGGCGTTTCAACCGCAGGCACCGAAAAAGGCGACCCCGATGAATGGTCAACCATGATAGACGTAAACATTAAAGCCCTGCTGTGGACGGCAAAAGCAACCCTGCCCCATTTACGCCAAAACAAAGGCCACTTTATATTAACCAGCTCAGCCGCTGGCCGTAAGCCAATAAAAGGCTCTATTTACGGTGCAACTAAATGGTTTGCTTACGGGTTTGGGCAAAACTTAGCTGAAGAAATGAGCGAATGGAACGGCCGCTGTACCACCATAGCCCCTGGCATGGTAAACACTCCATTTTTTGATGAAGCAAAACCCGACAAACTCGACCCACAAGATGTGGCCGACGCCGTACTATTTGCCATTGAAGCAAACCAGCGCAACAACGTGCGCGAGATATATTTAATGCCGACTAATTAACGATGATTGGTTGAATTTGAGCTTTCAGGTTTAATGCCAATGGCGTTAAACCTGACGGTTAAAAGCTAATCTGTACCCACAGCGTCTAAAATATTCTTGACGTCTTCGTTAGATGCCGTTTCGTCGCTATTAGGATCTTCTTCGTTATTAATATTAGTTTGTTGTTGTAATACTTGTTTCGCTAGCTTAGTGAAGTCGCAAGCAATGAATGACTGCTCATGAATTTCTTGTTGTAACTTTTGAATGGTATTCAGTGCTAACCCATTTAATATATATTCAACTTCAGTTTTAACTTTCCTTACTTCATGAAATAGTTGGACCGCTTCATAATAATCAATTACAAAGCTATGGCTTGGGTACCCCTCAATCAATTTATTCAATGAGCTTTCTTTAAGGTTATTAGATTTTTGATTTAGTCGCTCAGCATATTCAAACGCTATACTTAGCGCCCTTTTTTGCTCACCCAATTTTACAGGATCAATCTGCGCTGAAATAGGTTTTATTAAGCTTTCACTTAAAGTTGAAGCGATATCCGATGCTAGTTTAGTATTTAAGCCACTGCCATATTTGATGTCTGTAACATAATGGCGAAAAGATTCAATTACTCTAGTCTGTAAATTATCGAGAGCTTTAAATATATCCAAAGTAGAGCTCTGCTCGCCCATTTCATCTCTTTTTCTAGTTTGAATATCTAAAGGGCCGAGCTCCCCTAAAGGCCCATAAATTATTTCGTTTGCTGCTATAGCTATTAACGATCCTGCGCTTTTACACATTTCAGGAATTGCTACTGTTAAATTTTGATATTCATACTGTAGTAACCTTGCCATCTTATAACCTGCATGGGGATCACCACCGAAAGTATTAATAATTAGAACAACTTTATCGCCTTTTGTACCATCAATATTCCGTTTTTCTAACTCTGATGATAGTTTTGTGAATCCCTCACAGGAAATTGTGCCCGCATATAAAAATATATCAGTCGATTCGAGTTCATCGACTAATCCTAGATGATATTTTTGTTCAATCGGTTCAACGTGTTCCATTACTTTATAGATACTCCATGCAAAATAAATCGTTCGAAATATAGCATGCCATTATAATGTATGCGAATTTATGTTTGCTTTGCAATAGTCTAATCTATAGAATCGCGGCACGATTTTTGTAAGTTTTGCTTACGTAAATGGTTGAGTGCTATTTAGTAGCTTTTTTTTAGAATGAGTTATATAGTTAGCTGGAGAGCAAGGATTATACGCTCTACTTATCTAACATAAATGAAGGGGATTCGCATGAGTATAAAAAACATCCTAGACTTTTTATTATCTGATAATGCTAAAGAAATTGCTAATAACTTTGATAAATCATCAATTAAAGGTGCTCAAGTTGTTGGGCGTGGTACTGTAGTAGTTGATGGTAAAGAAATAGCCTCTTCTCAAGAGTTCACAGCATTAAAAGAAGCTGCTTCTCGTATTGTTAAAGCGGAAAACCTACGTGGTGCTCAAAGGTAAGGTTAAGCTTTGTTTGCCTTACTTATTTTACCAATTTTGATAAGTGGTTTTATTCACTTATCACGATACCCCAAAGAAAAACTAAAACTCCACCGATATGACGGTCAATTACTTTACTTGAAGTCAGCCAAACACGGTGTTGTATACCTCTTAGTTACTTCATTGCTATGTTTTTTATTGAAAGATTTTGCTATTGCAAATTACTCATTTCAACCAGTAACCTGGTTGTTAGATATTATTAAGAGTAGAGATTTAAACAAAGAGAAAATATCAACTTCAGAGGTTCAATTTACTTGGTTATTGGTAATATCTTTCCTTACTGTAATTTTTTCATATTTCTGTACATGTTTGGCTCAATTTTATACATTTTCGTTAGATGCACTTTCAGAAAGATACTACGGAAACAAAGTGCAGAGTATCTCTTATCTTGGCGAAATTCTGAAAGATAGTCCGATTGACAGTTTATTTTATAATAGTTTTAGTAACTTAAAGCCAATCTTAATTACTCTAAAAAGTAAAAAAGTTTATGTAGGTATTGTAAACCAACTGGGTGAGCCTAATGAATCATCTTTGCCAAACCAAGAAATCTCAATAGTCCCAGTATTATCTGGATACCGTTCCTCGAATGAGCTTAAGGTCATATTTACAAATGACTATAATGCATTACATTCTAGTGAGAATGATATCAGTACAATTATTAAAGTTTGTGAAATAGAAACTGCATCATGGTTTAATACTGAAGTATATGAAAGTGTAAATGGTAATGTTGATAATACTCAGTCCCAGAGTGGAGACTCTAATATTAATTAGAATTCCGCAAAGGTATTTTCGGTGAGCCGTATTATAAAAAACAGTACGCCGACGAATGTCCCTATTTTATACTATTTTCATCCTAGCTATAAAATAAATACCTGTAAACAAATAGTTAGCTTCACCTTACCTTTCCTAAATGTAGCAAAACCCCAAAATGGTGGAGATCAGTAATATCAGACATATAGCTGTGTAGTTGTACTAGTTGATTATTAATTAACAAATCATATTTTAAATACCTGTGTTTAAATCAATAACGCATACACACATTAACCCTTAACCTTTTAACTCATTGTTTATTATGGAATTAGTTAAGAATCACAATCTACTTCTATTGAACCCTTTGTATTTTTACTTCATATTAGCTGAACTACTTTTCAATTATTAGGCTGTTATGTCACTTTTAAAATTTAGCCAAGCACTTATTTTTACCCTTGCGAGTACCCTACCGTTTACAAGCCACGCGGCGCTTAATAAAAACGAGCGTGAAATAGTAAAACAAGTTGAGCAGAACATGCCGCAAGCGCTTAAAGAAATAGAACAAGCGGTAAACATTAATAGCGGTTCACTAAATATTGAAGGCGTAAAAAAGGTGGGCGCGCTTGCAAGCGAGCAACTAAAAGCCATTGGTTTTAAGGTTGAGTGGCTAGATGGCAGCGCTTTTAACCGCGCAGGGCATGTATTAGCTGCGCACAAAAGTAAAAACCCCGATGCAATAAAAATACTGATGATCGGCCATCTAGATACGGTATTTGCTAAACACGATAACTTTACTACCTATAAACCAATTGATGAACACACCGCCAGTGGCCCAGGTGTAGCCGACATGAAAGGTGGTAACACTATTATAATTACCGCGCTTAAAAGCCTGCAAGCGCTTAATTTACTTGAAAACGTAAGCGTAAAAGTACTGCTTACCGGCGATGAAGAAAGCAGCGGTCGTCCACTTAGTTTATCTAAAAAGGCGATTGTTGATGCAGCAATTTGGGCTGACGTAGCGCTAGGTTTTGAGAACGGCGATAACAATATTAAAACCGCGATGGCGGCGCGCCGTGGTTATACCGGTTGGACGTTAAATGTAACGGCCAATGCCGCACATTCATCGCAAATATTTAGTGACAATGTGGGCTATGGCGCTATTTACGAGGCGTCGCGTATTTTAAATAACTTTAGAGAGCAACTAGCTACACAACCTAATTTAACCTTTAACCCGGGGCTTATTGTAGGCGGTACAAATGCCGATTACGACAGTGCTAACTCGTCAGCCACTGCGTTTGGTAAAAGTAACGTAATTGCGCAAACCGTCCATGTAGCGGGTGATTTACGGGCGCTTTCGCCAAAGCAGGTAGAAGGCGCTAAAAAAGTGATGCAGCAAATAGTGGCTAAAAGCTTAAATGGCAGCCACGCTGAGCTTATTTTTGAAGACGGCTACCCACCAATGGGGCTCACCGAGGGTAATAAAAAGCTGCTTGCACTGTATAGCCAAGCAAGCCAAGACTTAGGCTATAACAAAGTGGAGACTGCAAACCCACGTAATGCCGGCGCGGCTGATATTTCGTTTGCTGCAAACCATGTTGATATGGCGCTTGATGGCCTAGGCCTAATGGGCAGTGGCGCACACACTAAAAACGAAACCGCCGATTTAACCTCACTTAATAAAAACACCGCTAAAACAGCACTGCTTATTTACAGATTAGGGCAGTTATAGACGCAGGCTTAGCCTTTATGGGTTAATAGGCTCTAACCGTTTGCCTGCTACTTGTAATGCAAACTTACGCAACGTTTTAAGCTGCGGGCTTTCGGTTTGCCAATAGTGCCAGTATAAAGGTGTATCAATATAATATTCTGGGAATAAATCGACTAACTCGCCTTTTATCAGCGAATCTCCTAGCTGTAATGTAGGTAATAGCCCATAACCTAGGCCTGCTATCATGGCTTGTTTAAATCCCTCTGACGAAGGGTAAATATGGGTAAACAGTGGGGCTGAGCCATTAATATCTTCTAAAAATTGGTGTTGTAGCTTGTCATACTCACTAAATACCAAGCAAGGTAAATGCGCTAATTGCGAAAGCTCAGTAAGCTTATGTTGTTTTATAAAATCGGGGCTTGCAATGGCTTTGTAGCGTATGGCGCCAAGTGGGCTAACTAGGCCGCCATTAACGGGCTCGGGGGATGAGCTAATACACACCATAACCTCGCCGTCTTTCATTCTTTTATGGGCAATGGATTGATCTTCACTAATGACTTCAAAGCGTAATTTGCACGCAAGCTCTGTATCTAATACGGCGAGTGCTTCGGGCAGCCAGGTGGCAAGCGAATCCGCATTAGCAGCAAGCTTTACGCTAAGCGGGGTGTTTAAATCTGTGTGCTCGTTAAGTGCCTCTACATTAAGGGCCACTTCTAGCTGTAATACTTGCTGTAAATGATTAAGTAAGCGCTTGCCTAATGCTGTTGGCGATGGCGGCTGGGTTCTTATTAATACGGGTTCGCCTAGTTTGGCTTCTAGCTGATGAATACGCCTACTCACCGCCGATTGGGTAATAAATAATTTTTTTGAGGCTTTTTCAAATCCGCCTTCACTTATAACGGCACTAAGCGCATTGAGTAACTGGTAATCAATCATGAGTTTTACGCATATAACAATAAATATATTCATTGGATTTGTAACAGAATCCCCCCTACCCTGCAAGGCATTGGATAACAGGTTTTATTTTAGCGGATTAGAAGTATGTCGTTTTTGTCGGGTGTGATGTTAGGGCTAAGTTTAATTATTGCCATTGGGGCGCAAAATATTTGGATTTTAAGCCAATGTATGGCGGGCGCTAACCGTTTTGTTTTAGCTGCGGTTTGTATACTTTGCGACGCCACGCTAATTATTGTAGGTGTATTTGCCGCTAATGAGTTAAAGCTATGGCTGCCGGGGTTATTACCGTGGTTAACGTGGGGCGGTATAGCTATGTTACTTTACTTAGCATTTGGCTCTGCGCGCAGCGCAATTAAAGGCACATCGGGGTTAAAAGTAACTCAGGTAATAAAAGTGAGCTGGTGGAAAACGGCCCTTGCGGCCTTTGCTATAAGCTTACTAAATCCACATGTTTATTTAGACACCGTATTGCTGCTTGGCAGCATTGGCGCATTACAACCCGCGCCTATGCACTTTGCTATTGGTGCTTGTGTGGCCTCTGTTATTTGGTTTAGTAGCTTAGTGTTGTTTGCGCCAAAATTAAAAAAGGTTTTAAGCTCCCCATTTAGGTGGCGCGTATTTGATAGCTGTATTGTAGTTATTTTATGTGTTGTAGCGTTTCAGTTATATAACGTGCCAAGCCAATAAGCCAAAACAGCGGTAGTTATGTATTAAACTACCGCTGTTGTTAGCCATTTTATAAAAGACTAAGACATTATTTTATAAAGTAATTCTCGCACTGTGGCCGGTTCAAACGGTTTATCACAAATAGCATCAACTCCTGCTTGCGCAATATTAGCTAGGTGAGTGTCGTTTGCCTCTGAGCTCACCATTAAAATAGGAATATGCGAGTAAGCATTTGAGCCACGTACAGTTTCGGTTAGTTCGCGACCATCCATTTCTGGCATGTTGTAATCGGTAACGATTAAATCGAACGATTGCTCACTAAGGTGCGCTATGGCTTCTTTTCCGTTTTCGGCTTCTACCGGTTCGGGGATCCCCATGCCAGCAAGCACGCGTATTATGTGTTTACGAGCAAAGCGGCTGTCGTCTACTACAAGTACGCGAAGTAGCGTTACATCAAAATGATCAAGATCTACTTCTTCTTCGCTTATTATATCGAGAGTTGCTTTGAGTGCGCGAGTAATGGCTTTTGCGCTAAAAGGCTTAGGTAAAATAGCCAACACACCCGACTGGCGTAGTTGCTCAAGGTACTTTTTATTACGCTCACTCGATATAAGCATAAAAGGTTGATGTTCAGTGGCGGGGTTAAGTCTTATTTTTTGCAATAATGAGTCGGCTGTGCCGTCTGATAAGTACATCGAGCTTATTACTAGGTCTGGGTGGTAACTTTCAAGTAACGATAAAACCTGCGCTTGAGTAGCCGCAGTTTCTACTTGTTTAACACCACTTTCTGCAAGCGATTTTATTATTATTTTTTGCTGAACTTCTGAAGGCTCTACAAGTAAAATGGACAAGTTTGCTATTGCAGTTAGGTCGCTCATTCAAGTCTCTTTAGTATTGTTATAATAAGGATAATAATAACATTGTTGACTCGTTAATATTATATAAAGAGATTGTAATATTTAAGAAAACATTAGCAATCTCTTCAAAATATAGCACTTTCTAATTAGATTGGATGTATTCTAATGCATTCATTTTTTTGTACGTTACATTGCTGTGCATTATGTGAACAGGGTTAGGGTCTACCACTTCTACAGGTATGTCGTAATTACGGGCTACTTCTAATGCCATTTGGGTGATATTTACACTAAACGAGGTGCCCATAAATACAATTTTATCGGCGTTGAGCATACGCTGTTGTGCTTCGGTTATTCTGTAAAGCTCGGTGTAAAATTCATCGAACAACAACACAAAAGGCTTAAACGAATGATTAAGCTCCGGTGTTTGGTTTTGAATATTAAATAGCTCAAAAAGAGACTCATGCAGGCGACTTTCATCTACACTATCCCACGGAGTCATAAGCGGTTTAACGGCTTCGCCTTGCTCATGAAATAACGTCATTTGATCGAGCCTACCGTGTATAGCAATGTAATTTTTGTTACCGGCTTTGCCATCAAGACCATCTATATTTTGGGTTATTAAATTTTTATCGCTCAGCCAATGGTGTACTTCATTAGGGCCATGGTTACGATAGGCAGCAAAACGGTTGTAATACCAAGCTAAAAACTCGCGCGGATTGTTTTGATACATAGCACGCGTGGCCATTTCCATAGGCGTATAGTTCTTACTGCCTATAGTCCAAAAGCCATCTTCGCCTCTAAATGTAGGTATGCCACTAGCAGCACTTACCCCTGCACCGGTAATATAAAGTGTATTCACTGTGTTACCTCGTACCCTAATACATCGCTTATTACTTGCTGTTGATTATTCATGCCGCCAATACGATATAAAGCCCCATTGTGCTTAAGTAGCCCGCGGTGATCCATACTGCCAACAGCTACATTAGGTAATACCTGCCACGTGTTTTGCTTTATATCAAAACGCCACACATGGTTGCTCGCCGGAGCGGGCTTTTTATTGTAGCCAATACCATCATAGTTATAGGGGTTGTTAGAGCCGCCCAGCATATAAATATTGTTATTGTAGCTAGTAGCAGCCATACGGTAATGCGACTCCCCCGTAGGGTGGGGCAAAGTACGCCAGTCTATTTTTAGCGGGTTGTTGGCATTTATTGTGCCTTTTAAACACTGCGCAACACCTGCAAAAGAGCGGCGTGAATCTGGATTTGCTTGGGTTTTAACGCCATCGCAAATAACAATAGTATTACCACTAATAGCAGCCGCTTGGCCAAATACTGGCTCACCTAAAAAAGGCGACGCCTGCTGCCATGTATTGTTTTTAGTATCGTAAACTTGTACTAAATTTACGTTGCCATCGTTATGCCAGCCGCTAATAAGGTATATGTAACGCTCTTTGTAGCTTAGCGCTACGCTGTCATCAACCGGTACTGGCATGCTTGCAAGGTGTTTATACGTGTTGCTTTTTATATCGAAACGGTACACATCGGGGCTTGAAATTTCAGTATGATCGCTATCTACCGTATAACCACCAAAAATATAAGCGTATTCACCTAAGCCAACAGCAGTACTGGCTAAGCGCCCCTTTAATGGCAAACTTGAAGGCACACTCGCTTGTTGCTGCCAAGCGCTATCGCCCAGTTTTAGCGAAAATACCTTATTGTGTACATCTGTGTGTTGTTTGTTTTTACCAAGCCCCATAAAACTCAAAAAATAGCGTTGGTTTTCAACAGTAACCTTAGCTACGGCATTGTTTGCAACGGGTTCGGGTAAAGCAGGAAGGCTTGCTAACGCAATAGAAAAAAGAAGGCTCATAAAAACAAATAATATAAAAGTGACTAATACACTTAGGGTAAATTATTTTACCTGTATGAACCAGCTAACTATAAGTAATTTACCTTATTAATGCGTGTGTTTAGGTGTGCTGCGTTTTACAAACCATCTAATAATTAATGGTGTAGCCAGCGGGCTAAATTAGATAAGCGAATTTACAAGCAGCGCCTAATTTACACGCCTTATTACTTGATTTTGAGGCTTTATTTGTTAATTTTATTTAAAAACTACAAAACTTTAATAATTTAGCGTTAAGTTTTAAAACGTCCTTACTACTTAGTAATTTATGCTAGTTAGCCTAATAAAGTGTACTTTTAGCAATATAAAGTATGCTAATATTTTGTGGTAACAAATGTTTTACAAAAATATATCCTGTTTTTGATTTTTGATCCCTGTGGAGAAACCTAGGTGAAAATACCTAAAAAGTTATTGTGCTCACTTATTATTGCCTCACCAATACTTGCTGCAGAACCATTAAACGACGATGACTTAGACCTTGACGCGTTAATGGGAATGGATGTTCAAGCAACTTCTGCAATGAAACGAGCACAATCGGCCTTTAACACCGCCTCTTCTATTTATGTGCTAAGCAAAGAGCAAATTACAAGCTCGGGCGCTACCTCTATTCCTGAGGCATTAAAAATGGTGCCAGGCCTTACCGTAAGACAACTTGATAACAATCAATGGGCTATTTCTGCACGCGGTGTTGCTTCACGGTATTCCAGCAAATTATTAGTAATGATAGATGGGCAAAGCCTATATACCCCCAAATTTGCGGCTGTGTATTGGGAGTCGTTGCATGTGCCTTTATACGATATTGAACGCATTGAGGTTATTCGTGGTCAGGGCGGGTTGTTATGGGGTAATAACGCAAATAACGGCGTGATCAATATCATTACTAAAAATAGCTTAGATACACGCAACACTTACGCTAAAGCAATTACAGGTAATCAAATAAATGCCGACATAAGCCTTCGCCATGGTGGTGATATTTCTGATATTGGTAGTTACAGGGGCTACTATAATACTAAAAATACCGCACCATCTAAAAAAGGCAGCCGCATTAAACCTAATGACTTTACTAAACAGCACGCTGGCGGCTTTAGAGCTGATTTTACGCCAAGCGATGAGTGGTCAATCCTCCTGCAAGGGGATCATACCCACACAGAGCACGGCCAAAACCTTACTGGGGTAGTAGATGCGTCTAACCGCAGTCAGCAATTTCCAACTATTGCAGATAGGCGCGATACGCGATTAATGACCCGTGTTGAGCATCGCCTTTCAGATAATGCAAACCAAATGCTGCAAATGTCGTGGCTTAAACAACATGGTGAACAACCCTATATAAATGAAGATTTTGAATCGATTGACGTTGATTATCAAATGAACTTTATTACCGGAGCACTCCAGGTAGATTGGGGGCTTAATTATCGATTTAATGATATTTCTTTTCAAGACAGCATTTTTATTAATAGCGATAAAGACCTAGAAGACCTTCATCAATACGGTGCTATGCTGCAAGCGCAATACAGTGTTATTCCTGATACGTTAAACCTCATTGTAGGCACAAAAATAGAGCATAACGATTTAACCGGTTGGGAAAATCAACCCCTTGCCCGCTTTACCTATCAGCCAAATAGCGAGCACCTAGCATGGGGTTCAATTTCACGAAGCGTACGTATTCCTACACTAATTGAATTTAACGATAACTTTAGAGTAAATGGCCAAAAAATCTCAGACGTTATTGGCATGCAGTCGGGTATTGCTGAAATAGATCAATACCATATAGCTACATTTTTAAATGGTAACGATAACGTAAAAGCCGAAAATTATATCTCGTACGAGCTAGGCTACCGTATATCAAAGGCGGAGTGGTCTTTAGATGTTTCTGCATTTAATACGCAAGCGGATGATGTGGCCGTAATTAGTTTAAACCCTCATGTAGAACAATTTATACCTGCATTAAACTTTTACTTAGCCGGGGAAGTGTCACAAGCATTTGCGGCGCTTCAAACAACAAGCTTAGATTACGACTTTGTTTCGGTAGGTGAAACCACCACAACCGGCGGTGATTTATTGTTCTCGATGCAACTAATGGACAACTTAAGCAGCGAAGTTGGCTACAGCTATACAAAAATAGATTACGACTTACCTAATGCAACACGCCCTACTATTGGCTACGACTCAGTAAACAGACAATTATTTACTAAACTGAATTACCAATTAAGTGAGCAGCATTCTATTTTTGCCACGCTAAGAGCCGAAAACTCAAGCACTTACAATACAGATAACTACACCGCTGTAGACCTTACATGGAACTGGAAAATAAACAATAACTGGGCCACAGCAGTATCAGGCAAAAATTTATTTGCAGGCTCACACATAGAATACGCCAATACTCGCGAAACATTTACGGTTCCTAATTACATAGACGAGTGTGTCACGTTTTCTGTTAGTGCAACATTTTAAGAGAGCCAATGCTTAAGCCTTTAAATCGATTGCTTTACCTATTTTTTTGCCTTGCGCTTTGTACAAGCTCAAGCGCGTTTGCGGTGCAAAAAGAATATGTGCTTAAAGCAGGCTTTTTATATAACTTTGCCCGCTTAGGGCAATGGCAATCTGCACCCGAAAACGGCTCCGACTTTTTAATTTGTAGCCCCGACAGCCAATTTATAGCAATAGCAAATGCCGCCCTAGAAAACAGAAAAGTACATAAACGCCACTTACGAAATAAACTAACTCCCCTCGAGGCAACTGCACTTGAGGGCTGTGATATAGTATTTATTACCGATAATACCTATAACATGTGGTTAGATGCCCACCCCGCGCTTAATTTAAAAAATACAATGATAGTTGGCGAAACAGATGGCTTTATAGCCGCACAAGGGCATATTCGATTTTTCCTTTCAAGTAGTAAGGTGCGCTTTGAAGTTGCCCCAAGCAAGCTTAAAAAAGCAGGCATTACTATGAGCTCAAAAGTGCTGCGCCTAGCACGTGTAGTTGAGGGGTAAATAATGACAAACTACTTCTCACTCAACTCAATGAGTAAAAAGCTGCTGTTTATTTTAATGAGTGTTGCGCTTATTTCTACCGCTACCGTTACTGCTGTTTTTAGCGCGTATGAGCTAAAAACCGCAAAACAAGAACAAACACAAAGCCTAAAATCACTCTCGCAAATATTAGCCCCCAATATTAGTACTGCTTTAATATTTTACGACACCGCCGCAATAAAAGAGCTGATTGAGCCGTTATTAATGCGCTCCGATATTGTATCGGTAGAAGTGATAAACAATTTTAGCCAACAACTTGCAAGCGTAACATCGCCTAAATACAGCCAAGAAAGCTCAGCCCCGCATACAATAGAAGTAAAAACACCATTAACAATTGACGCTCAACGCTACGGTACGCTGATTGTGCGCGCCGACGACAGTGACCTAAACGACAGAGCCGCTTTTTATGGCCGGTTTATTATTGTATTAATGATTTTTAGCTTTATTTTAAGTTTGCTTGTATCGCTAATGCTCAGAAAACGTTTTTTAAACCCCATTTTATATTTAGCACAAACAGCAGAGAAAATTACCTCATCTAACGACTATAGCCTACGTGCTAAAGAGCTTTCAAAGGACGAAGTGGGTAAGCTAACAAGCTGTTTTAATACCATGCTGCAAACTATAGAACAGCGCGACAACCTGCTAGAAAACCAAGTAAAACGCAGAACAAAAGAGCTCGAAAATGCCAATGTTCAGCTGCATCAATATGCCTATCAAGATGGCTTAACCGACCTACCTAACCGCCGTTATTTTTATGAGCACCTGCAACAGCTTGTAAGCACACCTGAACAACCATTTTCTTTGGTATTTATTGATTTAGATGGCTTTAAAGAAGTAAACGATAGCTTAGGCCACGACTTTGGTGATTTATTACTTCACGAAGTGGCTAAGCGACTTCGCCGCTGCTTAAAACAGCAAGACATAGTGGCGCGCTTAGGCGGTGATGAGTTTACCCTAATACTCAAAGGAATAAGTGATACAACAGCGGTTTCGCACATTGCACACGATGTAATGAAAAGCCTGACCCGAACAATAACCATAAAAAACGAACATGTGCAGGTAACCGCGAGTATAGGCGTGGCGTTTTTTCCGCATGATGGCATATCGGTCGAAACCTTAGTTAAACGAGCCGACCAAGCGATGTATTTGTCAAAAAGTAAGGGGCGAAACAGGTTTGAGTTTTTCTCATACGAAATGGAAGAACTGGCGATTGAAAAGCGCCGCCTTATAGAAGAAATACGCATTGGCTTAAATAACAACCAATTTGAACTTTACTATCAGCCAATATGGGACCCCCATTCACGTACGCTAAAAAAAGCAGAAGCGCTGATCCGTTGGAACCACCCAGAGCGAGGCATTATTGGCCCTGTCGAATTTATCGATATAGCAGAGCAAAATGGCTTGATAAAAGAGCTAGGCGAATGGGTTAAATCGCAAGCTGTTCGCGATGCGGTGCAGTTTAATAAACTAAGCTATACACCGGTGCAAATTAGTGTAAATACCTCACCTTTAGAAATTGATCGCGACGGTATTTGGGTTACCCAATGGGTAGAGGCGTGCAAACTTTATAATTTGCCACCTCATACAATATTAATTGAGATAACTGAAAACAGCTTAATGGACCCAGATAACGCGATTCAGCATCATTTAAAACGCCTTAATGCGCTTGATATAGACATTGCCATTGATGATTTTGGTGTTGGGTACTCATCGCTTGCGTACTTGCAGCAGTTAGACATTGATATACTTAAAATAGATCAATCGTTTATACAAAATATTGAAGCCAATAGCAGCAGTATAGCGCTAATTAAAGCCATTATTACTATGGCGCATAACTTAGGGGTAGAAGTGGTCGCCGAAGGGGTAGAAACACCAACCCAACAAGCACAATTAATCGCGCTGGGCTGTGATTACATTCAAGGCTACTTATATTCTAAGCCGCTTTCAAAGCAAGATTTTATAAATAGCCATCTGCAAATAAAAGCAACCGTTGAATAACCTACAACCAGCGCGGTACGGTTTGCTTATATTTTAGGTAGTCATTATTAAAACGCGTGACTAAATGCGCTTCTTCAACGGCTATTTGTTTATAAAGCGCATATAAGCCCACAGCAAGGCAAATTAAGCTAAATAAGCTTGGTAATGCTAAAAAGAACCCCAGCTGAGCAGTTGCCACACCGACATACATAGGGTTGCGCGAAAAACTATATAACCCGGTAGTTTTAAGTGTTTGAGGCCCATTTGGGTCTATACCCGAGCGCCAAAGTGACGCCATATGAAAATGAACAACCATACTGAGCAAAAAGCCCGCCGTGAGCATAATATTGCCAAACATAACACCCGGCCACCCATTTAAGGTATAAAACATACCTAAGTAGTTATCGGTGGCAGGCACAAACACACGCAGCACACACACAAACCATATAGCAGCTCTAAAAAACTTAAACGCCATATGATTCCACCAGCTAGTACAAAACTTAGCGCCAGGAAAAATAACACCCGCAGGCGTTGAACGATTTTTATAAATAATTCTAACGGTGTAAAACCCCGCCACAAACGTATAAAAAAGCGCTAAATACACACGCGTAAACTCGATTAGCGAAGCAGAATCATCTATAAACGGTTGGTAACTCATTAACCAATAACTTTTTATCCATCAAATATTAAACCATATTAGTATTCATGTAATTAAGAAACAACCCCTATACGAGCAGTGAATAAAGTTTAAATAAAATGAAGTAGCTCATGTAATTCATCAAACTCAATAAAGTGCTATTTAATACTATGAATTCGAAAAATGTTTAATTTCTCTTTATTTTTATATGAAGCTTTTTTTAAAGCCAATTAAATAAATAGATTTATCAAAATACCTGCGCTAGAGTTTATAGCAAGAGAGTAATTAATCAGCTGCTCTCTCCTCCATAGCTAAGCGCCTCAAAATTTTCAAAAGAGCGTACCCTGATTCTGTAAATATTAAATTTTTCTATAATAAGCTTACAACTTTTTGTGAGCTCATTAAGTATTTAGATAATTAAATTTATATGGAAATTTACTTATGAAACCAAAAAAGAAGTTAGCTCTAGTATTAAGTTGCTGTTTAATATTCAGCTTTAACTCGCTAAGCACCCAAATGAACCTTGACCCTAATAATGATGGTTTATACAGTGACCAAGAGCGCTACCAGCTATTAAATTTTTTAGCTAATGAATACCCCGAACTTGAAGGTAACTATGATGTTGATAATGACTCAAAAGTTACTATTTTAGAACAAACTCAAGGGCGTTTACCCTTATCTATGCGCATTCCTGAGCGCGCAATTTCAAGTGAGAAAAAAGTACCCTGGGCGCTAAACCTTTTCCCAGAGTGGCTTATGACTGCGTATTTTCAGGAGGATGCTCAAGTAGGTAAATTACCCAAACATTCTTCCCGGGGCACAATTATTGCCAATGCAACTCAAACTACAGACGCTTTGCAGCCTGTTAAAACGGACGCAAAAAAAGGGATTGAATTTTTAGAAAATACGGGAAGCTACTTTGCAGTTCCTGGCCAGCGTGATGCTAGGTGGAATTATAGATGGTGTATTTTTGTATTTAGAATTGATGCAGAGACAGGCAACGATGAAAAAACAACTCTTGTAGATATAAATCAAGGTAATGGATCGAATAAATCATCGCCCAAAATTTGGTATGACAAATCAAATGGGTTGAATATTCAATACGTTGGATTAAATAGTTTTGGGCTCGATAAGCGTATTATTACAACCAAAAATGAAGTTATCGCGGACGGTAAAACATGGAACGTGGTCGTAACAGGGATACGATATGGACAGCTTTTTGCTTCTGTAAATGGTGTATCGTTATCTACTGACACTGAGCAACCAGATCGATTTTCTGGACAATGGCTATATGAGCCGAGTTCCTACCTTGGAGATAAGAGCACCGGAAATATGGCTTGGGCTTACGACACTTTAGCTTTTGGCTTAACAGAACCTTCAGAAGCAATGGTTCGTAAAATGACAGGGTGGGCTGCACATCGCTCAGCTGCACTCGCTGATTCGACTAATAGCCAATTAAGTCCAATTGATTTACCAAACGACCACCCGTACAAAGATACTCGCCCGGTTATGGATAAAGAAGATTTTCCTTATAGATATATCCATGATGAACAGGAATGGACTGAATGGGGTAAATCAATTAGTCCTTCACAGGTTCGGGTAAATAGTGGTAACGAAAGAGTCGTGCCTGAAGGGTTTGAGAGAGTATTTTATGATGACTTTCGTCATGATAGAGTAAAACATAGTGCCAGTGGCGAGGCCGACCTATGGGCTGCCCCAGGTTTTAATCCTGCAGTCGGTGCGAGCGCTCAGCTCATTGCTCCTAATCGTACCTACAACGCTTATCCTCACGATAGTGATGACAAAATCCAAACGTTAGCGCTCATTAAAAAAAGTGACCGTTGGAGAGGGAGTGCTTTTTACAGTGTAAATGATCTGGGTCATGGTTACACTTGGAGCGGGCCGAAAGTATTTAGGATACGGTATATGCTTCCCAAAGTAGCCCAAAGTGACTTACCAGGTGGGTTATTCCCAGCTTTTTGGTCGTACAACCCTGACTTTTTATTTTGGCGAACTGCTAACCGTATTGAAGTGGACTGGTTTGAACTCGACGGCCTTAATGGTCAGTGGTTAAATGGCTTGTCTTCACATTATCATTATACTGCTGTAAAAAATATTTTTGCCAAGCAATCCTCAAGTTATAAGAGTTACAAAGCTTATTGGGGGGAATTGACAGAGCAAAAAAGTAATATTGAAGGTGGAATGGAGTTTTGGGATGGCGAATACCACACTTGGGAGTTTATTGTTGATACTGACATGACGTATATCAATGTTACTATTAGTGATGACTCAGGTAATGAAAAGTGGGTAGAAGTTGGGCGTGTCCCCACCCCTGCAACGTACTTACAAAGGCTAGATATACAATTAGACTATGCTCTAAAATCACATAATGGTAACCCAACAACAGAGCAAGAAAACTTTAACATTGATTTTATTGAGGTTTTACAAAAAACCTCAGAAATCGAAAAGCTCCCAGAGCCATTTCTAGCGAGACCAAAGATCGTCGGGGATGCCCTTGCAGGAAACACAGTTGAATGCCAAGCAAACATTCAAGGCGTTAAAGATGTTCGTTATTACTGGTTTGCAAGTGGTTACCCACTAACGTACACGGTAAAAAACACCTTCGAATTGACCAATGAATTTGTTGGAGACGAAATTCGCTGTATGGTGAAAGCTGTTGGAGCCCTTAACATGCCTGAGGCATGGTCTTCGAGCGTTACCATAGAGCAGAGTAATTTTTCTAAAACGCTAGATAATATACTGCGCCCAATCAGATCTATTTTTGCCGACAATAGTTCTATTAATGAATAGCAAAATGGCAACCTAAGCCTAGTATAACGGGCTTAGGTTGCTCCTTTAAAAACTATAATTTATACCCGCGTAGTAGCGCCTACCTGAGTAACTTGAACTTAATAAACGCGCATCGCTATCATCACCTAAACGCGTAACAGTTTCCGATTTAGTTAAGTTAATAACAGAAGCTGTTAAACTTAAGCCATCAGATATATTAATGGCGGCATTTACATCAACTTGCTCGTAAGGGTCTTGGTATACATTTAAACCGCTGTTTAAGCCAAGTACTGTTTCGCCGCGTTTATTGTACGACGCGCGAAGAGTAAAGTACTCGCCTTCGTAATAAGCGGAGGTGTTGTATTGGTATTTAGCGCTTCCAATTAATGGCGATTGGCCAAATTCTTCACCATTTACACTCACATCGGCTTTATTGGTTTTGTTATAGGTGTAATTAGCATAAAAGCCAAAACCACCTGCAAATGCATGTTGAATAAATACTTCAGCCCCTTTTGATACCGCATCGGTGCCATTGCCCACTGTGCTGTATGGCGCAACGGTAATTACACCGCTGTCTACTATATTTTCTTTGCCTGCAAACTCTTGCTGCATATCGATTACCAGCGGCACAACAAAGTTATCAACCTTTTTATGAAACAGCGCTAACCCCAATGCAGAGCCCTCGGCGTAATAATATTCAATAGATAAATCGGCCTGCACTGATTCAAAAGGTTTTAAATTTTTATTACCGCCACTACCACTAAAACCTGCAAGTTCGTTGAATGCGGCTCTGTCTTCTGCCCATTCATTTGATACAAACGTAATACGCTGCTGCGAGCCTAAATCGCTGTAATCTGGTCGCGCCATCACTTTAGCAATAGCGCCTCTAATTACTAAATCGTCGGTGGCATCCCACGCTATGTTAAAGCTTGGCAGAATTTGTGTATCGGTATTTTTTTGTGTAACCAACTGATAGTCTTCTACAAAACGCGCATCGCCAGTTACCGGCTCGCCTGTTTCATCATTGGTGTGATCAAGTTGATAAGTATATAAATCGGTAGAAGAGGTTAAGGTTTTAGTTTGTACTACGCGCACACCTAAATTACCTCTTACTTCACTAAATTCAAAATCGCCTTGAATGTAAAACGCTGATATTTTTTCTTCAATATCGTATACAAAGTTATCTTCTATGCGGGTATAAGGCGTGTAGTTATCGGTTACTAAATCTCGGTATTTATCCCAATCTATGCTGGGCATTTGGTTTATATTAAACCCGCCAACTATATTGGTTTGATTAATAAACACATCCTCGGCAAGTGGCATACCGCCATTCCATTGGTAGCTATCAAATTGCGTTATACCTTGCTCGCTCGCTTCACCTGCAGCAATATCAAAGTTAGGATCTAAAAAAAACGTATTACCGGTCTCGCGGTGTAAATTGGCATGGCGATATTTAGCCCCGGTTCTAATCGTTTTTAAAAACCCCCAATCAACATAAAAGTCGATGTCGGCTTGATAATAATCCTCTTCGAGTTCGCTGCGCACAAAGCTTGAATTTGACGAACCAGCATCACGCCCGCCGCCCAAGCCACTTTGCAAGTTAGCTAATGTGTTGGGATCAATACTCAGCGATACATTATTTTCATTTAAAGACCACGCTGCGCTTTGCGATGCGTTTTGAATAACGGTTTCGTTTTCACCGGCGTTTGAGCTTTTATAAGCGGCTTCCCAGCTTTCTTCAGGGCCGCCCTCAGATTGAGTGTTACCAATAACAAAGCGGGCTTTAAAGCTATCGCCTTCATAGGTTAAATTAAAATCGATAGTATCGGAAGTAGACTCTTCTCGTACATAACTGCCACGCATCCACGGAAATTGCATATCGTTTTCAACACCGCTAGCACTGGCATTGTATTGCATACCCGTTGCAATGGTGCCTGTTTCATCCAAGTTTACTGCGGTTAAAAAATCAGGATTGAGTGACCACTCAGGAGTATCAATGACTGATTCGGTTCTGTCTTGCCCGAGTGTAAAACCAAAGTAGTTAAACCCTAGCTCTAAGCGATTAGTTGGGCGCCATTGTGTACTAAATTGAATACCTTCACGCTCACGTTTTTCATTAAGCACAGAGCCACGTACAACTTGCGGAAACCACACGCCATCATAACGATTACCGCTGGCATCACTTATCGTATCCCACCCGTTATTGTTATCAACGGCATTACCATTAATATCAGTAGGTTGACCGCCACCCGTGTAACGCCATACATTTGCATCGGTGCTGCCTGTTAAAGTGCGATTAGTACGCTCTTGATAGGTATAACCCACTAATACGCCAAAGGTGTCGTCGTCATTTTTCCACGAATATAAGCCACTAAATTGCGGCTCGTACTCTTTTGTCACATCGGCGTAAGTAGATTCAACGTTAAATACACCTGAGTTTGCCTCCATGCTTAAAGGCTTGCGGCTATGCATTAATACTGTGCCGCCCACGCCGCCTTCATCTAAACGCGCTTCTGGCGATTTATACACTTCTACGCTTTCTATCATGGCAGAAGGCAGTAAAGTGTAATCGAACGAGCGAGAAGGCTCCCCGGGTGATGAGGCTATAAAATTGCCATTAAGCTGAGTAAATGTAAGCTCAGATGATAAACCACGAATACTCACCGATGCCCCTTCTCCGCCATCGCGTTCAATAACAACGCCAGGTACTCGCTGCAACGAATCCGCTACATTTTTATCAGGAAATTTGCCAATATCTTCGGCCGTAATTGCATCCACCACAGAGCCAGACATACGCTTAACATCTAAGTTCTCAGCCATGCTTGAGCGTATGCCCCGTACCTCAATTACTTCCATATTTTTTTTAAGCAGTGTTTTAGCGTTTTGTGAGGCAGCATCATCAGCTAAGCTAAACGGGCTTGAGGTAATAAGTGATGCGCAAAATAAAGATTTGTATACTTTAGATAAAGGGTAATGACGTAGGCAATTAATCATTTTTTACAGCTATTCCATTTAAATTGCTTAGGCTAAGCAAATCAGTGATCCATTAGCGTATTGCAGTACGTAATGGCAAATTGCTGCAAAGTTTACATGGCGAAACTTAATGTATTGTTAACGCTTGGCTTAATTTAGTCTCAACTGTGGTTAAAAAATAACTCACACCTCACTATTTATTCTTATTAGGGTTTATGCGCCCGTTTTTAAGCTATTTTTAATGCTACCTAAAGTGGAAATAACCCCTTGTTATAAAAATATTACCCGCCGCTTTACTTAACCTAAACTCCGGTTAAGAGACTTACTAACAAATTAAATTACAGTGATAGTTAAATTTATTTTCTCTAGCCAGAGATAGGTTTATTACCCACAGTTCAAATTACTTAATATGTGCCGGTACGCATTCTTGTTAAAGCAAAAAACCGCTTTCGCGGTTTTATTTTATGCTTGTTGTTTAAACGTATTTACTCAATCAGTTATTAGAGTTTAATTGGCTGGTAAATTGGCCCACCGCATTAACCACTTTTTGGGCTCCATCTTGAATTTCTGCCATAACCTCACCCGACTCTTTAGAAAGAGCTAAACCTTGCTCTGCTTTTTCTTTGCCTTGCTCAATAACCGCTACCGTACTTTGAGTTTGTGACTGATTACGCTGCACCACTTCCACAATTTCTTCTGTTGCTTTTGACGTTCTTGACGCTAAATGCCTTACTTCATCAGCAACCACAGCAAACCCGCGCCCTTGCTCTCCTGCACGCGCAGCCTCTATTGCAGCATTGAGTGCAAGTAAGTTGGTTTGCTCGGCAATACTACTTATGCTTTGTACTATGCTGGCTATTTGTTGAGATTGTTGATCCAGCGCCGAAATTTCGTTAGCTGCTTGCTCCATGTTTACAGCCAGCTCGTTCATAACAGATACGGTTTCTTGTAATACGCAGCTGCCACGCTCTGCGGTTTTATCTGTTTCTGTAGAGGTGCCATAGGCTATTTCGGCTGCTTGCGAAATAGCAATTTCACGGTTTACTTGCTCAGTAATTACGGTGGCAAATTTCATTACCTTATAAAGCTGATCCGCATCATTCGAAATAGGGTTGTAGGTGGCTTCTAACCAAATTACATTGCCATATTTATCTATGCGTTTAAACCTGTCAGCAATAAATTGGCCTTGCCTAAGCTTGCTCCAAAACTGTTGGTATTCAGCCGAATTAGCTTCTTCGGTTTCACAAAACACCCGGTGATGCTGGCCAATTATTTCTGATTCACTGTACCCCATGGCTGACAAAAACTGATCGTTTGCCGTCAACACATGCCCCTGTAAATCAAATTCAATCACAGCCATAGAGCGATAAATCGCTTTTATTGTGTCGCTTTGTTCACGAGAGGTTGTAATGGTTTTAGTAAGTACGGTGCCAAACACCGAAAAATATAATAACTGATTTTGCTCACCCACCACTGGGTGCACAATTAATCTTAGCCACTCTGCATTGCCATCTTGGCGAACAAATTCAATAGCCCCACTCCAGTGCCCTTCTTTTTGGAATGCTTTTTCAAGTTCTTCGTATTCAGGTGATAACCGCGACTGATCAGCAATAAAATCGCCTAGCTGATTATTTGTTAAATTATCTTCGTTATAACCTAATGCGTTTAAAAAGTTATCGTTAGCATGCGAAATTCGCCCATCATAAAGTACATTAAGTACCAGCATTTCTTTGTAAAGCCCTTCCCACACTTGCTCTAAAGGGTACAACTGAGCTTTTAAAGCGGCTATTTCGTTTTGCTTACCTTTTGAAAAAAACATTAATTTCCCTACCAAAAAACACTAAATCAAGTTACTTCCAGTATAGGAGGTATTAATGATAACGCGATAATTAATAAGTAATTTAAGCTAATTTTTTGCTAAATTTGTAAGCATATGTTCCTTATTATGTGCTCAGCCTTCACTTTCAACTAGGTTTACATACTTTTGTGCGAGTTGCTCAAGTGACTCCCTATTTAAAGGATCGCTTTTAATGCAATTAATAGGGCACACTATGACACACGTTGGTTTATCGTAATGCCCCACACATTCAGTGCACTTATCTGGGTCTATTTGGTAGATTTCTTCTCCCATAAAAATCGCGCTGTTGGGGCACTCATCTACACATACATCACAGTTAATGCACTTGTCATTTATAAATAGTGCCATGCTAGCGCTTACTCACTTGCTACTTTTTTATAGGGGTTGCGGGTATCTTGGTGCTCATCTAAATTGCGCATTAATATTGCGTGCTCTAAATTAATGCGTGTATCTAATCGAATTTTAACGTGATGCCCAGAGCCTTTTGCATCACTAATACTTTCGCCCTTTTTGTTTTGCATGTATTCAAGTTCAAAAATAATGTTCCCTTGTGGTGTCATCAGTTCAAGTGAGTGGCCTGTGCAAAATTTATTTTTTACCTCTATTTCAACTAAACCATCAGCATGGCGCCCTATTACTTCCCCAACAAATTGCTGCTTAGTTGATACAGAGTGACCGTATTCATAGTTTTGATAATCTTGGTGGGCATGGCGCTTTAAAAAGCCTTCGGTGTAGCCTCTATGCGCTAAGTTCTCAAGTGTTTTAAATAAGTGAGTATCGAATGGTTTACCCGATGCCGCATCATCTATGGCTTTACGGTATACTTGCGCGGTGCGCGCTACGTAATAAAACGATTTTGTCCGCCCTTCTATTTTTAAACTATGTACACCCATTTTTGTTAACTGCTCTACGTATTGTACGGCGCGTAAATCTTTTGAATTCATAATATACGTACCATGTTCATCCTCAAATGCAGGCATATACTCACCAGGGCGACCTTGTTCCTCTAACATA
The DNA here is from genome assembly GCF_028599255.1 of Pseudoalteromonas sp. Angola-7. Taxonomy (NCBI): domain Bacteria; kingdom Pseudomonadati; phylum Pseudomonadota; class Gammaproteobacteria; order Alteromonadales; family Pseudoalteromonadaceae; genus Pseudoalteromonas; species Pseudoalteromonas sp. Angola-7. The sequence goes on from NZ_JAQREL010000011.1 coordinate 126,998, forward strand.
AATACTTCGCTACTTGACGCACCTTCACCAAGAGTAGGAATAACTTGGTTCGGATCAATTTTATGCACCATCTCACCCGTTTCGTTTTCAACGCCTGGTTTTACATCGTAATTCCAGCGGCAGGCATTCGTGCAGGTGCCTTGGTTAGGGTCGCGCTTGTTAATATAACCCGAGAGCAAACAGCGCCCAGAATACGCCATACACAGCGCACCATGCACAAATACTTCAAGTTCGGTGTCTGGGCAAAGCGTACGTATTTCTTTTATTTCTTCAAGCGAGAGCTCGCGGGATAAAATAACCCGCTCAATACCTTGTTTTGCCCAAAATTGAACACTTGCATAATTAACTGCATTTGCTTGCACCGATAGGTGAATAGGCATAGCTGGCCACTTTTCACGAACAAGCATAATGAGCCCAGGATCTGACATAATCAGCGCATCGGGGCCCATAGCAATCACTGGTTCTATATCACGTAAATACGATTTAACCTTTGCGTTATGCGGAGCAATATTTGAAACCACATAAAACTTTTTATTTTGCGCATGGGCTTCATTAATCCCTATTTGTAATGTCTCTAAATCAAACTCATTATTACGTACCCGCAAACTGTAGCGAGGCTGGCCGGCGTAAACAGCATCAGCTCCATATGCAAAGGCGTAGCGCATGTTTTTTAAACTCCCCGCAGGGGATAACAGTTCTGGAATAAAAGAAGTTACAGAAGAAACAGCTGGCATATGCGCTCCATACAGCTAACCGAGTACACGTCGGTTACATGATTAATTAATTTACAAGCGCGGCATTATAAATGCGCCAAACATTGTGCTTTTGATCAAGATCATAAAACTGCAACCAAACTGGTTTTTAATAAAATTAGGTTTTTTCAATTAAAACGCGTATAATTCGCGCCCGTAAATATTCACACTTTTATTTAAAAATTATTGGAGCATAAAGATGGCTTTAGAGCGTACTTTCTCAATCGTAAAACCTGATGCAGTAGCAAAAAACCACATCGGCGCAATCTACAACCGTTTCGAAACTGCGGGTCTTAAAATCGTTGCAGCTAAAATGGTTCACCTTTCAAAAGAGAAAGCAGAAGGTTTCTACGCAGAGCACAGCGAGCGTCCTTTCTTCGGTGCTTTAGTATCTTTCATGACATCTGGTCCAGTAATGGTTACCGTTCTTGAAGGCGAAAACGCTGTTCTTAAAAACCGCGAAATCATGGGTGCTACTAACCCAGCTGAAGCACTAGCAGGTACTTTACGTGCAGACTACGCTGATAGCATCGACGAAAACGCTGTTCACGGTTCTGACGCTGTTGAATCTGCTGCTCGCGAAATCGCGTACTTCTTCGCTGACGAAGAGCTTTGCCCACGTACTCGTTAATTCGAGTTTTACAGTTAACGCTGTAATGCAAAGTAAGAAAAGGGCTTTCGAGCCCTTTTTTAGTCATTACGTAAAGTATCCTTAAGTGCATTTTTGATATTTTACTTAATGATTAAAGTGGGTGAATTGTGTACAATTCGCCCTTGTAAATTTTATCTCCACCGTCACCGATTGAGGTTGTTTCATGACCGAGCAAAAAAAGATTAACTTATTAGATTTAAACCGAGATGCAATGCGCGAGCTATTTGTATCATTCGGTGAAAAGCCATTTCGTGGCGACCAGGTGATGAAATGGATTTATCATTTTGGCGTTGATAACTTTGACGACATGAGCAACGTTAATAAAAAGCTTAAAGAAAAGCTTAAAAACGAATGCGAAATTGTTGCGCCAGAAATCTCTGTTCGCCAGCAAGCAAGCGACGGCACAATTAAGTACGCATTAGTGCTTGATGGCGGCCAAGAAGTTGAAGCTGTATGGATCCCAGAAAAAGACCGCGCCACTTTGTGTGTATCTTCGCAAGTGGGTTGTGCCCTTGAGTGTACGTTTTGTTCAACTGCGCAACAAGGCTTTAACCGTAACCTTAAAGTGTCTGAAATTATTGGCCAAGTTTGGCGTGTAGCTAAAGACATAGGCCTTGATGGCAATAGCGAAAAACGCCCAGTTACCAACGTAGTAATGATGGGTATGGGCGAGCCTCTACTTAATATTAAAAACGTAGTGCCGGCGATGGAACTTATGATGGACGACTGGGGCTTTGGCTTATCTAAGCGCCGCGTCACATTAAGTACCTCAGGGGTTGTACCTGCGCTTGATTTATTAAAAGAAAAAATAGACGTAGCACTTGCTATTTCACTTCACGCTCCCGATAACGCTCTGCGTGACGTACTTGTACCAATTAATAAAAAGTACCCAATTGAAGAGTTTTTAGCCGCGTGTCGTCGTTATATCGATGGCTCTAAAGCAAATAAAGACGTGACCATTGAATACGTTATGCTAAATGGCGTTAACGACAGCACCGACCAAGCCCATGAGCTGGTTAAAACGCTTAAAGGTACACCTTCTAAAGTTAACCTTATTCCGTTTAACCCGTTCCCGGGTAACGAATACACACGCTCTAGCAACAGCCGTATTGACCGTTTTTCTAAGGTTTTACAAGCTGCGGGTATTACGTGTATTGTGCGCCGTACTCGTGGTGACGATATTGACGCCGCCTGTGGGCAATTAGCCGGCGATGTTGTTGACCGTACTAAACGTATGGCGAAAAAGAAAATGCGCGACGATAACGCCATTAGTGTAAATATCCAGCAGGCGTAATCTGTAACCACCCTGCGTAAATAGCTTATGCAGGGTGGTTAAGTTGTTTATTTTTAAATAAATGATGCAACACTAAGGGTTTTAGGTAAGATAGACGCTATGGATAGAAAAACAGAGACAAGGTAATGCGATCTTTACTTGCTTTAACACTTTCAACACTAGCCCTTAGCGGATGTGTAAGTGAAAGTAGTTATAACGGCAGTGACAAACCCGTCGTCGAAAACAAAATCAATAATGCAGGCGCAGCACGCACTCGTATCGCCCTCGCTTTACAATATTTAGAAACAGGCAACAACTCGCAAGCAAAGTACAACCTTGAGCGAGCTATAGAATTTGCCCCTAATCTGCCTGAAGTACATTACTCTCTTGCTTATTATTACCAACAAGTAGGCGAAAAAGAGCGTGCCGATAAAGCCTATCAAAAAGCACTAGCAATTAAGCCTGACGATCCGAATACGCTTAATAACTACGGTGTGTTTTTATGTAGCATTGAAGAGTATGATCGCGCAACCGATCAGTTTTTAAAAGCAATTGATATTCCAAGCTATATACGCGTTGCCGAAAGCTACGAAAACCTTGCATTATGTGCCATTGAATTTAACGACTTTGAAAATGCAGAGAGTTACTTTAAACAAGCACTTAATCACAGCTCGCAACGTACATCGACCCTAATAAGCTTAGCCGCCCTTTTTTATGCTAAAAGCGATTTGCATAAAGCCAGCGAAGTACTAAAGCGCCATGACGACACCGGCCGTGTCTCTGCACGGGCTTTATTGCTTGGTTATTTAATTAAGCAGCGAATGGGCAGAATAGAAGAAGCAGAAAAAATTGCCGCCACCATAATGCAAACTTATCCGACAAGTAAGCAAGCCTATGCTATTCGCGATAATCGTACCAAACAAACTGAGTTTGAAATACTGCGCGAAAAATACCGTAAAGCGCAGCTTGAAGAGCTTCAAGAGCAGTACGGCGAAGAGCAAATTAGTGTTGAGCAACCACAAATTAAAATTATTCGTAAAAAACGCCCAACTACCGATAATTCGACCAGCTTAATTTCCTCAGGGGTTGAGCCTTCAAGCTCAGTATTAAATGAGACGCCAAGCGCGCAGGCAACCATCGCCGCTGTAAACAAACAAAAAAGCGTAGCTGAGCAAAGTGATGACGCTAACACTCTCACGCCAGCCCCACAACCCGCGCAAACTAAAGTAGTTACAACAACTAAAGCAGTAGTGCCAGCTGCGGCAGCGGCTCCAACCGTAAAAAATACTGCCCAGATGCCTGAAATTAACAAAGAACAACCTGCCCAAGAGGTAAACAAGCCTACACCTGCAGAGTCTAAAACAGATACCGCAGCCGTGCTTATGGCATTAACAACGGATCACCCAGCGCAACACACGTCTAAAACCAAAGCTGAGCCGCCAAAAACTGCCGCTACACAAACAGCTAAAGAGGATGACGAAGTAAAAATAATTTCATTTGGCGCACCAAAACAAGCTAACTTTAATACTCCACAAAATGCACGTTCTGCTGCAAATGGCCCACAGAATACGGGCTTAAATAATGCGGTTGTATTTTACGAGGCTAAAAAAGACAGTGCTGTATTTAGTGGTAATTCATACAGCTACAACCAAGACATTACACTCAAAAACTATCAACCAAGTGTAAAACAAGTGCCACCAATGCTTAATCCAAAAGTCCCCCCCTTAAAGGTGCCTTTTCATATTATTGAGTTTGGTGAAAACCTATTTAGCATTTCAGTGCGATACAATGTTAAACTACAAAAACTCCTGCAGTGGAATGGTCTAAAGGAGTCGGATCGTGTTATCAACGGAAGTAAAATTTATTTAAACGATCCTAATATTTATTACGAGATTAAAGCTGGCGATACCCTTTACGACATAGCTACCCAGCGGCATGTATTAATTGATGAATTAATGCGATGGAATAAATTAAGCCCAGATATAGAACTTACACCTGGGCACAGACTATTACTAGTGGATCCAAATTCGTACCTATTATGACAGAAGAAACTACGCAACAAAGCGATGAGCCAAGTGTTGGGCAACTATTAAAAGCGCACAGAGAGCAGGCTAATGTAAGCTTAGAGTCACTTACTGGCCCACTTAAGCTTTCTATTTCTCAGTTACAACGCTTAGAAAGCGATCAGTACCAAACGTTAGGCCCTATTACCTTTGTAAAAGGCTACATTAAAAACTATTGCCGTGAACTACACGTCGATAGCGCCCCTATATTAGCTAGATTGCCTGCACCGCCTGAGCCTACAAAGCCGGCTAACATGCAAAGCTTTTCGCGCCGCACAGAAAAAGAAGCCCACGACAGCCGCCTAATGCTGGTGAGCTACATTATTTTAGCCATTGTTATTGGCTCATCTGCCTTATGGTTTTGGCAAAATGCCACCCCTATCGATGAGCAAACAAGCACAATCAATATTGAAAATTCAATTTTAGATAACCAGCAAACTAACAACGCGCTAAATAACGAAAGTCAGAACACCTCACAGATGCAAGCAACGCAGGCTGTTGAGCGCACACCGGCGGTGATGCCTATAAGCGCTGAACAAGTCCCCTTAAGTGAAGCCGTTAATGCCACGGCGCCTATTGCCGCTGACACCCAAGCAGCCACTAACGAGCCCGACACGCAAAGTAACACCAGTACAATTAACATGGTGTTTAACGATGAGAGCTGGGTAGAAATACACGATGGCGAGGGTGAGCGCATTGCATTTGGCGTAAAAAAAGCAGGCTATAAAATGGCTGTAAGCGGTACCCCGCCTTTTTCAGTTGTGCTAGGTAAGCACGACGTAGTTAGTGTTTCTCTAAACGGCGAACCAGTTGATATCTCTGGTTATCCTAAAAATCGTTTAGCCAAATTTAAATTACCATTAGCAGAGTAGTCGCTATGTTTTCAGAATCTCCAATTAAACGCAGAAAATCAACCCGCATCAATGTAGGCAACGTGCCTATTGGTGACGGAGCCCCTATTGCCGTGCAGTCGATGACCAATACCGACACCCTAGATATAGATGCCACGGTTGCGCAAATCCAAGCAATACAAGATGCCGGCGCCGATATAGTGCGTGTATCTGTACCAACAATGGATGCTGCAGAAGCGTTTAAAAGTATAAAAGAGCAAGTTAGTATACCGCTTGTAGCCGATATTCACTTTGATTACCGCATAGCGTTAAAAGTGGCAAAATACGGCGTAGATTGCCTGCGCATAAACCCAGGGAATATAGGTAGTGAAGAGCGCATTAGAGCTGTTGTAGACTCAGCGCGCGAGCATAATATTCCTATTCGTATTGGTGTAAATGGCGGCTCATTAGAGCGCGACTTACAAGAAAAATACGGCGAGCCAACACCCGAGGCATTACTCGAATCAGCAATGCGCCATGTAGATATATTACGTCGCCTTGATTTTGATCAGTTTAAAATATCCGTAAAAGCGTCAGACGTATTTTTAGCGGTAGGCGCATATCGTTTACTGGCTAAAGAAATAGATCAGCCATTGCATTTAGGGATCACTGAAGCTGGCGGCATGCGCTCAGGTTCGGTAAAATCAGCTGTTGGCCTTGGTATGCTACTTGCTGAAGGTATTGGTGATACGCTGCGTGTATCGCTTGCTGCCGATCCAGTACAAGAAATAAAAGTAGGCTTTGATATTCTAAAATCGCTGCGTATACGCTCACGCGGTATTAACTTTATTGCCTGCCCTAGCTGCTCACGCCAAGAATTTGATGTAGTGAGCACCATGAACCAGCTTGAAGAACGCCTTGAAGATGTGGTTGAGCCAATGTCTGTTTCAGTAATTGGTTGTGTCGTTAACGGCCCAGGTGAAGCACTAGTAAGTGATATTGGCCTAGCCGGTGCAAATCGTCGCTCAGGTTTATACATTAACGGCGAACGCCAAAAAGTACGTATAGATAACAACAACATTGTTGACCAACTTGAAGGCTACGTGCGCGACTTTATTGCTCAAAAAGAGCAGCAAACACCTATCGACGTTAAAATAGTCGAATAAATACCGCATAAAGCGCCAAACAGCGGTGTTTGGCGTTTACCTTTATAGCTAAAACGCTATAATGTCAGGTCAATTTTTAGCATTCTTGTTGTGTAAGCATTTTTTTATTACACATAAACAGTAATTAGGATTTATCAGTGGCAAAACAAATTCAGGCAGTTCGCGGTATGAACGATTGTCTGCCGGGCGACACGCAAGTTTGGCAGAAAGTAGAAAACATTTTACGCGAGACAGTGGCATCGTTCGGTTATCAAGAAATTCGTTTTCCTATTGTAGAATCAACCGATTTATTTAAACGCTCTATTGGTGAAGTAACCGATATAGTAGAAAAAGAAATGTACACTTTTGCCGATCGTAACGGCGATTTGCTAACACTTCGCCCAGAAGGCACCGCAGTATGTGTACGTGCAGGTAACCAAAATGGTTTACTGTACAACCAAGAGCAACGCCTCTGGTACATGGGCCCAATGTTTCGCCATGAACGCCCGCAAAAAGGTCGTTACCGTCAGTTTCACCAATTTGGTTTAGAAACATTTGGTATTGCCACAGCCGACATAGACGCAGAAGTTATTTTATTAACAGCCCAATTATGGAAAGCGTTTGGCATTAGCGAGCACGTACGTTTAGAGCTTAACTCGCTAGGATCTAACGAAGCGCGCGCCGATTACCGCGATGCACTGGTTGCCTACCTTGAACAACATACCGACGTGCTTGACGAAGACTCAAAACGCCGTATGTATTCAAACCCATTACGTGTACTTGATAGCAAAAATCCAGACGTGCAAGCAATCTTAGTGGATGCACCTAAATTGTCTGAGCATTTAGATGCTGAATCAAAAGAACATTTTGCAAATTTATGTGAACGTTTAGACGCAGCTGGCGTCATATACACGGTTAATGAAAAGTTAGTACGTGGTTTAGACTACTATAACCGCACCGTGTTTGAATGGGTAACAGATAGCCTTGGCGCACAAGGTACAGTATGTGCCGGCGGACGCTACGATGGCTTAGTAGAGCAACTTGGCGGTAAAGCCACCCCAGCGGTAGGTTTTGCAATGGGCCTAGAGCGTTTAGTGCTGTTACTCCAAGCACTTGAGTGTGTAGGTGACATTCGCCGCAATGCTGATGTATATTTAGCGGCAATGGGCGACAAAGCAAGCATTCAAGCCCCAGCCATTGCAGCTCAATTGCGTAGCGACGTGCCAGGTTTACGCGTTATGGTGCATGCTGGCGGCGGTAACTTTAAAAAACAACTAAAACGAGCTGATAAAAGCGATGCACTAGTGGCTGTTATTATCGGCGAAGATGAATTAGAAAAAGGCGTTGTGACCATCAAATATTTACGTGAACGTAAAGAGCAAGTCACACTAGAATTAGAACAAGCTAAAGCGCTATTAGCTGAGCTTATCAATAGCTAAGCTAACTTAAGAGGTAATAATGGACATTTATTCAACAGAAGAACAACAAGCAGAAGCCATTAAGCGCTTTTTTCGCGAAAACGGTATTTCACTTGCGCTAGGTGTAATTGTGGGTTTAGGCGGATTATACGGCTGGAAAGCCTACAACCAAAACCAAATTACAACGGCTGAGCAAGCGTCTGACGAATATACAACACTTGTACAAAGTGACGATGTACTTGGCGCGGCCGATACATTCATTAAAAACAACCAAGACACAAGCTATGCAACTTTAGCCGCTTTTGTTGCGGCAAAAGACGCTGTTGATGCAAAAAAATTAGACTTAGCTAGCGAAAAACTAAGCTGGATTGTTACAAACGCCCAAAGCGAAGAGCTTAAAGCCATCGCAATTACGCGTTTAGCCCGTATTCAACTTGCGCAAAGTAAGTTTGACGAAGCTCTAAGCACCTTAAACTCGCCACTACCAGAGGCATACAGCGCCAATGTAGCAGAACTTAAAGGCGATATTTACATTGCGCAAGGTAATAAAGACCAAGCTCGCTCTGCATACCAAGCAGCGGCTGAAGCAGCGGGCTCAGCAACAAACCCTTTATTACAAATTAAATTAGACGACCTAGCAGTAACTAGCCCAGCGGCATAAGGTTTTAGGTATGAAAAAAATAACAACAGCAACGCTCGCACTATGTATGGCAACACTTATGGGTTGCTCATCAAGTGATGACGAAGACGAGTTAGTACTTCCTGAAATTGTTAATCAGTTTGAAACAGAGGTAGTGTGGCAAGAGTCGGTTGGCAGTGGTGTAGAGCATTATTTTTCTCGCTTATCGCCTGCTGTTTACAAAGACACTATTTATGTAGCCAGCCGCGAAGGCCAAATTGAAGCGCTGTCGCTTACTAATGGCGATACACTATGGGAAACCGACATACGTGAAGACGTATCGTTTTGGCCATGGTCAGATAACGGCACTGCAAAATTATCAGGCGGTATACTACAAGCTTATGGTAAAATTTACGTAGGCTCTGAGCACGGCTTTATTATTGCGCTTGACCGTGAAACCGGTGAAGAAGTATGGCGTAAAAATGTACCTGGCGAAGCGCTGTCTAAACCAGCCGCAGGCGATGGCCTAATTTTTGTAAACTTAGGCTCGGGTAAATTATTAGCACTTCACCCAGATACAGGCGAAGAGCGCTGGAACTTTGAGCAAGAAGTCCCCCCGCTTACATTACGTGGCCAAAGCTCGCCAACTGTAGCAAACGGTGGGGTGTTACTGGGCCTAGAAACAGGCAAACTAAGTGTGCTTATTTCAGAAAGCGGCTACTCAGCATGGAGCGCAGAAATTGCCGTTGCTAAAGGCGCATCAGAATTTGAGCGTTTAGTGGATGTAGACACGCAACCTATTATTAGCGGTCCTTACGCATATGCTATTGCATATAACGGTAACCTAGCAGCAGTAGATATTCGCTCAGGTAATGTTGTATGGAAACGTGAATACAGCAGCTATCGCGAAATAGCGATGGATGCCCAAACTATTTACCTAGTAGATAGCGAAGGCGTAATTTACGCATTAGATAAAAATTCAGGTATTGAACGTTGGAGCCAACCCGCTCTGCGTGGTTGGTACCTGACAGGCCCTGCAGTAGCAGGTAGCCATTTAGCTTTAGGTGACCAAGAAGGTAACCTTCATTGGTTAAACAAAGACACTGGCGAGTTAGTATCTCGTGAAGAATTTGACAGCTCGGGCTTTTTTGTAGAGCCAGTTGTAGCCGACGACAAGCTAATTTTATACACCCGTGATGGTGAAGTCAGCGCGGTTACAATACCGAACTAACTAGCTAACACTTAAAGGTTTTTTGTAAGGCTTCGCACTGCGAAGCCTTTTGTTGTTTTTTAAAGAGGTAGTTTATGCTTCCCGTGATCGCTCTAGTTGGGCGACCCAATGTGGGCAAATCCACATTATTTAACCGTTTAACACGTACTCGTGATGCACTCGTAGCCGATTTTCCAGGTTTAACACGAGATAGAAAATATGGCCAAGCTAATTACGATGGCTATGAATTTATCGTGGTAGACACGGGTGGTATTGATGGCTCCGAAGAAGGCATCGAAACCGAAATGGCTGATCAGTCATTACTCGCCATTGAAGAAGCCGATATTGTGCTGTTTTTAGTTGATGCCCGCGTAGGCATGACCGTAGCCGACCAAGCCATTGCAAATCACTTGCGAAAGCAAGAGAAAAAGTGCTTTGTGGTTGCCAACAAAACAGACGGCATTGACGCCGACTCAAACTGTGCTGAATTTTACCAATTATCATTAGGTGAAGTACATCATATCGCGGCAGCCCATGGCCGTGGTATAACACTGTTGCTTGAACAAACGCTACAACCTGTAATTGCAGAGCTTGCCGCGCTTGACGAAGACGTTGCTGATGATGACGAAGAATTAATCGACCTTTATCAAGAAGCCGAAGGCGACGATACAGACCATCAAGCGTTTGCCGATAAACCAGTAAAACTGGCTATTATTGGTCGCCCTAACGTAGGTAAGTCTACACTTACAAACCGTATACTTGGTGAAGAACGCGTAATTGTATACGATATGCCAGGCACCACCCGCGACTCTATTTATATTCCGATGACCCGTAACGACAAAGAATATATTTTAATAGATACCGCAGGAGTTCGTAAGCGTAAAAAAGTAAGCGACGTAGTTGAAAAGTTCTCAGTAATTAAAACGCTTCAAGCCATTGAAGATGCAAACGTTGTACTACTTGTTGTTGATGCTCGCGATGGTATTTCTGATCAAGACTTAAGTCTATTAGGTTTTGCGCTTAACTCAGGGCGTTCATTAGTTATTGCTGTGAACAAATGGGATGGGCTTGATGATTACGTTAAAGACCGTATTAAAACAGAGCTTGATCGCCGTTTAGGTTTTATTGACTTTGCACGCTTACACTTTATATCTGCGCTTCATGGTACAGGTGTTGGTCACTTATTTGAATCGGTTGATGAAGCGTACGAGTCAGCAACTAAACGTATTAGCACCGCAATGCTACGCCGTATTATGGACATGGCACAGGCCGATCACCAGCCGCCACTTGTTCGTGGTCGTCGTGTTAAGCTTAAATACGCGCATGCCGGTGGTTATAACCCGCCACGTATTGTAGTTCACGGTAACCAAGTTCACGATTTACCAGATAGCTACAAACGCTACCTGATGAACTACTACCGTAAAGCACTTAAAATTATGGGTACCCCAATCAAAATTGAATTTAGAGAAGGTGATAACCCATTTGCAGGGCGTACTAACAAAGTAACCCTTTCGCAAAAACGTAAAATTCGTGCCTTTGCTAAAGAAAACCGTAATAAATAAACTGCATAAGCATTAATTTATTTCAAAAAAAACGGCGTACTTTTTAGTACGCCGTTTTTTATGCTTTATACCAATTAGCTTAATTGAGTAATTTATTTTGAGGCTTGGTATTAAAGATTAAGTAATGCCAATTGCACCAGCCGCTCAACCGTGGTGTCTTGGCTATTTTTAGGCGCTTTGGGGTAATACTTAGATTTTGGCGGCTTAATAGATATAAACCCATGATTGGTTGCCATTTCGTGGGCTAACAGTTTTCGCTCTTTGGGGGTTAAATGGTTTTCGTGTATTTTTGCAAGCTCCCCGCTATCAAGCCATATGCCAGCGCAACCTGGGCACTCGTCTATCTCAACCACTTTGAGCGGTGAAAAAAACCGGCGCATCATCACCACTTTTTTGCACTTTGGGCAATTAATTCGTTGCGATACATCGTATTCACTCTCGCTATATTCACCCAAGTACTTAAGTAGCACTTGGCCATGCTTTAACTCAGGCGAGCTAAACTTAAAAATTTGGCTGTTATCAAAAAATACGCCGCCTTGTGCTGACGTGTAAACAGTAATCCCGCCAATTAATAACGGCTCAAGAGAGGTATTTGTGCGTGGGCATAACATTCTAAAATCCTTTTATTTTAATACTTAACTTACAATACTTTACTCAAGTGCTTTATGAATAAGCCCAACAAGCGGTGGTGGCAATGTAATATGTCCAGCCAATACAAACTCATGTGCTTCGTCTGACATTTTTTGCCAAGTACGGCGAATAATCCCTATCCATTTCAGCTCATCGTAATCAGGCTTGCTATTAGCAAACCCGAGCATGTAATGCTCAATAAATACAAGGCTAGCTACATCTTCTACTAATTGGCTGTCGGGGTTACGTTTAATATTCTTTTTAGCAACTGCATCGTACACTCTGTTTTGCTCAGCCTCACCGTACCCAGCTTGCTGCATAAGCGCTACAACACTACTTGCATGAAATATATAAAGTGCACTGCGCCACTGATGATAGCCCTGCTTATTCATTGCAAAGTCACTACGCGGCGACTTCCAGCGCTGAATATGCTGCCCACGCACTGCAATTTGCATAAGCTCGTCAGCATCGGGGTTAAAACGGCTAAGCATGTCGCTCATTCGCTGTGAGTATAAATACTCTTTTGGAACACTCTCCCCATTAAATTGCTCAGTGTTTGGGTCTTGGTTGTTAGCTTCATCAATTAGGGCGATTACTTTATTAAACATGGCGGTCATTTTTTATAATAAGTTTTAATTATTCTAAACGCTGATAAAACAATAAACTAGTGCGCCAATCAGTTATGCAGTGAAATTTGTTCAATCAAAAATAAAACCACTAAATATGGGCTGTAAAAGTGAGCGCATTGATTCAGTTAACTTGGTACTATATTGAGCACAAATTAAAATAAAAAAGCGCGGTTAATAACAACTAACTCGCCAATAACGGATGACTATGTTTAAAAAACGTATTTTAGCTATATGCCTAGCAGCCACCTCTCTACCAAGCCTTGCCGACGGCAACAGCGATTTAAAAACCATTATTGATAACCATTGGCAAAACGCCAAAGCTGAAAAAATATTTTTTCGAACCGATCCAGACGGTTGGAAACCAAATGGCACATTACCGAATTGGAGCGAGCAAGCCATTGCTAAGCGCCAAGCTTATAACAACAGCGTACTAAAAAGCTTAGCCAGTATTGACCCAAAAACGCTCAACAACGATCAACTAATGAACTACCGCTTATTTAAATATGAGCGAGAAACCGAGCAACAAAGCTACCTCTATCAAGATAAGTATTTTCCGGTTAATTTTTTAAGTGGCTGGCATACTTACTTTGCAGAAGCGCCCGCTAATATGGCTTTTTTAACAGCAGATGATTACAACGCATTTTTAATCAGCCTTGCCGACTACCCACGCTTTAATCAGCAAAATATTGATTTAATGAAAGAAGGTATAAAAACAGGCTTTACCCATTACTGTAAAACCTTTGAAAATTACAGCCAAAGCATTAGCGCGCACATAGTTAACAACCCCAAAAACAGCGCCCTTTACGAGCCCTTTACGCGTATACCTAATACCTTTAGTAAAGCGCAAAAATCAAACTTAAAACAAAAAGCCCAAGCCGTAATTAAAAATAAAGTAATTCCTGCGTATCAGCATTTTTACGACTTTTTTGAAAATGACTATATGCCACATTGTAGAGCGCAGCCGGGCATAGCAAGCGTTAAAGGCGGGCTTGATTACTACAAATACACGGTTAATTACTACACCACAACAAACGCCACACCAAAGCAAATTCATGAACTTGGCTTAAAAGAAGTGGCGCGTATTAAGGCGCAAATGCAAAATATTATTGATGAAGTAGGCTTTGATGGCACCTATAGCGAGTTTTTAGAATTTTTAGCAACCGATGAGCAATTTTACGCAAAAGACGCGCAAGACTTGCTAGAAAAAACCGCGTTCATCACGCAAAAAATGTATGGTAAATTGCCCACTTACTTTGGCCACTTACCGCGTAACACCTTTACTATTAAGGGCTCAGCAAGTCGTGGGGCGTTTTATATGCCACCGCCAGATAACCGCTCACCAGGTACTTATTTTTTAGCCTCAACACCTAAACTGCAGCCTTTATACAATTTAGAAGCACTCAGCCTGCATGAAGCAATCCCCGGGCACCATTTACAAAACGCCATTGCTATGGAGCTAAATGTCCCCGAATTTAGACGCACACTTAGCCACTCTGCATTTGGCGAAGGTTGGGCACTATACACAGAACGCTTAGGTAAAGAAGCTGGTTTTTATCAAAGCCCGTACAGCGACTTTGGCCGTTTAGGCTACGAAATGTGGCGTGCAGTACGCTTAGTGGTTGATACCGGCATTCATGCCTTTGGTTGGAGCCGCCAAAAAGCAATTGATTACTTAGCCAGTCACACCGCTTTACCACAAAGTGCGGTGGAGGATCAGATAGATCGTTACATTTCATGGCCAGGCCAAGCGCTCTCTTACAAAATGGGCGAAATAAAAATACGCGAACTGCGCACAAAAGCCGAAGAAGAACTCGGCGCTCAATTTGATATACGCAGCTTTCACGACACTGTTATTGGCCAAGGCTCATTGCCTATGGCAGTGCTTGAAGACGTTATAAACGATTGGATAGCAGAGCAAAAACCAGTAAGTTTAAACAATACTTTTAAACACGACTTTTAAACACTAAAGGGCGGTAAGTTTATCGCCCTTTTCAAAACCGCATTAAATACCTCAAAACTAATCCCTAGCCGCTTTTGCTTCGTAAACTTAATGATTACAAAAACCAGAGCATGAGTATGAGCAAACGCATTTTATATTGGCTACAAAACGATTTACGCCTAACCGACAACCCAATTTTTAGTGACCTTATGTTGCAGCAATGCGCGCTTGATATTGTATTTGTTATTAACCCGCACTGGTTTAAAAATAATAACTATCAACAAAAACCTTACGGCATACATAAGCAGCAGTTTTTATTGCAAAGCTTGTACGAACTACAACAAGCACTTATTGAGCGCGGGCAAACCCTGCATGTGCTTGAGGGCGAACCCGTATCGCTTTTAAAAGCGCGGATTAATGAGCAAAATATTGATGAAGTTGTATACAGCGAACAATTTGGCGTGTACGAGCAACGCAAAATAAGCTTACTCAAAGCACATTGCCCCAATACACAATTTACAGGGTCGCAGCAAGACACGCTCTTTAAGCAAAGTGACCTCCCCTTTGATTTAAGCGAATTACCTAAACACTTTACCCCGTTTCGTAAAAAGGTAGAGGCCGCTAATAGCCCTATTACACCAACAACTTTGCCAAACGGTTTGCTCCCTAAGCCAATAACTTTATGTGCAAAAAAACCTATAGAACGTATAACAAATAAAGGCGTAATGCATGGCGGGCTTAAAAGTGCGCAAGCTCATTTAAAGCAATACTTTGCAGGCGCAATGCCAAGTACTTATAAAACGACTCGCAACGAACTTGATGGCTTTAACAACACCACCAAATTTAGTACTTGGCTTGCCTTTGGCTGTATAAGTGCAAAACAAGTTTACAAAGCCGTAGAAAATTACGAGCAATGCAATACAGCAAACGAGTCTACTTATTGGATTAAGTTTGAATTGCTATGGCGAGAGTATTTTAAATGGCACGCACTTAAAGCAGGTAACAGCCTGTTTAGCTTTAAAGGGCAAAAACAAACTAAACCGCTTACTACTTTTACACCTACACGCTTTGCTGCTTGGTGTAACGGCACAACGCCTTACCCGCTTGTAAATGCCATTATGGAAGAACTAAACACTACGGGTTACATTTCAAACCGTGCAAGGCAAATTGCAGCAAGCTGTTTAGTAAACGAGCTTGGCCTTGATTGGCGATACGGCGCAGCCTATTTTGAGCAGCAACTTATTGATTACGATGTAGCAGCAAACTGGGGCAACTGGCAGTACATAGCCGGTGTGGGGGTTGACCCGCGTGGCGGCCGCCACTTTAATATACAAAAGCAAACCGCGCAGTTTGATCCAAATGGTATTTATACCAATAAATGGCACGGGCACAGTAATAAAACACAGCAGCTCGATCACTTAAACGAAGTAGATTGGCCTATTTAAGCCAAT
Source organism: Pseudoalteromonas sp. Angola-7 (assembly GCF_028599255.1). Lineage (NCBI taxonomy): Bacteria > Pseudomonadati > Pseudomonadota > Gammaproteobacteria > Alteromonadales > Pseudoalteromonadaceae > Pseudoalteromonas > Pseudoalteromonas sp. Angola-7. Next base: position 143,171 of record NZ_JAQREL010000011.1, read on the forward strand.
CTCCCTCCACCAGGTTATATTTAAAACAGCTGCGCAATGCCTATATTAATGGCAAAGCCAGCTAAGGTTAAAAACAAAAATAAACAACCTGCTAATAACAGTGGTTTTATACCCGCTTGGCGAATAGCGCCAACATGTGTACGCAGCCCAAGTGCGACCATGGCAATGGTAAGTAGTATATTATCAAACCATATAATAGCGCTTGTAGTACCTTGCGGAATAACCGATAACGAATGCACGCCACTTGCCACTATAAATAACACCGCAAACCAAGGGATTGTAATACCCGCGTTTTGCTCGCCGCCCTGTGCGTTTATGTTTGCATGCTTTTTACTTTGCCAAAACGATAAGCCCACTAAAAATGGCGCAAGCATCATTACACGGAGCATTTTTTCTATCACGGCGGTGTCGGCTGCATTGGCACTTACCGCAGTCCCTGCTGCTACCACTTGCGCAACTTCATGAATGGTTGAACCAACAAAAATACCGTACGCATGCTCACTCACACCCATATATTCAAACATAATTGGGTAGGCAAACATACTTAACGTGCCAAACACCACAACCGTTGCCACCGCTACCGATACTTTATGCGCTTGTGCTTTTATAACTGGCTCAGTTGCCATTACCGCTGCGGCGCCACAAATAGAGCTACCCGCACCTATTAGTATGGTTGTTTGTTCATCAAGCTTAAAAACGCGCTTACCTAGCTGTACTGCTAATATAAACGTACCAAGCAGCATTACCACATCGGTTAATAGGCCATGCCAGCCTACACCCGCTACTTGCGCAAAAGTAATTCTAAACCCAAATAAAATAACGCCCGCTTTGAGTAATATACTTTTAGCGTAATCAACGCCTACATCTGTACGCGTAGCAATGTGCGCAAACACGCTGTTGCCTACAATAATGCCAAGCACAATACCAATTGTTAAGGAGCTAAATTGCGCACTTTGCATTATAGGTAACTTACTTAATGCAACAGATGCCCCCGCTAACACAACCACCAGCAGCATACCTAACCACCAGCGCGTATCGCCGTATTGCTTAGTATTAATACCTATAGGCTGAAAACTATTTTTAATAGCGCTAAGCATAATATTCCCTCACTTAAACCAAGTTGATGTGTTGACTTAATTGTAAGAAAGCTCAAAATATAACTCCAATATATTAAAATCATGATTTGATAACTTAAAGTTATACAATTTAGAGTTATGCAATTTAAGGTTATACAATGAACTTACATGCGCTTAGGGTGTTTTATACAGTGGCTAAATTAGGTAGCTTTTCAGGCGCAGCCGAAGCGCTTTTTATAAGCCAGCCCGCTGTTTCTAAAGCGCTAAAAGAGCTAGAGCATCAGTTAAATATTCAACTTATTGAACGTGCATCTAAGGGTAAAAAGCTCACCTTAAGCGAAGGCGGCCAAGCTTTGTATGATCACGCCCGCAGTATTTTTGCTATCGAAAAAGCCGCCATTGACGATATAAAATCGCGCACAGGGCTTAAGCGCGGTACATTAGTTATAGGCACCAGCACCACCATTGCCAGTTATTGGCTACCCCCTTATTTAGCCAAATTTTGTGCGCAGTACCCGCATATAAAAGTAGAAGTACAAGTGGCTAATACCGCGCAAATTGAGCACGCATTGCTAGAATGCACTATCGATTTAGCACTGGTTGAAGGTACACCTACCGAGCCGCACATTATTAGTAAGCACTGGCAAAATGATTTAATGAGTGTGGTTATACCGAGCAACTTTAAGCCCACTAAAGACTTAAAAGCGTGGTTAAACGAGCAGTTTTGGCTATTACGCGAGCCAGGCTCTGGCACGTTAGAAATGTCTGTAAAGTTATTAGCAGAGCATGGCGTACAGGCTGAGCAAAGTATGCAATTAGGCAGCAACGAAGCCATAGCAAGGGCTGTTGCTCAAGGTATGGGGGTCGCTTTATTGCCAAACGTAGTCACAGAAGATTTAGTGCAGTTAGGCAAATTAACGCGCCTGAGCCAAAAAAATAACGAGCAACTCTCTCGCCCTCTTTATCAACTGCATTATAAAGACAGACCGTCTTCGCATGCTGCGCAAGCATTCGAAAAAAGCCTGTTTAGTGAATAGAGGTTATGTGATTAAGTCTAAATACGATATATAAATCGCATTTGTGTCGTTGTCTACTCTTCTTCAATAATATAAAGATATTCAATATTAATATTTTTTATATCTTCATACTTGAGAATAAGTCGATCTCCTTTAATCTCGTAAAAACGAGCCACTGAGGAATCTGTAGATAAAGGCTTATCTAACTCTATAGGTCTTCTCATGGCATCGGATAAAACAACACGATCTAACTGCCCACTAGAGTCAAGGTAAAAATCTTCAAGAACACCATAATATAAAAAGGAAATATTTTTAGACTCTACTAAACAAGATAACTTAATTAACTCTGCATTCTGAGTTTCAGATAATTTTCCTGTTAATTCGTAATACCATGGAGTATCGAAGGCATATCTTGAGGATTTGTATGGGTTAAAGTGAAAAATTAGCTTTTGAAATATTTTTCCCAAAATATATGCAAGGAGAAATGAGCTTGAAAAATATAAAATGATTTTAGGGATACTAGCACTTACAATTTTTAAATCAGATTCCGACACAGATTTAGAGCCCGTTAATAATTTTAGGCAAATTTCATAATTAATTTCGTTTCCAAATAAAGGTACTAAAAGATAAATTAGAAAAATATGTAAAATTAAAGCATAAAAAAAAGCCAAAGATGAAGATACATCAAATGGCTTTTTTTCTATGCTAGTATTTTCTACTTTTTCATAAGAGTTTTGGAATATAAAACCTGGAATTATTAATACTAAAATAAAAAAAGCAGGAAAAGCTATATTCATGCCACTGCTTTATCTTTAGGAGAAGTAGAAACACGATACTTCTTACCATTTGACAAAGTAATAACTTCACTGTCTTTTGAGCCACTAGAAATAAAAGCTCTCAACTGTTCGCTCCCTAATGGATCGCCTTTAATTTTCTTAGCTAAACTACCTAACAAAGCTTTCATAATGCCCCCAAAATAATGTTCCGTGATTCTAGTTTACTTTAAATATTACCAATAGGCTACATATCATACTAAGAGGGTTCTAACATAGCGCACTAATGCCAGCGAGCAAATTTCCAATCGATGCCTGCTATATTCAACTTCTCTTTTGTTCGCGAGATAACACCTATCACGAAAAAAACAAATGGATCAAACCCGACTTCACGCATTGTAATTTTAAGAGATCATTCATAACAGCCCACAAGCTACCCATAAATCTATTAGCTAAATCCGTAAGCTCTTATACCCCCAAGCTGAATTCACAAACCCTGCGTTAAGTCTTGCGCCAATGTACCCGTTGGTTTTTCAATTACTCGTACTAACTCTTTACCCTCGTCTTTTACTATAAACGTAGGGGTGTATTGCAAGCCGTGCGCTAGTGCTATTCCGGCGTCGTCTTGCTTGTTGTAACCCACGGCCACATATTTAACGCTTGCAAGTTTTACCTTAGACGCATCAAGTAACTTAATAAGCTTTGGTACTTCGCGTTGGCTGTCGTGACACCAAGTGCCAAATAATACAACTAATGCCTTGCCTTCTAGCTTTTGCATTAAGGCTATATCTTGCTCGGTTGGCGTAAATGCGTTGTACTGCTTATTAAACTTATCGTAATCGCTTAATAGTACATCAGTTGTAATATCGCCCGAAAATGGCGCAGTAGCGGCATTACTTACAAGCGGCATGCTTAACGCGCACAATAAAATTAATTGTTTAAACATAAGGTTAAAGTAACTTTTAAAGTGAGTAATTAAGCTCACTATACTGAATATTACTGAATGTTTACACATTGTTTGCACCTTCTATTTTTATAGTTTGCCCACTTTAATAAAATAATAAGCGTGCATACATGAATATAAAACCTTTTATATTTTATTCAGTTATCGCCTCTACTACATTTTTATATGGCTGTGGCGGTACTGAGCAAACAACCGATAGCAGCACAGAGCAAACTGACTCATCATCAACAACCACCTCCACGGGCTTAGTTATTAACGAAATTGTCGCAAGCCCAAGCGATACCACCTACGACTGGATTGAGCTATACGCCACTGAAGATATAGCCGACCTATCGGTATTTTCGCTTGTTGATGATAACGCCGACAGAGAGCCTCAAGCTTTACCCGCAGTAGCGCTTTCGCAAGGTGAGTTTATTGTTATTCAAGCCATTGATGAAACCGACACAGCGCCCGACAACGGCTATTACGTCACCTTTAAACTAGGTAGCGACGATGCGGTTACGTTATACGATGATGGCACTGCTATCTCTGTACTTGATTGGGAAGAAGGCGAAGCCGCTGAAGGCTTTAGTTACGGCTTATATACCGATGGCACCGGCACCGCGCAAACACTAACGCCAACAGAGGGCGCAGCTAACCAAACAGCCGATACCTCTACACTTGTTACAACGCTAATTGCTGAAGATGCCCCACTGCGTATAAACGAAGTAGTAGCAAAAGACAGCAGCGGCGGCGAGGACTGGATAGAGCTTTATGTAACAAGCAGTAGCGATGTTTTTTTAGCCGACTACACACTAAGTGATGACAATAACGAGCAATTTGCTCTACCTGATATTACGTTATCGCCTGGTGAGTTTTACCGCATTTACGCAAGCACCGATGATTTAGGCGACCTGCCAAGCGTAGCGTTTAAATTAGGCGCAAGCGATACCGTCAGCCTTTACAGTAACAATGTAATTATAGAGCAGTTATCGTGGAATAAAGGCCAAGCGCTAAGTGGTTACAGCTATGGCCGCTACCCAGATGGCAGCGATGCAACTGCGGTACTCACTCCAACAGAGCTTAGCTCAAACAGCCAAGCAACCCATGGGCCACTCGTTATTAACGAAATAGTGGCAAGCGCCGCAGACGATGGCAACGACTGGTTTGAGCTATACAACAACAGCGAAAATACAATTAACTTAGCCAACTACCAAGTTATTGATGAAAGCGACGACATAGACCCCGTAACCCTGCCTGACATAGATTTATACGCAGGTGAATACATTACTATTTATGCCACCGATGAAGACCCAGGCACTTACTACGTCCCGTTTAAACTAGGCAAAGAAGACGAGCTAAGCTTAATACTCAACGATGAAGTAATTGACTATATTGACTGGGACGAAAGTGATGTAGCCACAGGCTTTAGTTACGGCCTAAGTAGCAGTACAGGCTTTACTCATGCGTTTTTAACACCTACCCCAAGTAGTGAAAATACAGTTGCAACCGCCTTTACACCTACGGCCGTTAATACGCTTTCTATTACAATTACCGATGAAAACTGGCAAGACATTCTAGATAACCCACTTGATGAGCAGTACCACGAAACCGCTATTACCTTTAATGGGGTAACACTCGATAGCGTGGCTATTCGCACTAAAGGCGGCTCAAGTTTAAGCAGCGTTGCCAACTCTAGCAGCGACCGTTACAGCTTTAAGGTTGATATTAACGAATATGTGTCGGGGCAAAAGTTTTTTGGGCTAAAAAAATTCACACTACAAAACTCGTTTAACGACCCGTCGTACATGCGTGAAGTAATCGCCTACGAGCTTATGGATGAAATGGGCGTGCCAACGCCTGAGCATGCTTACGTTAACTTTTATGTAAACGGCGAACTATTTGGTTTGTATTTAATGGTAGAAGCCGTAGACGGCGAATTTGTAGAAAAACACTTTGCCAACAGTAACGGCGATTTATACAAGCCAGATGGCACAGGCAGCGATTTATTATGGCTAGGTGACGACATACAAAGCTACACCGATATAAACCTGCAAACCAACGAAGACACCACAGATAACGGCGCATTTATTAACTTTGTAGAATCGCTCGATAAAGGCGAAACCAGCGCCATAGATATAGACACGCTGCTGCGTTATATGTCGGTAAGCACTTCACTGTCTAATTTAGATAGCTACCACGGCCCGCTTGCACATAACTATTATATTTACGATGACGATGGCGTATTTAGCATTTTGCCGTGGGATTTTAACGAGTCATTCGGCACCTTTAACATGGATTGTAATAGCGTAGATGTAAGAGAGCTCTACATTGATGAGCCAGTAAGCGGGGCATTAAGCGAGCGCCCATTAATTGCTAATGTATTTGCCGAGCAAAGCCACCTCGATACGTACCACAGTTACTTAACACAGCTTATTAATGGCTCACTTTCAAGCGACACATTTAACGCACGCGTAAATGAAATAGCCGATTTAATTCGTGAGCACGTACAAAACGACCCAACTAGCTTTTATGGCTCAACCTACTTTGAGCAAAACCTAACCTCTACAACGGGGCAGTTTTACGGCTTAACCTCGTTTATGGAGTACCGCGTAGCAAATATGGCCGCGCAGCTTGATGGCACATTGCCCTCAGCGGGTGATGGCAGCGGATTTTGCTCTAGATAAACAACCCATCCTTGATGCGGTGTCAGCACGCTGGCACTGCACTCTATTACTTTGCAATTTAATAATCTGAGAAAATTATGACAATTCAAGCACGTTTTAAGGATGAACTTTTTGAAAAGGATACTTCAATCTCACCAGTAGCAATTACTGCTATAAACACTAAAAATAAGCAGGCTCAGCCTCAAGAGTCAAACGCGCATGACTCATTAACAAGCTTAATTAACGAGTTACTTATTCCGTTTGAAGGTTACGGATTAAACGATCTTAATAACGCTAATTTAATGAACCGTGTAGACAGTAAGTTTATGCTGCCACTGTCGTTTTTACCTGAGCTACTTACTCATATACAAGGCCAGTATCGGGTACTTGATATACAAGGTAAGCGTTTATTCTCTTATTATAATCAATACTTTGATACGCCCGAACTTGATTTATATAAAGCCCACCATAACGGTAAGCTTAATCGCTACAAAGTACGCCAAAGGCGCTACGTTGATACCGCCACCGAATACCTAGAAGTAAAACTAAAAAACAACCAAAGCCGCACCGTAAAAACACGTATAAAGCTCGCACAAACTAACAACGAGCAAGCTAACAGCACGGCGTTTATTAAAGAGCAAATGAAAAACAGCTTTGCACATTTAAATGTAACCCAGCAAAGCGGCTATAACCGCATAGCGCTAGCTAACGAAGAAAAAGCCGAGCGCTTAACGCTTGATTTTAACCTGTGGTACAACACCCCAAAAGGCGATAACAAAATAACTCTACCAGGCTTTTTTATTGCCGAGCTTAAGCAAAGTAAAAAAACAAAACGCTCGCCATTTTATAAACTTATGAGCAAACACCACATATTCCCTGCCTCGTTTAGTAAATACTGCATTGGCTGTGCTTTGCTCTACCCCGAGCGATTAAAAGTAAACCGCTTTAAACCTGTTTTAGCCCGTTTAAAACACCTTAACTGCACTAACCCGCTTTTACCTTTAGAGAATAATTAAAATGACCAAATTAGATCTTATTTTTCTTTTCCGTTTTTTAGTAAACATCCTATCGCTGGCTGTACTTTGCTATGGCTGTTACTTTCGCATAAGTAAAAATGCAGTGGTGGCAGGCTCGTTTATTTTATTTGGCGTAGGCGTTTTTATTATTACCTTTTTGCTGCACGGCGTTGATATGTCGATGGAATTTGCATTTGGCCTATTTGCTGTATTTACCATGCTAAGGTACCGCACTGAGTCTATTTCGATTAAAGAGATGACTTACTTATTCCTTGTTACTGCCATTGCTTTACTGACCTCTGTAGGGCAAATGAGCTTAATTGAGCTAAGCATTCTTAACGGCATAATTTGCTTAATTGCCTTTTTGATTGACTCTAGCGTATTTGTAAAACGCTACGAAGTACAAAGCGTTTGCTACGAGCGCATAGAAAACATAACCCCGCAAAACCAAGCCGCACTCATCCATGATTTAAAACAGCGCACAGGGCTAAACGTAGTTGCTGTAGATATAGAACACATCGACTTTTTAAGAGACGTAGCGCAACTAAAAGTAAGTTACTTAGCCGAAAAACAAACAAAGGCAGCCTAACATGACCTCTAAACAAACGATTACTTATGCGGCACTTTCAGCTCTTTGCCTTGTTAGTAACGCAAGCTTTGCCAAAATTAACGACAATATAGACCTAAGCGGCTATATCATGCTCGACTACAACAAGTTTGATACCTCTTTGTTAGAGGGGCAATACGACAGCAGCAGCTCAGAAAGTACCTCTGAAATACGCCGCGCTCGCCTAAGTTTTAAATCAGACATAAGCAAAGACTGGAAAAGTAAATTTCAGCTTGGCTTTGCCGATGGCGAAACCGAAATAAAAGACGCCTACCTAGAATACTCTGGCTGGAAATATGCCGATTTAACCATAGGCCAGCAAAAAGAAGGTTTTGGCCTAGAAAAACTAACTAGCTCGCGTAAATTGCTAATGCTCGAACGCAGCATGATAAGCGAAGCGTTTTCACCAGGGCGCAGCTTAGGTATTAGCCTATCGGGAGGCATAGCCTCAGTAAATTGGCAGTTAGGTTATTACGAGCCCGACGAAGACGAAGCAACGTCGGCTATTACAGGGCGCGTAGCTTGGGTGCCGTGGCAGCAAGATACCAACCTTTTACACCTAGGCATCGCCTTTAGTGAGAGGCAGTACGACGGTAACGAATTTAGAGTAAATGAACCTCTTGAAGTGTATACCGCCGACTCATTAATAGAAGGCGATAAAATTAATGCAGATAGCCTTTCGCAACAAGGCGTAGAGCTACTATGGCTTAAAGATAGATTTACCATGATGGCTGAGTGGCAACAAGCACAAGTAACCAGTATTGAAAATACAACCAATGATTACGAAGGCGGCTATTTGCAATTTGGTTATCAACTATCAGGCGGATACCGTAAGTATAAAAACGCAAAACTAGGCGCAAGCTCAGAGCCAGGCTGGGAAATTACAGGCCGCTACAGTCTACTTAAGCTCAAGCAAGAAAACCAAGACGCAAAAACCTACGCCCTCGGCGTTAACTACACCGTAAACAAAAACATAAAGTTTATGGCCGACTACATTAAAGCCGTCTACTTTGAAGCAGGCGGTACTATCACATCGGGCAATGCTATCTCATTAAGGCTGCAGTATTCGTTTTAATGCGTTCGGTGTTTAGTAGGTTAACCTAAAACTATAAAGCCCTGTGTTAAACGTTACGTTTAATACAGGGGCTTATTTTAATAGAGCTGTTATAAACTCTCTAAAGGTTACTTATCAGGCTTGTACTTATTCCACTAATTACAGTAAGGGATTTAAGTTTACCTGTTCACTAATTAATATCGTTCAATAAAAATGAACACCAGCATTTAGTGAACAAAAGATGGACAAGGGCTAATACAGGCAGCTATCGAAAAACTAAACTTGCAAACGAGTTTAGGCACAAAGTAATAAACTTTTAAAAAAGAGTGTACTGAGGGCGAACTCGCTTTGCCTAATGTTAAAAGCAATGCATAGTAAAAACGCTGCCCATGCCGAATCACTCTTAATTGCTTTGTTAGCTGCGTTTCAAAATTGGCAATACTTCAGGTATTTCAGTATCTAACATTTCCAAAACGCTTTTAAAACCATGTATAGGTGACCACCCTAATTTGTCACATGCAGATGATGAATCATATACGCGATCTAAGCTTTGAGGTAGTTGCCAATCTCTTTGTTTAAATGCTAGCGCGATGTCTGGACATTGACGCTCGATGACAGATGCAGCATCAGTATATAGCGCTTCACAATCAGAAAGTTGAAAAGGTGTAGCGCCTGAGATTATAAAACGATTAAAACCACTTAAGCGTTTTTCCACAGAACATAAATGAGCGTTTGCTACATCACGAGCATCTATGCCACGAGTAAGGCGAAATACTGCCATTAAATCCGCAGGTTCAGGAAAACATCTCGACATTTGCAGCACAGTAACTGGAAGCTGAAACAACTTTGAAATTTCTTCTAGCTTAGCTTCAGCCGCAATTTTACTTTTATGATAAATCGACTTGGGTTGAGGTGTGACGTCTTCATTTATCCAACCTGCAATACCTTTAGGTGTTGAAGCATAGCCGTACAATGCAGTAGTGCTGGTAAAAATAAAGTGCTTAATACCTGCTTTTAATCCAGCCAGAGCGAGTTTCTCGGTCGCGTCTACGTTGATAGACTGAAACTCTGAATCAGGTACTAAACCAACATGTGGAGCGTGAAGAGCCGCTGTATGAATGATGACATCAACATTTTTAAGAGCCCGATCAATCAGATCACTATCAAGAATATCACCAATGTAATCGGCTGTTGAGCAAGGCGTTTTATCAATCCCGACCACGTCATGGGTGCGCATTAATTTAATATAGATTGCACGCCCGACTCTACCGGCAGAGCCTGTTACTAAAATTCTCACTATGACACCTTACTAATGATTGACCTCAAAGCAGCTAACGCTTTGCCAAGGGGCAAATGCGAACGTTGTTGGGCGAAGCCCAGTGAGTATTTGTCCCAGCCGCGCTTTTTGCGGCGAACTTTGGCAACTTGTTAGGTTCCGGTTTTAGGGATGTTACATTTGATCATAAACCAATTCTTTTCGCTTTCGTTAAGCATAGCGAACCCCATATTTTCTTCGCCGAAATGGCAAATTCTTGTTTTTGATGGATTACCAAAAGAAAAATAGCCTTCTCGACGCTTTCCGCTGTCTTCATAAGAAAATGCCTTCATGACAAACCAAACACCATCAAAGTACTGAAACCAAATTAATTTGATTCCTTTACTTTTAGCGAATGAAATGAATTCGTCAAGTCGGCCATCAGAAACTTCTACTTTCTTTTTAGTCCCTTTTATTGAAACGACATTTACCGGCAGGTTTTTACCATCATCTTCATCTATCCACTGAACAAGCTCAAATTTTCCTTTCTCAGCCAACTTAATCAAATGCTCTAAGCTACTATGATGTTTCGACAAAAAGCCTTCTGCTCTTTTTTCTACCCTGTTTTTGAAAGGATTATACTCGTCAGAACACCCCAGCACTAAAAATCCAACAGCAAGAATCGTGAGTAATCTCATAGGAACCTAACTCCCGCATTTGCGGTTGGATTGGAGCACAGCGGAAAACCAGTCCGACAACATGCGCTTGTTATGAAAATAGCGCATCAGGTAATGCCAGACGCTCTTCATTAGTAAATTCTAAGAGTCTTGCTTCAAACCCAAGAATGTCACCTTCCATAGTGAGAAATTTACCAGTTTCAGCAAAAAACATTGGATTAATATCTCTTCTCACTACATCACCTACCCAATTTGCTGCCTTTGTGGCTTGGTGAATCGTAGCGCGGCAAGACTTAATCCATTGGTTGTACTTTTCTAGGTCTTCATTGAAGTTGTCGTTCCAGCCGCCCGCCTTATAAAATTTATGTGGGTAGTAAGTGTCTCCATGAAGCTCGGAATGCTCCATAAATTTTTGAGATGCGAGATTTAACAAAATTGAAAAAGTTGTTATAGATCGCTTTAGTTCTTCGAATTCTTCTGGCCAGATAGCCGCAATTACTTTTTGACGAAATTCGAAGATATCACCAGGAAGTTCTCGAGGCCACCTAGGATCTGGAGATAAGGCAAAGCTTGTCCACGCTTGCCAGTTACCTAAACGGCAATACTTAACAGCGGCATCAATAATAGATGTTACAGATGCCTGTTTTGCAATTTGGAACTGATCTACTGTTTGACTAAGCGTTTCGTTAACCCATAATTCGTGCTCAGATTTTATTAGATGCAGCTTTTCAACAGGCCAATCATCCTCATTTTTGTCAATCTCGGTATGATGATTAGGACACAATAAAATTAAGTTGTGATAGCCATTTCTTTGATCCAACGTAAGGCTTGATGTTCCTCTTGCTGCATTTGTCTTTTCCCCAACAATATGAGCTTGCTCTCCTAGAGTAAATGCTGATGTAACTGCCGCTTTATCTTGGGTTAGTTCAACCCTACATATCGAACAACGATTTCCAGACCGCCCCCATAACAACTTTATATCTTTCTGATTAATAGCCATCTGCTACCTATACTTGATCATTTTCATAGACATAATGACTCCCACACGGTGTTAGCCTCCGCTTTTCGTGGGTTAGCTTAATTCAAAGCCAGAGCCATAATTAGTTTGTCAATTAACTAAACAGCAGAGGCTAACATGAATAAACATAGCA